>NZ_CP119967.1:5032500-5332500 GCF_029543085.1 Pseudomonas sp. A34-9 | reverse complement strand
AGCTCGCTTTCTACCAGCGTGTCGGGAAGGGCGGCGCAGTTGAGGCTGATGATCGGTTTGTCTGCGCGCGGTGAAGCGGCATGAATCGCCTGGGCCACCAACTCTTTGCCGACGCCGGTTTCGCCGGTGATCAACACGGTCAGATCGCTGCCGCCGACCAGATTGATCTCTTCTACCAATTTCTTCAGCGCTTTGCTCTGGCCGATCATCTCGCGGTTCTGCTGGCCGCTGGCTTGGCGATAAACCTCGGCGCGTTGGTGCTCGTCTTCTGCGCGATTGGCCAGGCGCTGGATGCGTTCGGCGGCGTTGACCGTGGCCGAGGCGAGGCTGGCGAAAGCTTGCAGGGCGTCGAGTTCGATCGGCTCAAAACGCTCGGGGTCGAGGGCGTCGAGGGTGATCAGGCCCCAGAGTTTTTCATCGACAAACAACGGACAGCCGAGGCAATCGTGAACTTCGAGATGCTCGTCGAGGCCGTCGACCAGGCCATCATAAGGATCGGGCAAGTCGCTGTCGGCGGCGAAGCGCGTCGGCCCGGCCCCGCTCAGCAGAATCTCGAAGCGCGGATGCTCGCTGACCTTGAAGCGCCGGCCGAGAGTGTCGGTGCTTAAACCGTCCACCGCCAACGGCACCAGCGCTTCGCCGTCGAGACGCAACAACGCCGCCGCATCGCAGGGCAGCAGGGCGCGCATGGCTTCGAGCAGGCGTCGGTAACGCTCGCCCTCGGGCAGTTCGCGGGACAGGTCGGAGACCAGAGGCAGTAGCGCAGTGAGCAGGGATTTGGCAGTCATGGTCTTGTAGTCAAAGAGACAAGATGTAGTCGGGATGACTATAAAGGCCTTTGAGTCTTTATGACTACGATATTTTCAAGCGATTGATTTATATGGATAAATTATTTGGCACGGAACCTGATAAGCCTAAGGTAACTTTTCAAGAAAGCTCAGGAGTCATTGTTATGCTTAGCGTCCAGGATCGTGCCATCGTCAAATCCACCGTGCCTCTGCTGGAAAGCGGCGGTGAAGCGCTGATCACTCACTTCTACCGCATGATGCTCTCTGAATACCCTGAAGTGCGCCCGCTGTTTAATCAGGCGCACCAAGCCAGCGGTGACCAGCCTCGTGCCTTGGCCAACGGTGTATTGATGTACGCGCGGCACATCGATCAGCTCGACCAGTTGGGCGATCTGGTGGCGAAGATCATCAACAAGCACGTCGCCCTGCAGATCCTTCCGGAACACTACCCGATTGTCGGCACCTGCTTGCTGCGGGCGATTTCCGAAGTGCTTGGCGAAGAGATCGCTACGCCCGAAGTAATGAGCGCCTGGGGCGCAGCGTACGGGCAACTGGCGGACATCCTGATCGGCGCCGAAACCGCGATCTACGACCAGAAAGAACACGCCGTCGGCGGCTGGCGCGGGGCGCGTGAGTTCATCGTCGCGGCCAAGGTCGAGGAGAGCGCGGAAATTATTTCGTTCTACTTCGAACCGGCCGACAAAGGCCCGATCCTCGCAGCCGAGCCGGGTCAGTACATCGGCATGAAGCTGATCCTCGATGGCGAAGAAATCCGTCGCAATTACTCGCTGTCGGCACTGGCGAACAACGGTCAGTACCGCATCAGCGTCAAGCGCGAACCGGGTGGCCGTGCGTCCAATCACTTGCACGATCAATTGCACGTCGGCGCGAGCATTCAACTGTTTCCGCCATCGGGTGAGTTCACTTTGACCGCGAGTGACAAGCCGTTGGTGCTGATCAGTGGCGGCGTCGGCATCACGCCAACCCTGGCGATGCTTGAAGCGGCGCTGCAGACCGAACGTCCGGTGCACTTTATCCACTGCGCGCGCAATGGCAGCGTCCACGCGTTCCGTGACTGGATTGACGACCTGACTGAGCGTCATCCGCAACTCAAGCGTTTTTATTGCTACGCCGAAGATGACGGCGTGAGCCCGGCGGCGGACAAGGTCGGGATGTTGAGTCAGGCGTTGTTAGGCGAGTGGTTGCCGCAGCAGCGTGATGTCGACGCTTACTTCCTTGGGCCGAAGGGCTTCATGGGCGCGATCAAGCGGCATCTGAAAGCGCTGGGTGTGCCGGAGCAGCAGAGCCGTTATGAGTTCTTCGGGCCGGCTTCTGCTTTGGAATAAGCCAGAGTCGAGTTGCCTTCATTCGCGAGCAGGCTCGCTCCCACAATGGGTTTGTGTGGTTCACAGTATTTGTGTTCGACGCAGATCCAATGTGGGAGCGAGCCTGCTCGCGAAGGCCGTTATACGGTCTCGATTCTTAAATTCTGTTTAAAGGTTAATCGTTTCTTAACCGGTTTATCGTTTATTCCCCGATGCTGATGATAGGCGCTCGTTCGTTTACATGATCAGGATCGCCCCCATGTCGCACTTCACCTTCGCCCGTCGTTTCAGCTTTACAGCTATCGGTCTTTCGGCCGCGTTGCTGACCAGTCCGTTGGCCTTTGCCGAATCTGCCCTGATAAAACCGCAGACCCTGATCGTCGATCAGAGCCTGCCCAAGGCGCAGGCAGAAGCCATGGAACTGGCCGCGCGGCGCTATGGCAGTTTCTGGAATTCCGGTGAGGAGGCGTTGGCCATGGCGGCGTTGTCGCCGCAATTTGTCGACCAGACGCCACCCGAGGGCCGGGTGCAGGGGCCGACCGGGCCATTGCTGGCGTCGAAGTTCTTTCGCACGGCGGTGCCGGACTTGAGTTGCGACATCGAGCAAATGATCATCGCCGGTGATCGCGTGGTGGTGCATCTGCACTTTCGCGGACACTTCAGCGGTACGTTCAAGGCTCTCAAAGGGCAGGGCCAGCGTGTAGACTTCCGGGCAACCGATATCTATCAGATCGACAAGGGTCGCATCGCGGCCAATTGGCATATCGAAGACAACATCAGCTTGATGGCGCAACTGCAAGCGCAGCCGCCGGCCAGCTGAACCATGGACATATAAAGGAAACGCGATGAGCGAGGAAACGATTCGACTGGGACGTGAACGGCGCTTTCTGGTGTTGCTGGGCATCATCTGCCTGGCACTGATCGGTGGTGCGCTGTACATGCAGATCGTGCTCGGCGAAGCGCCGTGCCCGCTGTGTATCTTGCAGCGCTATGCGTTGCTGTTGATCGCGCTGTTCGCGTTCATTGGCGCGGGCATGCGCACGCGCCGCAGCATCACCGTATTTGAAGTGCTGGTAGTGATTTGTGCGATTGCCGGTGCCGGTGTGGCCGGGCATCACGTCTACACCCAGTTCTATCCGGCGGTGAGTTGCGGCATCGATGTGCTGCAGCCGATTGTCGATGATCTGCCGCTGGCGAAGATCTTCCCGTTGGGCTTTCAGGTCGACGGTTTCTGCTCGACGCCGTACCCGCCGATCCTCGGTCTGTCGCTGGCGCAATGGGCACTGGTGGCGTTCGTGCTGGTGGTGATTCTGGTGCCGCTGCTGACCTCGCGTAACCGAAAAGCATTGCGCTGAGTCAACTATTCGGCTGTCTGGCCGATACAGAAAACGCCTCGATTTGCGGATCAGCCAATCGAGGCGTTTTGCATTTCAGAGTGTGGGTGAAAACACCGTGACGGACGGCAAGGGAGGGTGTGGCAGGTGTGCGACATGTTGTCACATACGTGGTGTCGCAGGCCGCTTCGATGACCCGGAATCGGCCGTTGTTACAAAAAAGGATTGGTCAGTTTCGCGGTTTTTCGGCTTTAGCACGCAAGTGCCAGAGCAGGCAGTTTTAACAAGCGCGGGTATATGGCCAAAAGCCTTGGGTTATCGGGCTTTGCGCTGTTCCAACGTTCGGAAATAGCCTTCGGAGCTGTCTGAACTGACGCGGGTACACCTACATTTTTTGGTGTTTTTGTTGAGAATCTATTTCGATAACATGTGGAACTTTTGCAAAAATGGCGACGCATTGTTGCTCGAACGGATAAAAATTATTTCGGGATAAGACATGGTGTATAGGGCGCTACCTATCTACAATCGCCCGCACTGAATTCCCGGCACTGTTCAGCCTTTATTAAGGAGGCGAGCAGGAAGTCGGGTGTCGAGTGAGTCGAAAGGCTTTCAAGACACCCAGGTGTCGGTGCCTTCCAACTTTCCGCACCAAATGGAATTGGTCTGTAACAAGGCCTTTGACCACGAATTCGAATAAGAACTGACCGCTGTCCCAGGTTTTGTCGAGCGTCTGACGCGCGACGGGCGGCCCTTATTCAATCCAAAGAAAATGCCAACCCTTGGCAGGGTGAAGTGTTGGCGATCAAAACCCAACTGCATTGCGCAAGCTGCTTTAGAGGTCGTGAGATGAGTAAAAACAGGTACCCCAGATTACTAGGCCTAGTGCCGCTGCTCGGCACGTTGTTGCTGGGAGGCTGCAACATGACCTTGCTCAATCCAACGGGCCAGGTTGGCCTGGAACAGCGAAACCTGATCATCACCGCGACCCTGCTGATGCTGTTGGTCGTCGTGCCGGTTATCGTCATGACCTTCCTGTTCGCCTGGAAGTACCGCGCGTCGAACAAGAACGCCGTCTACACCCCGAAATGGTCGCACTCGACCAAAATCGAAGTGGCAGTCTGGACCATCCCGGTCCTGATCATCATTGCCCTGGGTTACATCACCTACATTTCGACCCACGAACTGGACCCGTATCGTCCGATTCAGTCCGACGTCAAGCCTGTGACCATCGAAGTGGTCGCGCTGGACTGGAAGTGGCTGTTCATCTACCCGGAACAAGGCATTGCCACGGTCAACAAGATCGTGTTCCCGGCGCACACGCCAATCAACTTCAAGATCACCTCTGACGCTGTGATGAACTCGTTCTTCATCCCGGGTCTGGGCGGCCAGATCTACGCGATGGCGGGCATGCAGACCAAGCTGCACCTGATCGCTGACCGCAACGCTGAAATGGACGGTATCTCCGCCAACTACAGCGGCGCGGGTTTCACCGGTATGAAATTCAAGGCTATCTCCACCACTCAGGAAGATTTCGACGCCTGGGTAAGTGAAGTCAAGAAGTCACCTAAACAGCTTGATCAAGCTGAATACGCGGCCCTTGCCAAACCGAGCCAGAACAACCCAGTCGAGCTCTACTCCTCGGTCACGCCGAACCAGTTCCAGATCATCGTCGACAAGTACGAAGGTATGAAGCCGGGCAAGCCGCTGAAGCACGAGAAGAAAGAGAAAGAAGTGGCGGCCACGGAAATTGACTCGAGTTCGCATTCAGCTGCCGGGGCAGAGGAGTAAACGATGTTTGGTAAATTAAGTTGGGAAGCAGTCCCATTCCACGAGCCGATCGTGATGGTGACCATCGCCATGATCGCCCTCGGTGGTCTGGCGCTGTTCGCTGCAATCACCTACTTCAAGAAGTGGACCTACTTGTGGACCGAGTGGTTGACCTCGGTTGACCACAAGAAAATCGGCGTGATGTACATCATCGTCGCCATGGTCATGCTGCTGCGCGGTTTTGCCGACGCCATCATGATGCGTACCCAGTTGGCCATGGCCACCGAGGGTTCGCCTGGCTACCTGCCACCTGAACACTATGACCAGATCTTCACCGCTCACGGTGTGATCATGATCATCTTCATGGCGATGCCATTCTTCACCGGCCTGATGAACCTTGCAGTGCCGCTGCAGATCGGCGCGCGTGACGTTGCGTTCCCGTTCCTGAACTCCCTGAGCTTCTGGCTGCTGGTATCCGGCGTTGTGTTGATCAACCTGTCCCTGGGCGTCGGCGAATTCGCCAAGACCGGCTGGGTTGCCTATCCACCGCTGTCGGGTCTGCAATACAGCCCTGGCGTGGGTATGGACTACTACATCTGGGCGCTACAGCTATCCGGGTTGGGTACGACGCTAACGGGGGTTAACTTCCTCGCGACCGTGCTGAAAATGCGTACCCCTGGCATGAAACTGATGGACATGCCGATCTTCACCTGGACCTGCACCTGGGCAAACGTTCTGATCGTGGCTTCGTTCCCGATCCTGACCGCTACCCTGGCACTGCTGACTCTTGACCGTTACATGGATTTCCACATTTTCACCAATGAACTTGGTGGCAATCCAATGATGTACGTCAACCTGTTCTGGGCGTGGGGCCACCCTGAGGTTTACATCCTGATCCTGCCGGCCTTCGGCATCTTCTCGGAAGTGATCTCGGCGTTCACCGGCAAGAAACTGTTCGGCCACCACTCGATGATCTACGCCTCGGGCGCGATCTCGGTACTGGGCTTCATGGTTTGGCTGCACCACTTCTTCACCATGGGTTCGGGTGCCAGCGTCAACGCCTTCTTCGGTCTGGCGACGATGCTGATTTCCATCCCGACGGGTGTGAAACTATTTAACTGGCTGTTCACCATCTACCAGGGCCGTCTGCGCTTCACCAGCCAGGTTCTGTGGACCCTGGGCTTCATGGTGACCTTCGCCATCGGCGGCATGACCGGCGTACTGCTGGCCATCCCGGGTGCTGACTTCGTGCTGCACAACAGCCTGTTCGTGATCGCGCACTTCCACAACGTGATCATCGGCGGTGCGGTATTCGGTTACATCGCAGGTTTCGCCTTCTACTTCCCGAAAGCGTTCGGCTTCAAGCTGCACGAAGGCTGGGGTAAAGCAGCGTTCTGGTTCTGGATCTCGGGCTTCTTCGTCGCGTTCATGCCGCTCTATGCACTGGGCTTCATGGGCATGACCCGTCGTCTGAACGCCACCACCAACCCTGAGTGGGTACCGTACCTGTACGTTGCCATGTTCGGTGCGGTGATGATCGCTGTCGGTATCGCTTGCCAGCTGATCCAGCTGTACGTATCGGTGCGTGACCGCAACAAGCCAGAGAACATCTGCGATCACGGTGACCCGTGGAATGCACACACTCTGGAATGGTCGACCTCGTCGCCACCGCCGTTCTACAACTTCGCTGTGCTGCCTAAGGCTGACTGCATCGACCCGTTCACCGAAGCCAAGGAAAACGGTACTGCGTACCAGCGTCCGGCCAAGTACGAGCCGATCCACATGCCGAACAACACCGCCACTGGCGTAGTGATGGGCGCGCTGTTGACCGTCTTCGGTTTCGCGATGATCTGGCACATCTGGTGGTTGGCGATCGCCAGCCTGGCCGGCACCGTCATCTACTTCGTGATCCACGCTGCACGTGACGACCAGGGCTATATGGTTCCGGTTGAAACGATCGAGCGCATCGAAGCCGAGCAGCACAAGCGTCTGGTCGCGGCAGGGAAAATCCCGGCCGGTGCCACCCGTGTTGAAACCTCGTTGGAACAGGCTTAAACCATGTCGAACTTAGTGACCAATGTTGGACACGCCCATGGTGACCATGGGCACGATGACCATCACCACGACTCGGGCGAGATGACCGTATACGGTTTCTGGCTCTACCTGATGACCGACTGCATTCTGTTTGCGTCGATCTTCGCGGTGTACGCAGTACTGGTAAACAACGTTGCCGGTGGCCCGTCGGGCCACGACATCTTCGAACTGCCCTACGTGCTGGGCGAAACCGCTCTGCTGTTGTTCAGTTCGATCACCTACGGCTTCGCCATGCTGGCGTTGTACAAAGGCAAGAAGCAGCAGGTTCTGGGTTGGTTGTTCATGACCTTCCTGCTCGGCGCTGGCTTTATCGCCATGGAGATCAACGAGTTCCACCTGCTGATCTCCGAGGGCTTCGGTCCTAGCCGTTCGGGCTTCCTGTCCGCGTTCTTCACCCTGGTCGGTACCCACGGTCTGCACGTGTCGGCGGGTCTGATCTGGATGGGCATCATGATGTACCAGGTCAACAAGCACGGCCTGACGGCGACCAACAAGACCCGTCTGAGCTGCCTGAGCCTGTTCTGGCACTTCCTGGACGTGGTGTGGATCTGCGTATTCACCGTTGTTTACCTGATGGGGACTCTGTAATGGCTAATGCACACTCCCATGACAGCCATGATGCTGGCCACGGCAGCGTAAAGTCGTACGCCATTGGCTTCATCCTGTCGGTGATCCTGACCGTGATTCCTTTCGGTCTGGTGATGTACCCGAGCCTGCCGAAGGCCACCACGCTGGCAATCGTCCTGTTGTTCGCAGTGATCCAGGTGATCGTTCACCTGTATTACTTCCTGCACCTGGACCGTTCCGTGGCCCAACGTAACAATGTGATTGCGTTCGTCTTCACGGCCATCGTGATCCTGCTGCTGGTTGGCCTGTCGTTGTGGATCATGTTCAGCATCCACACGTTCATGATGGCGAAGTGAGGTAAGACCCGATGTCGCTCAAGCACTTTATCCAAATCACCAAACCGGGGATCATTTTCGGTAACGTGCTTTCTGTGGCAGGCGGGTTTTTCCTGGCCTCGAAAGGGCATGTGGATCTGGCGGTGTTTCTGGCTGCCATGATCGGTACATCCCTGGTTGTTGCCTCCGGTTGCGTGTTCAACAACTGCATCGACCGCGACATCGACCTGAAGATGGAACGCACCAAGAACCGGGTGCTGGTGCAGGGCTTGATCTCCCTGAAACTGGCCCTGGTCTACGCGACCATCCTTGGTGTTCTCGGCGTTGCGTTGTTGTACAAGGTGGCCAACCCGTTGGCCGCTTTGTTCGCGGTCATCGGCTTCATCATCTACGTCGGCTTCTACAGCCTGTACCTCAAGCGCAAGTCGGTTCACGGCACGCTGGTGGGCAGTCTGTCGGGCGCCATGCCGCCAGTGATCGGTTACGTCGCCGTAACCAACAGCTTCGACATGGCCGCGCTGACGTTGCTGGTGATGTTCAGCCTGTGGCAGATGCCGCATTCCTACGCCATCGCGATCTTCCGCTTCAACGATTACCTGGCCGCATCGATTCCGGTGTTGCCAGTGAAGCGCGGGATTCAAGTGGCCAAGAAGCACATCCTGCTCTACATCCTGGCGTTCCTCGTGGCGACCTTGATGCTGACCTTCAGCGGTTACGCCGGCATGAGCTACCTCGCGGTTGCCGCGGCCATGGGCATGTACTGGTTGTACATGGCCTGGACCGGCTACAAAGCGGTGGATGACACGGTCTGGGCACGCAAGCTGTTCGTGTTCTCGATCTTCACCATCACTGCGTTGAGCGTCATGATGTCCCTGGACTTCAAGGTGCCCGCAGAGCTGCTGCTGACGTACGCGCCGTAAGGCTCAAAGGCTTGAAGAAAAACCCCGCACATCGAGAGATGTGCGGGGTTTTTTGTTGGCTGACTTTCGGTGATCGAGGCGTCGGCAATCGCGAGCAGAGGCCACTTCGACTCGATACCTTTGCAGGAGCTGCGGCACGCTGCGATCTTTTGCTTGTGATTGTAGTTTTAAAGATCAGGATCAAAAGATCGCAGCGTGCCGCAGCTCCTACAGGGTTTAGTTGCGGTATCGGAGTAAACCCCCTAGATTTGGATCCAACCATAACGGTGATAGCGCCATGCCACTTCGCAGGGACACTGTTATTCATGCATCAATCGAGAGGCTGGGCGAAATGACTGAGAGGATGACCTGCGACGAGCGTTTTATTGCCCTGGCCCAGGAGCTGAACTACGACATTTATGGCGAGAACACCGCCGGCGGCAATTACGCGCCGCTGATCCGTCATCACGATGAGTTGTACATCAGCGGCATGGTGCCACGCACCCACGGCAAGATTCAGTACCCCGGTCGGGTTGGGTTGGAACTGAACCTCAAGGACGCGCAAGCCGCCGCCAGCATCAGTGCGATGCGCTGCCTGGCGCTGATCGTCGATGCCGTCGGTTCGCTGGACAAGATCAAGGCATTGTTGCGGGTCACCGTGTACGTGAAGTCGACGCCGGACTTCGTTGACCTGAGCGAAGTGGCCAACGGTGCGTCGGACGTGTTCAGTCACGTGCTCGGTGATGCCGGCCGGCACACGCGCAGCACGGTCGGTGTGTATCAATTGCCGAAGAATGCGGCGATTGAGGTCGACATGATCGTCGCACTGCATTCCGGCGCATAACCCTCGAAAGCCGGATAACAAAAAGCCCCGCCTGAATCTCAGTGCGGGGCTTTTTCGTTCAGCGCTGCGCTATTACTGCGCGGCGATGCTGTAGCCATCGAACGCGGTCTGCTGTTGCAGCGCGGTGATGATGTTCTTGCGGTTTACCGCCTGCTCGGTGCCGGCGTTGTCGAGGAACGTTTCGCTCTCCAGCTCCGCTTCTTCGCCTTCGCCGACGAAGGTGAAGCCGAGGAACTCCAGCGCTGCACGGTCAACGTTCAGGCGCGAGCGTGGCGTGCGCAGCGGCAGGGTCACGCTGATGCCGTCCTTGCTGATGGTGAAGATTTCGACTTCTTTCTTCTTGGCTGCCTTGCTCTTGCCACCGCTCGGGTTGCTGATCGCCTGATGGGTCTGGTTCAGCACTTTGAGGGCCAGGCCATAAACGATTTCCTGGAACGCCGGATCGTCCTTGAAGCTGGACAGGATGCGGCCGATCGAGAACTTGCTGCTGAGGTCTTCAAGGGCGGCGAGGTCGGCCGCTTCAGCGTCTTTCAGCGCCTTGAGTTCGCCCATCAGCTCGTAGGCCTTGTCGTCATCGAAGCTGTCGTGAGCCTGACGGATCGCCGCGCGCAGCTCGCGGATCTGGTCGCTTTCGCGGGTCGACTGGAACGCGTCCAGGACCATCTCGCTGATGATTTTGGCTTGTGGCAGGTGTTGTGAAAGATTGATGGAGTTTTCGTATTCCGCTTTGGACGATTCGGTGACTACGGATTCAGCGGTGTTGAAATCGGACATTGAAATTTCACTACTTTTTAACTTGAGTGGAGATGAGAAAACCCGGGGGCTTTTTCAGGCCGACTAATTTAGGGGAGCGGGGCGGCGTTGTCACGGAGCAACGGTCTGCCGGTCGAGTTTTTTCCCGGCGTGCGCTATTTCAAGCGCGGACGCTCCATGGCAATCACCGAGGTCTCGAAACCCAGACTGGCAAAAAACGCCTCTGCGCCTTCGCGCCCGGCGCGCAGCACCCACGTTATATCGGGATTGTCGCCCATGATGTGCTCGACCAATGCGCGGCCAACCCCCTCACGCCGGTGCTGGTCATCGACCACCACCATCGACAGGTAACCGTTGGACAAACCATCGGTGATCCCGCGAGCGAAGCCGATGATGCGCTCACCCTGGACGGCGACGGCCTTGCGCTGGGAATGCTCGAGCAACTGGGCGAAGTGTTCAGGTGAGCCGGTGCGATGGCCCCAGCCATGCTGCCCGAGAAACTGCCTCACCGATTCCGTTTCGACGGGCAGCAAATCGCGTACGACGAGTGTCTTGTTCATCTGCTGTTCGGGTCCTTGTCAGTGATTCTTCATGGGTGGCTCGTGCAGGTGACGTCAGGATTTCCCCCATCGTTGCATGACAAACTCGACGAAACGACGCAGTTTCGGCAAGCGATAGCGATCCGGCGCGTAGAGCAGATGCATCGGTCGGCTGGGTGGCTGGAAGTCGGCGATCACCTTCACCAGTTTGCCATCGCGCAGGTCTTGTTCCACCAGCGCATCCGGCAACATCACGATGCCCATGCCGGTGCGGGCAGCCTGATGCAGCCCGGCGGAGCTGTTGATCAGCATTGGCCCGCTGACGTCGACCATGATTTCCCCGTCGGGGCCGCTGAGGCGCCAACGCTTTTCCACCGATTGCCAGTCGTCACCGGCGGGATAGGCAAACGACAGGCAATCGTGATGCTGCAAGTCTTCCGGCGTTTTCGGCATGCCGCGCCGGGCGACGTATTGCGGCGACGCGCACGCGGTCAGGGTGTAGTCGATCAAGGGCCGGGCGATCAGGTTGGACTGCTCGAAATTACCCAGCCGAAACGCGACATCGAGACCGCTTTCCAGTAGATCGGGACGGCTGTTGGTCAGCACCACATCGAGTTTGACCTGCGGATACAGCAACGAGAACTCACTCAGCGCCGGCGCCAGTCGTTCCACGCCGAATGTCAGCGGCGCGGTCAGGCGCAGCATGCCCCGGGGCTGATCGAGTGCCTGTTCGGCCAGCCGTTCGGAGTCTGCCACCAACCCCAAGACATCCAGGCACCGCTGGTAGTAGAGGCTGCCGAATTCGGTAAGACGCTGACGCCGGGTGGTGCGTTGCAGCAGTTGTACGCCCAGCCGTTGTTCCAGCGCGCGCAAGTGATTACCCACCATGGTCGTCGACATGTCGCACTGCAACGCGGCCGCCGTCATGCTCCCGGCTTCGACGACTTTGACGTAGACGCTCATCGACTGGAACAGGTCCATTATCAAGCTCTGCTTTTAAATGAATGAAGTTTTTCCGAGTTTATCCAGTTTCGCTGGCTAACCATACTGCCAGCACACCGACCTTCGCTGGAGTTTGAAGTCATGACCGCCGCCCTGATGAACACCTACCAACCGCTGGCCTTGAGTTTTACCAAAGGCCTCGGCACTCGCCTGTGGGATCAGGCCGGTCGCGAGTATCTGGATGCGGTTGCCGGTGTGGCGGTGACCAATGTCGGTCACTCGCACCCGCGCATCGTTTCGGCGATCAGCGAGCAGGCCGGATTGCTGCTGCACACGTCGAATCTGTACAGCATTGACTGGCAGCAACAATTGGCCAAGCGGCTGACCGAGCTGTCGGGGATGGAACGCGCGTTCTTCAATAACTCTGGCGCCGAGGCCAATGAAACGGCGCTGAAACTCGCGCGTTTGTATGGCTGGCGCAAAGGCATCGAACAGCCGCTGGTGGTGGTCATGGCCAACGCGTTCCATGGCCGCACACTTGGCACGCTGTCGGCCAGCGATGGCCCGGCAGTGCGCCTGGGTTTCAACGAATTGCCGGGGGATTTTCTCAAAGTGCCGTTCGGTGATATCGCTGCGCTGGAGCAGGTGCAGCAAAAGCACGGCGAGCGCATCGTGGCGATTCTGGTTGAGCCAATCCAGGGCGAAAGCGGTGTGCAGCTTGCGCCGCCCGGTTACCTGAAAGCCCTGCGCGAACTGTGCAATCGCCATGCATGGTTATTGATGCTCGATGAAATCCAGACCGGCATCGGCCGCACCGGGCGCTGGTTCGCGTTTCAACATGAAGGCATTGTCCCGGATGTCATGACCCTGGCAAAAGGGCTGGGCAACGGCGTGCCGATCGGCGCGTGTCTGGCCCGGGGCAGGGCGGCGGATCTGTTCACGCCCGGCAGCCACGGCAGCACCTTCGGCGGCAATCCGCTGGCGTGTCGGGTCGGTTGCACGGTGCTGGACATCATCGAAGAACAAGGCCTGCTGGAAAACGCCCGGGTTCAGGGTGAGCGTCTGCTGACTCGCTTGCGTGCAGAGCTGGCGGACAATCCCAATGTGCTGGCGATTCGTGGTCAGGGCTTGATGATCGGTATCGAGCTGAAACAACTGGTGCGTGATCTCACCCTGATCGCGGCGCGGGATCATGGGCTGTTGATCAACGTCACGCGGGGCAAAACGATACGGCTGCTGCCACCGTTGACGATTGATGAGCGTGAGGTGGAGATGATTGTCAGAGGAATTGGACGGATTGTTTCCGCGAATTAATGGATATCCGATAACTCTGTGGGAGCCTCTAGTCCGGATAATCCGCCAGATCCGGCGCCAGCATCCGTGTCTTCGCCTTGCCATTCGAATTGTGCTGAATGATCTCTCGCGGCTGCCCCTGCTCATTGAAAAACACCTGACCGATCCCCGCCGAATTCCACAACCGTTCGCCAGCCTCAGCATGCTCAGGTGTATACGGCACGATGCGCATGCGGCGGCGTTTGGTAAACCAGTTCAGCGGTGAGCGCGGTGAGTAAAGCCAGCGGTTGAGGCGGTCGAACCACTCCAGCAGGGTTTTTGGAAACTCGTTCTTGATCCCGCTGCTGGTGATCTGCCAGATCCGCGGCCCGGCCTTGCGGTGTCGGATCAGCACTTCGTAGACGAAGGAATAATGCACGTCGCCGGACAGCACTACGTAGTTACCGGGTGTGCGTGAGTGGCGGAAAATGTTCAGAATCACCTGCGCGGCACCGCGATGGGCCATCCAGTTTTCCGCATCGACCAGCAGCGGATAACCGCACCAACTGAAGACTTTCTGCACGGTTTCAATCAGCTTCACACCGAAGATCGGTGCCGGGGAAACGATGATCGCTGACGGGTGATCGAGCAACTCCTGTTGCAGTTCGCTCAGCGCCTCCCAATCGAGCAGGCCTGAGGGCTGCTTGAGCGCCATTTCACTGCGCCAGCGGCGGGTACGGGTGTCGATGACCACCAGCGCCGGGCTGGTCGGCAGTACAAAATGCCAATGTTGAAAGCGCAGCAAGTCATCGATCAGGTCGTCCTGCACCGGGCTGTCGAGATACTGGTCATTGCCACTGGCGCTCAATTGCGCAGTTTTCGCCAGCACATCCTTGAATGCATCTGGATTATTGCCCCAGCCCTGACACAACATATAGGCGATCAGCGCATTGCCGATGATGCGTTTGGAGAATGGATGGCCGTAGGCCGTTTCCTCCCACTGCGCGGACAGATTCCAGTCGTCGGTGATGTCGTGATCGTCGAAAATCATCAGGCTCGGCAGATGCGCCAGCGCGCGGGCGACCTTGCCCAATCCAGCCTTGAAAGCATCGATGCGAGTCTGTTCGAGGGCATAGCGTTTGAGGCGTTCGGGCGTTAACTCGGGTGCTTGCGGATTGATCAGCGACCAGGCGATCGGCGACCACACCAGCAGATACATCGCCATGACTTCGGCAAACGTCACCAGATGATTGTCGGCGCTGCTGCTGGTGAAAATCGGCTTACGCGCGCCGCCGAAAAATCGCTCGCGCAATGTCTCGTTGCTCTCCAGCGCGGGTAACAAGTCCGCACGGTGGTAGTAACTGGCCGGGTGTTCGTAAAGTTTGGCGCTGTCGCTGACCACGGCGCCTTCGAGGTGTTCGTCGAACAGGCCGAGTCGTTTGATCAAGGCATGAATCGCCCGCAGCATCGGGCCGGCGACATCGTCGGCGTAGACCTGATCGCCGCTCATCATTAACAGCGCCGGGCGTTGATGCGCATCGGTTTCCGTCGCCAGCAATTGGTCGACGCACAGCAAGCCATCCGCCGCCGGGTGATGCGGTTTGCGGCAGGAGCCGTGCAGCAGTTGATCAATCCGCGAGCGCAGGACGAAGTTCGCGCTGGTCGCATCGCCGTACAGCAGATGCGCCGCCCAGTCGGCGATGCCCTCTGCATCGTCGATCAGCAGGTCGTAGTCGATACGCGTATCGCAGGGCAGGGCGTTATCGAGGGCAACATCGATGAGATGCACAAAGGCGTGGCGGCCTACGGGAATGACCGTGCATTTCCCGGCATCGAGAGGAATGTCTCCTACGTCTTGCAGGCGCAATGTCAGCGACAGTGGCCGCGTGCCGACCAGCCACATAACCACGCGCATTGGCTCCAGCCGTCGCAGCAGCGGGCCGGCCAGGACAGGAGGCAGGGGGATCAGGTCAGCGGGTGTCGGAGACATCGAAGGGCAAAGCTCAAGGCGCACAGGCCGGCGATGATAGCGCAGCCGGCGCCTTGAACCCTTAAATCAGCCTTAAGAGTCGGCTTTTTGCAGATTCAGCGCCAACAAACGCCACTGCGCAGGTAGCGCGTCAACTCGCGGCTGTTCTTGCACGGAGCAATCAAAACGGTAGGTGACATCGTCGCCGTTCATGTTGCGCGCGGTGACGGTGTTGTTGAAGGTGTAGACCTGATCCTTGAAGCGGTGGCTGACCAGCGCTTTGCTGTCAGCGAAACGCGCCGAAGCGGGAAAGCGCAACGTGCTGGTCACAAACGGGCTGCACATGACATACGCGATCATCGACTTGTCGGCCTGTGCGTCGTCGCGCAATTTCTTGTTCAGCGCTGCCAGGGCCATGCGCCCTTGATAGTCGCTTTGATCCAGCACGGTCTGTAATCCGATGGATTTCGGCGCCCGGCTGGCGTAATTCGGCAACAACGCGGAGTCGGCGGGAGACGGCTTGTCGTCCGGTTCGATGGCAGCAAAGGCGGGCGCATCCTTTAGCGCGGCGGCGGGTGTTACTGCCTCGGCTTCAGGCAATAGAGAGGTCGGCTCGGTGACTTGAGTGTTTTCGGCCTGCGCCGGTTGGTAGTCATGCGACGACGGAAACAGCGACAACGTGATCGACAGCACCACCATCGCCACAATGAAACCGCCCGCTGCGCCAACGATGTTGCCGTAGAAAATATTCCAGCTACCGCGGTTCTTCACCACCCAGCGCCACATGAAACCCCAGGCCGCGACAAACGCCAGAAAACGCAGAAACTCCATTTGATCCTTTCCTTAAACCTTCAAAACCCTGAAATCAACGCACGCCCACAGTGAACGCTGACGATGGGCGGCACGATAACAAAACAGACGGCTAATGCCAGTCACGATAGCGGCACTCAGTGAAAATTGAGCGCGAAAAACACCAGTGTCGTCACACCTGCAGCCAAGCCACAGATGCCCGCGAAAAGTTGGCGGGCCAACGGATGCTCTGGCTGCGGACGCCTGACCAGCCACATCCAGACGCCCGCCAACACGCCGAACGTGGTGATCACTTGCAACACGCTACTGGCCAGGTTCTCGGGTGAAGGAGGCACGTGCGCCGGGAAAAGACCTGAACAGATCACCGAAAAAATCATTGCGACGATAAAGCCGCTGGCGGCACCCGCCAGGTTGGCAAGGATCAGGTTCCAGCCACCACGGCTCTGCACGACCCAAGCCCAAACGGCTGCCCAGACGAAAAAGTACAACAAGGCCATCAAGGTGTTTCTCCCTCTGAAAATTGACTCCATCGAGGCGCTGGCGACCTCGTGACTGGCAGTGGACGGCAAGATAGCAAAATAGTAGCGTCGCGCCACTGCCCATCTCCGTAACGGATTACCTATGCTCGTCAGTACCCACTCTCTGCGCCTGCTCTGCGCGATCACGTTCGCCTTTGCAATGACCCCGGCAGTCGACGCCTGGCAAGAACACCCGGAAAACAGCTGGAAGTACTACGCCGGCAACTGCCTGCGCGTGCAGGAAAAAATGGCCGACGTGCAAAGCGGCCGCACCACGGCCTATGACGTGATGTTTGCCCTGGAAAGCAACCTGCGGACCATGAACGAACACCGCTCGAACCTGACGCCGGATCACCTCGGCTCCCAGGAATTTGCACAATGCGAAAACGTAGCGGCCCAGGCCGATACGATGATCGCCCAAGGCAAAGCCGAGTTCGCCGCGAAAATGCAAGGTGCTGCGGAGGAAGGCCGTATCGCCCACCAGAACTCCCCCGAATACCAACGCGCCCGTGCCCTCGGCTACAGCGACGTCGGCGACATCTCCTTCCTCAAACTGCACGAAGACACCGACGGCGAAGCACGCCTGAAAACCATGCTGATCACCGTCGACGAAATCTGCGGCCAATACTTCCGCGCCACGCAATATGTGAAACCGTATGTGATCTATACGGTTCGGCCTTCTGACGGCGGTTGTGGCGAAGAAAAACGCGTGGCGGTGGTTGGCGGCCGTTCAGTGGAGAAGGGTGATTACATTGATGAGAAGGGCGAGTTTCAGTATCTGGGCTGGAAAACGCTTGTTGGCGCGGATGGGTTTCCGACGGATATCCGCGTGTTGAAAGCCCGTCGTTGAACCAAAGAAATACCGGGATGTTTTCTTGAATATGAGGATGGACAGATGATCGACTTCAACAACAAAGGCTTCTTCAAACTCAAGCAGAACGATGAATACGCCGAACGCGTAAGCGCGCTGTTGCTGGACGGCGAGGAAGTGATCGACTCTTACAAGGCCATGCGTGATGGCGTGGTGTTTACCAACAAACGCATCATCGCGGTCAACGTTCAGGGCATTACCGGCAGCAAAAAGGATTTCACGTCCTTGCCGTACAAGAACATCGTCGCCTACTCCGTGGAAACCTCGGGCACCTTCGATCTGGATTCGGAGCTGGAGATTTACTTTTCTTCACTGGGGAAAGTGAAGTTCGAATTCACCGGGAAGACGTCGATGGTGGAGATTTCCAAGTACATCTCGAAGCATCTGCTGTAGTTGATATGCAATTTTGGCTAAATGGACGAGAGGGGATATGTCATGAGCATTCCTGATTTCAATAGTGCTGGATATGTGGCTGATCAAACTCATCAAATGGGGTTGGAAGAGTTCATTGGTGTTTTTTGCGCGCCTGAGGATGAGGCTTCAAAATCAGGAGGGGCGAGACTGGGATATAAGCCTGCGCTGCAATCACTGTATAAGTGGGCGTACGATGCAGGTGCGGCATCGTTAATAATTGGTGGGTCATTTATCACAAAAAAACCGGACCCGGCCGACTTGGATGTGTTGGTGACGTTTAAAGGTAAGAATGGGATACCCCCAATACCACGATTGAAACTTGCAGATAAGGTTGTATTGGATATTCAGTTTTTGGCAGAAGATGAGCCGGAGCTACTTCAAGCCTACATTCAGTTGCTGGCGACTGACAGGCGAGGTATCCGACGGGGTATTGTCCAGATAAAGCTTGACCCGGCGGTGGTTGAACATAAACGCGATGATGTTGCTTCCCCAATGCTGGAAGCAGCTTTGCTTTCTTATACGCATCGGCACGTCATTCAGGATTTTAGTTATTCAAAACTCGTTATTCCTATTCATGGGATCAGGTCAAATGCCGACTGGGTACCAAAATTTACATTTCTTGCTTCTACTCAAGGCTGGTGTGTCGCTCCATTTGTCTATGGTTATGAAGAAGCGGATATCCTAACTAAAAAAAAGGCACAGGACGAAGTGTTAGAAAATTTTCGCTTGTGGTTGGCGGAGATCAGGAAGACATATAAGGGGTCTATTTCTATTGTTGCGCATTCATTTGGTTCTTTTATAGTTGGCCGGTATCTGCAAGAGGCTAAAGATTTACAGGAATCCTTCGGTGGTATCGTGCTGACGGGATCAATTTTACATTCCGATTACGATTGGGGTTCTGTTTTTTCGAATGAATCGGTCAGCATGGTTCTTAATACGAAGGCTCCGCAGGATGGCGCAGTTAAGTATATGCCGGAATTCAAAGTGCCATTTATTAAAGATGAGCGAATGGGGCAGGCAGCTATAAGGGGGTTTGCGCAAAAACACCCGCGGCTAATTGAGAGAACGAGTGATTTGCTGAAACATTCCAATATGTTTCATGATGACGTCATAATGGGAGTATGGCTTCCGTTCTTGAATCTTGCGGTAAGAAGGTTTGAGTGCTCCAACTCTCCTTTTTAAGGCTGTAAGAGTTTGAGCTACGGCGTCAGCCGATAGGCAGGACCACCATCACAAAATATCTTTCAAATAACCCTTGAGCGCGAGGAGCGGCTGATCGAGCTGCTCCAGCGAGCGCGCCTTGCTGAACTCGGTGGACAACTTGAGCAACTCGCGCCCCAGCGGTTTCTCGACACCACCCAAGGCATTCATCGCCAGCCCCAGGCATTCGTTCATCTTGAACTGAATGGTCTCGACATCCCCGCGCCGCACCAGAAGTTCGAACACGTCTTTCTGGTAATCACCCATGACCATGTCGTCCCGCAGGATCGGGCTCAGGCCTTCTTCCTCGTAAGCGAGCTTGAGGGAGAAAAGGGCGACTGTTTCCAGTGACGTTTCCATGGGGGATCCTTGGGATTTCGGTTGACCAAGAAGCGGTGAATCACAAGATCGCAGCCTGCCGCAGCTCCTGCATCAGCAGGCACTTTCCGGCAGGCGAAAAAAAAGGCCTTGCTAAGCAAGACCTTTCTTAATTTTGGTGCCCGAGGGAGACTCGCGCAACCTATATAGTCCATGGCTTGCAGAGTGATTTCTCAGTCAGGGATACAAGTAGGGATACACGCTGCTTCCTACTGGCTTCCCTTGGGAGTCATCAAGCGACGGTAAGTCTACTACTAGCGCTTGGGATAAGTAATCGTCCCGAGCAGGCCACAGACCAACCGGTGATCGGTCACGTTGAAGATTGCTGGGTCTTTCTCGTCCTGCTCGCCGATGAAGAAAACCCATGGCCGTTCTTTGCTATTTTTCTTTTTCGCCTCAATACCCTCTTCACGTAGCACGTCGATTTCATTACGCACAACTGTGCGTTTTGCCTTCGACCAACCTTCTCGGCAGACGCGAATCCTGTAAGGCCGGACTAGTTTGGGAGGATCTTTGACCCACTCACCTGCAGACAGGTTGATGTAAAGGTAGTCTCCCTCTTCTTCAGGTTTGCTCCAGTGAAGCTCTGCATAGAAAATCTTTGCTCGAGTGAAGGTTTCTATCCCCTCCCCACGTAGCTTTTTGAACGCGTATTGGTACGTTGTATCGTCGATACCAGGCACTTCAAGCGACAAATCCCGATCATAGGGAAAGTCGATAAACGCTCTGCAGATCGGGCGGATGCTGTTGGCTGAGCGTCGTCCTTTCGGCCTTTCTTCGCCTACATCCCCTGAGCGGCTTTTGCTGACGCTGATCGTCTGGGCTGCAGAGGGAGGGAGGTCGACGTCGACTACCGTCCTTTCGTTTCGAAGTTTTAACCGTGCAGGAGATAATGCTGCACTTGTCTCTAACTCTTTGCGGACGCTGCCCGTCCTTCCTTTGGATACTGTTTTCTTTTCCCCCTCGATATCACACCCTTCAAAATGGTCCTTTCCGCGTGCACTTCGAAAATGAGGCCGCTGCAGATTAGTTTTTTGATAGGAAGCGGGGAATACGTCAAGTTTGCAACCTCTACAGATGTAGCCGTAGGTGTCCACCTCCGGCAGAAGCCAGAGGTCCTCAGCTTCAACAATTTCCATGGTTTTTCTATCGCGCGCCGATTCCATAGCCACTCCTTAAGTTGAGCTTTAGCGTACCACCGTGGTGAACGAGCGGAAAATGCCGGGGGCCCCTACGGAAAATCGTTAGGTACGGGGTCGGAAACCCGCGAGGTTTCGTTAGTGGGAGGACTCAAGAGTTACTGAAATTTCAGTCATTGAAATTGAAAGAATCACGTTGAAAAACAGCCATCGTTACCGTTTCGGTAATGGTGACCCAAAGACGTCATTCCGTAGGGCAAATGCACAGGTGAACCGGCAGTTCACCGGGTTCACCTGTTCACTAAGCTGGGAGTTCTCCCGCTAACAAGCTCCTGCGGGTTTCCGACCCCGTGTCTCAAAGAAAACCTCTGGGGCCCCAGGCACACTGCGGGAGATACACCTGACGTTCGCTGGTGGGATTGATGCCTCCGGGGTGCGGGGGGGCCTCCAAATGTGGTGTAACTCATGTAACTGGTGTAACGGTGATTGGTAAGTAACTGTATTTATTGATTATTATTAATGTTACATCGCCTTCGTACACCAATCTTGAGGCGTGTAACTCAGCCATTTGGTGTAACGCTTCTGATGCATGAAAGAGGAATAAACGAGGTCACGCCTATGATGCAGGAGGGGAGAGTGCTCCCACCCCTGCCTGCCCACTAAATGCGATTAGCGACCTGTAATCACCAGTCCGTCAGCTGTGCCAGCGATTAGCCAGCAGTCGCAGCAGGCCGCTTTCGACCAAAAGCAGCTATCCAATGACGTCTATCAAACTAGAGGCAATCCAATATCTACACTGAACGAGGAGCTGAAGAAAATTACGAACGGTCACTAAGGTAGTGGCGTTTTGCTTGCCTGTAGCTGCCCTTGATCGTAGGCTTCGCCTTCAAACCTAGTCGGTCGTAGTAAGCCAGACGCCCAACAACCACTAAATTCAGCAGGGAGTTTTACTAGCGATGGAAATCAGAGAGTCGATAATTCATGGCGTTTTGAAGGCCAAAGAAACAAATGGTGCAGATTCTATTGGTATGCGCCGCCGGCCTGTAGTTTTGCCACTGGATGATCGACTCACTACGTTATGCACAGATGTCTTAGCTCTTTATACAAAGCTAAGTAATGGCTATGGAACCTTTGGGCAGGGAGCTGCTCACCCATTTCCAAACATCATGCAGGACTATTCCAACGAAGAGTCTAACATCATCGAATTTAGCAATACATCCTGTGATCTCATTGCCGATAGAATGAAAGACCAGTTTATGGCCACTACGAGCTGGCCTCTGTTTGTTCGATACACCAATCAAGGAAGAGACTGGCTTTTAATAGCGATGCTTAAGCTCAAGGAAGGAGTTGGTATTGATGAAGAAACCCTCGACCTGAACAATTCTCTTTCATTCGATATTAGCCACCTACACGAGGCAGCGCGCATCGATATTGAAAAGTGGCAGAATGACCAGCAACCTTACTTGTCTTTTATAAAGCGCAGAGCGGGCGAATCTGAGATCACTCAATATTTCAGGGCTGCCATATCTTGCACAGAATATACTGATGCAAAACACAACACCGAAATCGCAGTTAAAGCCATGGAAGATTACTACGCTGCTCAGGGGTGGGATGCGGATCGTTGCCAGCTTACTCGAGACAGACTTTACAATTTTTGCAATGAGAGAAAACAAGAAGAAGCTCCGGTAAATCTGACCGCTCTATCTGCGCATATAAATGAACAAGATCCTGAAAGCTTTGTACAGTACATCAGGGAAAACAATTATGAAGTGAGTGAGATTTTTTCCCCAAATCCTGCAACCTATAAGAAACTTATGCGGGTTAGTCGCCGCTTTGGCTCTGTAAGTTTAAGTTTTGATGTTAATGATCTGCGCACCGAAACTGTTTACTACGATCCGGACGCCGACTCAATTATAATTAAACGCCCTCCAGCGGAGCTTGTCAGGGATATGAGGAAAGCTCTTGGAGAGTTAGATGATGCCGATGAGCAAGCTTGAACTATCAGCATGGTCATATAGATCTCTCAATGACAAAGAAGTGTCGCGTGGACGAGTAAGTGGCACAGCAACAAATCCTAGCTTTTCCAAGATAACTGGAGAGCTGGAGCAAGCTGGATTACTGATCTCCTCTAATCCAGAAACAGGGCTGATAGTATTCAGGGCTCTCTCTGCGGCTAACGAGTTTTTTGCACAATCACTAACTGATCTCCTTGCCGGCGCATCAAGAAAAAAGAAGTGCCCAAAAGAGTTCTATATTGCGGATCTCGACTATCTTTTTAGCGCCGCAGACGTTGATCGACCTCTGCCGGTCCAAGCCTATTTGGACACCGTGCTTCTCGTAGAGTCCTTGAGCAAACTCGCAGAACACGGCACAGAACCGACATCAACAAAAATCATATTTTTCCACAAAGAAAAAATCGAACTCCATATAGATTATCAGGCAGATAAAATCACGCCTATCCAAGGCTTACAGGAGTTCATCGGGCGTTATGTCACGGATGAGATACATGCCGACCAAAAGAAAACTATTATTAAATCGGTTCTCCTTGAACTATCCAAGGAGTTCGAGGGCTGTGTTTTTGATGTGGGGCTTTTGAATGAAAAATTTGAAGAGTTCAAACGGCGCGTATCGTCTGGATATCAGCTATACGTCTCCGAGTTTTCTTTTCAGAAAATAAAGGCCGAGATTGAGAAAAGCAAGTTTGAATTCATAACTAAGATTAACAAAGTGTTTTCGGATATTCAAAATCAGCTGCTAACAGTACCGGCGGCACTAATTGTTGCAGGTAGCCAGTTTGAGCCGTCCAGTCACGTGACCCTGAAGAACTTCTTAATTCTGTCTGGCGCTCTGGCTTTCACGGTATTTATGCTTCTACTAATAATTAATCAACGTAATACCTTGCAGTCAATATATAATGAGATTGATAATGAGTGGGGGTTAATCAAAAAGAAGCATAATGCTATTAAAGAACAGTTCGATACACAATATAAGTCTCTAGAGGCAAGATATAAGCACCAGTACTTATTGCTTGAAATTGTGTCGCTGATAGTGATTGCGGCATGCATGGCGGCGATTCTTTTATTTGGTTATAACTCCGCTAGCCAAGAAGTTTCCGTAGAGCTTGCTATGTTGCTGGTCTTTCTTTTGGTTGTTTATATGGGTGTCAGAGGTTACGCTATTTTTTCCAGAATATTTTTTTCTAATAAGGAATAGCTGTAAATTTTAGAGATGATGAGTCTCTAGTGACCGAGGTGGTGTTTTTTTTAAAAAATTTGTATAAGTCAAGCTGGCTGTTTTGAATATCGCAAAGTTTATCCGTGCAACAGAGCGAACGGAGATAGCTGCCGCTCTCCGCATAGGATTCGCCATTCAACAAACGCTCACGTGAGGAGCTTCATGGGTGAAAAATTGTTTCCAGAAGGGTTAAAAGAGCAATCAGGTGCCTACATATACTTTCTGTCCTTGTACTTTGCGGCGGCGGGAGTTCTCTATCTATGGGGGTACTGGTCTCCATTTGGGGTTAATATTTTAGAATATGTAAACCTAACGGATATCGTTAAATCAACAATATACCCAATTGCGTCGGCTTTTGTGTTTTTGGCATTTGGAGTAATGGTTGGTCAGTTCGTACATGTTGGGCCAGCGCTCCAGCCTGGAGAGGGTAGAGATACATCTCCAGCGCGATTTCTAAGAAAATATAAACGCTTATTGGTTATGTTGTATATTGCTGGAGTTTTAACCTTTTTAATTTACGGTCCAGTAGAAAAGTGGCAGGTCGCATTACCAGTTCTGATCGGAGCCCCTCTCGCCTTATATGCTAGCACTCATGATATCTTAGCACGTCAAATCCCCGCAGAAGGCCCTCGTACTGCATGCTTGTTCTTACTTGCAGTTCTCCCTTTTATTGCTTTCGGGCATGGTCAGTTGAAGGCGACCGCTGTCTTGGAGGGAAAAGCATTCGATTACATAATTGATGACGTGACCGTAACGCCCAATGCACTGCCTATTCAAAGTCCACGATTCATTGGCCATGCTGGTGATTTCTTTTTCTTCTTTGAACCCGAAAGGTCGATACTTCTGATATCCAAATTTGAGACAATAAAGTCATTGAGGCTCGGTAGGTATGAGCGCTAACGAAATTTAATATTTTCGCAATACTTTTCTCTCTTTAACTTGATTTTAACTTGATTGTCAGGAGGTAGCGGTTGGAATGGTTTGACTTGGATTTATTTATGCGTTACTTCCTATCTTTCATCGTGGGAGGAGTGTTCTCACTGATAGTGCGGAGTTTCTTGCCAGGTTACATGGCTGAAAAGGGCAAGAACTTGGCTACTAAAGAAGATATCGAGGTGATTACGTCTAAGATTGAGTCTGTGAAGGTAGAATATTCAAAGCAATTTGAGGATTATAAGGGGCAGGTATGGAAGTCGCAGCAGCGCTACCTATGGCTCCAAGAAGAGTCTCGATTGAAAATTGATACGTTTAAGAGGGCCGTGGTAGATGTCGCTCGATTGATTGATACTGTAAAAAAGTATCAGCACTTTATGTCGGAGCGAGAGTTGGCTTTGGCTGCTGTAGGTATTTCTAAGATGGAAGGTGATGAGGGGTCCAAGCAACTATACCTCCAAAAACACAAGGAATTTGATGAGCGAACTATCTTGGTTTTCGGTGAGTATCGAAATCTAATTGTAGAGATAGGCTCATTATCTGCATTGCTCTCAGTATATTTCGATGAGGAAATACTAAGTTGTCTGACAGATGTGCTTAATCTTGCGCATCGTGCAGTAGATAAAAAGATGACCTTTGAAGAGATGTCTGATCGACTTGTTGCAGAACTTAAGGCGGGCCATCGACTAGATCATGCGCGAGTCAACGTGGGGGAGTACTACGATAATCTGTGTGATGTCGGTGCACTGACTTTGGCTGCTCAGCATTTTTACAACTTGCTAAAGAAGCACGTAAATAGTCTCGCAGGTCGTCTGAATGAATCAGAAATCGCGTGATATCTGAGGATCGAATGTGAATAGTTTAACGTGTGAAATCTAGGGAAGAACTGTGCTTTTTGAATGTCCAGAGGAACTGACATTGTTTTTTACAGAAAATGAGGTTGTCGGCATTTACCATTGTTGGAATTTCTATGATAGGTAAGTCACTCAGGATCAGCTTTCAGGGAGGCTGCTTTTGGCCGATCTCAGCCATTCAAAATGAATGGGAGTTGTTCTGCCGGTTCCCGTTACTGAGCATAAGATGAATCTCAATCAAATGGATGAGGCGATTTTTTGGTGGCGATGTGCCTTCATTCAATCGCCTTTCCTCGTAAGTTATCCTTCATCCCTAGCAATTGAGAGGGATCCAGAGTTTTGGCATAGCACTTAGGATTTGTCCTACAGCCAGCGGTGGTCTTTTTCTATAGTGTCGCTATGCCCAGCCTCAAATCAGTATTCTCAGGGACGAACAAGGATGATTCATGAGCGAATATGGAAACGTGCCAAAACCCGCACTCGTAAATGCACCGAGAAATAAACCTTACCGCGGTGGTGAACCTACGGATCTGCACGCCAAGTACTGGGCGGAATACCCTGATGAACCTGCGAAGAAGCCTGAGGTTGCAAAGGAAACGGCTGAACCCGGCTTCTACATCGTCCAGGAAGTGATGCCCCGTTCTGCTCTCGAAGCTGCGTTATTCGATAAAGCAAACGGCGCCGCTCTTGAGAAATTCAAACGACTCAACCCGCACGTAACCGGCTATGCCAAGCCCGGTCAACTCATCGTATTGAGCGATCCGAACAATCTCCAGTGCACCCGTGAAGAGGCACTGCTAACAGAAGCAGCTCAGAAAGTGGATGCTGCACTCAAGCCCATGACTGACGAAGAAGCCAGCTTCATGGTTCGCCATCGGAGCGAAATCGAATCCATACTTTCAGAAGGCTCAACCTCAGTCGGTGTTGGTACGGCGATCTTCGCCAAGAACCTTGGAGACGTGCAGACCTCCTTAAAAGATATCGAAACACTGCACCAGAAAAGCTTCCTACGAGATGGCAATTTACGTAGCCCTGAATTTTTCGCTGAGCGTGCACGACTGTTTGCCAAGTTGGACAAGCAACTCAACTTTCTAACCAAGAAAGGCATTGGTTTCCCTGATCATCCTCGTCTGAAATCTGCCCTTGGTATATCAAGCAAAAGCTTGGTGCACCACTGGAGTTTGGCAGGTGCGCCGGGGCAGATCCCCGGCTATGCCACTCACGCGGAAGGCGTCGCCAAAGCAGCCAAGTTTGTTAAGTACGGCGGCTGGATTGGCACTGCTGTAGGGGGCGGCGCAAGCTATATGAAGGTTCAAGATGTTTGCACTGCGGGCAATGCAGCGGCCTGCAGAAAAATAAAATTCACAGAGGGAGGCAACTTTATCGGCGGCGTGGCTGGTGGAGCAATGACAGGGGCCGCCCTGACAGGCGCAACCGTAAGTACAATTTGTATCGGACTGGGAATTCCAACGGGAGGAGCCGCCACTCTTTTATGCGGCGTCATCATTGTCGGTGCGGGTTCATACGCAGGTGGAAAGCTTCTAGGCGCCGGGGGCGAGACATTGGGCGAAGCTATTTATGAGGTCACGAAATGAGCATGGCGGGACTCGTTGTCGGCTTCCTCTGCGGAGTTGTTATTCTTCTCAGCATTGTCTGGATAGGCGTCTGCCTGCACTTGGCTTACACGCGACTGGATGAAATGCTAGAACCACTCAAAAATTGTTCAGCTGTAACAATCAGAGCGCCACTCAGGCACGGCGGGCCTTGGGGGAAGCTTCTGCTCGTAGGGGGTATTTCGGGCATTGTGACGTTTCCAAAATCGTTCATAAAACGGGGAGAACTGAATACGGAAGATCTCGCCAGTCTTCAACCTGGCCTTAAGCGTAAGTTAATTTTCTTGCAATGGAGCGTATGGGGTTTACTAGCATCTATGGTCCTATTCGTCGCTCTTTCCAAAATCATCAAGGCGTACAATATTTAGCCGGGCCTTCGCCGCGCTCTTGCAGCCTCTCTGGTAGGTTCGGACTGACCTCCTAGATACTAAGCACGCGCCCTACAGGCGGTGTGAAGCCCTAGTATGTGGTGGCATAGTCGTAGCTGCGTGCTCATTCGCTGACGGAGAGCTAGGCGGTGCGTCTGGCTCGTTGCGTTCACGAATTTCTACACCCAGCGCGGTACGCTTGGTACGGAGGACGTAAGTAACTTTCCGCCTCCACTCAAGCAGAAGCTTGTATTGGGGAAATGGAGTGCAATTGTATGCTTTCCATCATGACCGTGCTTGCTGCAGTGGGTAGATCAGGGTTACTCAAATAAACAAAAAGGGCCCGTCTGGGCCCTTTTTTAGGTGCATAGATCTTACTTTTTCAGCCAGCTTTCAACCACGTCGGAACCGTGTTGGGTTTTCCACTCTTTTAGGGTCTTGTGATTGCCACCTTTGGTTTCAACCACTTCACCAGTGTGCGGGTTCTTATACGTCTTTAGCTCTCGAGGTTTTCGCGTGCCCGGCGCTTGAACAGGCGCTTTGCCGCGTGCGCTGCTTTGTGGGTCTAGTAGGTTGACGACGTGCTTGAGGCTGAAGCCGTACTGGGCGAGCAATTCCCGGAGCTTAGTTTCAAACTCGATCTCTTTTTTCAGGGCTCCGTCGCTCTTCAGTGCTTCCAGCGCCTGAAGTTGTTCGGCCAAGTGTTTTTCCAGCTGACGATATTCGGCAAGTTTTGACATTATTGCTTCCTGATTTATTTTTGAAGATATCTATCTGAATAGCATTACAGCATAGAGTTCCGGTTACTTTCGACCTTTTAGCTGGCTTTCGATGAGGCTCATTTCGCTCTTGATCAAGTTGACGGTTAGTGCCTGAACTTTAGAGGCTTTACCGGCTTTGATATCTACGACCTTCATCAGCGCCGTCAAATAGCTTTTGCGCGCTTTCAGGGTGTCAGTCCAGCTAGCGCTGTTTTGTATGGTAGTAATCATGATTTATTTAATCCGAGGGTTTCTAAACAGCCCGCGTCGGCGGGCTATTTCGGGTTCAAGCTGCCAACAGTTCCTCTAATGTGATATTTCGGGCAGCAGCGGCAAGCTCCTCACGACGAATATCCGAATGAAAAGGACCGAATCGAGGTACATCTAGCTTGGAGAAACCGTATCCCGAGTTCCCTTGTTGGTAGTCCACGGCAAGTATCCGTGCACCAATAGCTACTAAGTGATTCGTGGCGGCATTCCACTCTTCGTCTAACGTAAGCCCTACTGCGCTCAGGGCCGCATTTTTGGCGTCGTCTGCTCGCTGCTTCGCGTTTGAGATTTGAGTTTCTAGGGAGTCAAGTTCCGCCTGTAAAGCCACGAGGATGAGCTCCTGTCTTCTAACGTGCTCATCTGTGGTGGCGAGTTGCTTGGCTGCCTTCTGAATTTCGCCGTTGGCAGCTTTTTCGCCTTCGCTATCGCCACTCGCAAGACTTCTGGCATACAGGCTTGCAGCGTCTCTTTCTGCTTGCTGCGCTTTTTCCAGGGATTGCTCCGCATCCGTCTGAATCGTCAGAAGACGCTCATTCAAGTGCGACTGTGTGCGTTCCAGCGCTTCGACCTCAGCAGCAGCTACGGACATGGTTTGGATCGACTGCGATTTGATTTCGTCAACCTGTTCCATCTGTTCTAAGTAGGCGATCTTTTTATCGATACGCTCGATCTCGGATGGAATGGCTCGTAAGCGGGCTTTGGCAGATGAGAGTCGATCCATAGCTTCACGCCTCTCAGGACTTCCTATCATGTTACCAACAGGGCTGTAGTTATTTGGCGCATTGTGCCAAGCGGCTTCCAGTGCGGAGAGACTGTTTTCGATGGTTTCGTGCTCAGCGACCAGAGCGGCTCGTTGCTGTTTCAATTCATTCATTTTCATGTTCATGGTCCTTGATGAGTTTTGATTACATTGATTTGGCTGGCGAGGCCGGGAGTGAGCCGGCGTTACCTCGATCAGCTGAGATGCCCTCAGGCAGCCCGAGCCTCGCTGTCATCCGTTCCCGGAATTGCCTTCACGATGTAGCAGCGCTGTTGGCCTAAGCCGGGCAATCGCACCAGACTTGATGCCTTGCCGTCGCTGCTCGGCTCTAGCACACCGCGTTGCAAGAGCTCCTTGTTTACTGCGGTAAGGTTCATGCCCCGGAAAATTTCTGAGCGCCAAGCTTCCGTCAGCACGTAGTAGGTATTCGTGGTGTGCAGGGTGTCGCCCATACCGTGCTCCAGCGTCTTGCGAAAGCCGAGGCGGTCGATCGTGCGCGGGCCGTGTTCGTCGATCTTGGCTGCAGTCGATTCCCAGCGGGTGAAGCGGCTTTCGCCGAAGCGCTCGATGAACTGTCGCAGCCTCGCTGATATCGCATCGCCCTCGAAATTACCGGCGCCGCCACGTTCGTTTAACCAAGCACTCAGGCACACGCGAGCGGCTGTGGTGGCGGTCCCGTCCGGCCAGCCGGTGATACCCATCGCGGTGGCCAGCTCGCCCGCGGCTGCCGCGAGACCGAAACGAGCGGCGGCACGGTGCGCCTGCCCACTCGCGGATGCAGGAAGCGATTTAGCAATAAAGCCTTCCAGCGTGCGGCGCAGGATCGCCGCCCAGCCGTGGCGTTTGCCGGGTTCGCACAGCGCCGTCAGAAATGCAGTGAGCGGGGTACCGTAGTATTTCGCTACGCGGGCTTTGAGCGCATCGGAGAGCGCTGCCGCATCCTCGAAACCGTTGAGCGTGTCGAACATGCCGAGGCCTTTGCTGGCATCGGCCGGAACGGCGAGCATGCGCACCTCCATGCCCGCTTTCAGTTCCTTGTTGGCTTCGGCCATGTGCTGGGCCAAGGTCTTCTCGCCTGTGGAGAGGAACAGTAGACGCCACTCTTGTACCTGTCGGCCTGCTTGGCCTCGGTCATTGGCACGAGCCTTCCCGGTGCCGTTGCCGAGCATGTAGACCGTTTCGCCAATGATGCGTGGATCGCACATGCCGATTTCATCCAGTACCAGGAGTCCATCAGAATGCGCGGCAGCGATGGACTCCAGCGCATTGTCAGTCGAGCGCCATGAACGCACCAGACGAGGTCCGCCATAGATCGAGGTGGCAACTTGCAGGTGAGTGGTCTTGCCGCCGGAGCTGTCGCCGTACAGGTGGAAGCCGCCCGACTCATGGCCGAGCATGTGTAGCAGCGGACCCGCGAACGCCACCCCGACGACAAACGCTAGGCGATGATTGCCAACGCACAATGCGCCTATCTGCTGTTGCCATTGTTCGAGCGTGCCCGCTTCGCTGATCGGTGGAAGCTGGGCACCGGCATCATAGAAATGCAGATGTTCGCTGTGCGTGCCAACCTGCTGCTCGGGCAATAGAAAGGCGTTGTCGTGCCACCCCAAGCGGGTTACCAGTCGTGCCCGTTCCGCGCTGTCAAATCCGCCGAGATAACTCTGCAAGTCATTGCGTGCGTTGCGTCCTGAGCGGCTACCGGCGAGGCGTAGCCCCATGTCTACCAGCGGCCCAAGCACGTCCTTGCCGAAGTCGCCAGTCATGGTGCGCGCCGGGATGTTCCAGCGTTTTTTGGTGCCGTCTGGATCGTCGAACTCGACCAGCAGACCCCAGTTCTGCCCCTTGTCATCACGCGTCCGGGCGAGGATCGCCAGAGGCGAACACACCGGACGCGCCTCGCCATCGTCACCGGCATAGAACACGCCTTCGGACGTCAGGCGAAAGCCTCCCGGCATTAGATCGTTTTTCGATTTGGTCGGGCGCTTGGGCGCTGCTTTAGGCCTCTGTTCGGGGTCTGGTTCAAGGTGTGCAACAACCGCTTTTTCCTCGATCACAGCGAACAGTTCACCGCTGCTTTCCAGCTCGACGAAGTGGGCAGCAGTCCAGCCTTTGGCGATTGCATCGGCAGCATCGTCGCCTTCGTTCCACTGCCCACCTTTGGCAAAAGCGGCACGTTCGTTCTTTCGCATCGGCTTGCGTTTGAACACGTCCAGTGCGATGGGGCGGACCGAGGCAGCGCCGATTTCGCGCAGCTTCTCGGCAACGATTTCCATGCAGCCTTTGCCGCTGTCGTCGTTGTCCGGCCACAACAACACGTCCCGACCTTTGAGAGTTGTCAGGTCGGCTTTGTGCCAAGAATTGGAGCCGTTCGGCCAGCAGGTGGCCACGTGGTTGGGCAGCAGTTCTGCGGCGGCATCGGCAGCTTTCTCGCCTTCGCACAGAACCACCGGTGCGTCACTGCGCTGGGTCAGTTCATCAAGGCGAAGCAAAGGACGCGGATCTGGCAGACCCTGCCAGCGCCATTGTGTGGATTGGCCATCGACGCGCTGACACCACGTCAGTGGCGCGAAGACCTTCTTCGGCTTGCCATCTTCATCGGGGCCGAGGTCGAAGCGGTAGAGAGCCATGAGAGGCTGACCCTTTGCGTCGCGATAGACCCAAACCTTGGACGGCACACCATGATTGCGATGTTTGGCTGGGCACTTGTTCATGGCCTCGGTCGGGATCGGCTGAATAGCGTTCCACGTCGTTGTTTTGGGCTTGCTCGGTGCAGCTTTCGTCTGGGCAGCACCGGGCGCAACGTTCAATAAGTCGGCCAGCTTGTTGCAAGCCTCGACGTCAGTGCCGCCGTCCAAATAGCGCACAAGATCGATGAGATCGCCGCCTTTGTCTCCGGTGGCAAAGTCGGCCCAGGTGCCCTTGCTCAAATTGATCTTCAGCGAACCGGCACGCTTGTCGCTGCGGGTTGGATTCGGAGCGGTATATTCCTTGCCGCCGTCTACACGCTTGCCGTTGGGTAGCCAATGCGACAGGACACGATCAATGTCTTTTAGCGCAGCGGCTTTCACGTCGGCAAAGCTTGGACGTTTTGTGGTGATATTCGGGCGCTGGCTCATGTGTCAGCCCTCGGCAGAAACAAAGCGTCGTTGATGTCATCGATCAGCGCTTTGGCCATCTCGCCAAGGTACAGGGCAGGCCAACTGAAACGCTCACCGCTGTCGCTCATGGCGGCGTCGAAGTTGAGCTGGTTAGCGTGATGCTGGAGTAGAGAAACCATCTCCAGTGCATCCTCGACCGGGACACCGGCATTGACTCGAAATAACTTTAAATCGGTGGCGTTCACGCGAGTAAAAGTGGCGTGGCCGAGCGTGGTGGAAGCGGTCATAGCGCACCGCCTTTCTGCATGGCAGGCGTCGAGGTGTTATCGCCGTGCATGGCCAGTGTTTTGATCAGGCCGAGGGTGCCGCGTACATCCCAAAGTACGGCTGCGATAACGTGATTGGCGAGGCGCGAGGATTCATTTTCGAAGTGATCCTCAAGCAATGTCAGCACTGAATCGGCACGGTCAATCGCGCAGGTAATAGCGTCGATGGGCACACCGGCTTCTGCGGTCGGATTCACGCAAAGCAGGTCTTCAGGCAGAGAGAAGCTCAGGGCGTTATTCATTGGGCACCGCCTGCGTTTTCGAGTGCGCGGGCTTTGGCCATGTGAGCGTTGTAACGGGAGAGGCGTGTAGCGAGGCTGGAGTTGGCGTGTAAAGCGGCGAGAGCCATTGCACGGTGTGCAGCGGCGCGAATTTTGGACGGATCGATGGTGATCATTAGATGTAGCTCCCGAATCAGAGGAGCCACCACAGCCTGCCGCCAAGCAGGAATGGGTGGCGAATTGCGCAAGATTGGCGGACCGGTGATTCAGGAACCCGGCGCACCCGAAGGTGCTCCTGCGCAACTCGCCATAACGCGTAATCGCGGGCACAAAAAAAGCGCCTGCAATTGAGTATATGGCGCTGTTGCGCCTGAAATCGTTCGACCCGCCAAGGTCGGTCGCTGAATTTGCAGCGACGGCCAGAGAGTAACGTCCGTTTTTCGAAAGTGCAACTGCGCTGGTGGCTTGCGGTTTGTTCTGGTGCGGCATAAATTGTTCGGGCATGTAGATTGACCTCAACGCCTCCGGATCGCCCCCGGGGGCGTTTTCGTTTCAGGCGTGAGCTTCCCAGCGCAGGGAGAGCAGGGGCAGGAAGTCGCCGTCGATCAAGGATTTGGCGTCTTCGTAGGCGTCGATCTGCTGGCCTTCATCGACGACCACAAATCCAAATTTTTCGCAGTGGAGAGAGAGAATGCACCAGGTGCCGTCGGCCCATTTGAGGATGCTGACCACACGCCCCTTTTTTTCTTCTCGGCTGCGAAAGCGTTCAAAACGCTGCATGGTTTGGGATGAGAAACCGATTCGGCGCAACACCGAAAACGGATGCATCAATGCTTTGCTGGCGATCTTGAGTTTCATGCGGCCACCTCGTTACGGGCCGCAATTCGTGCACGATTCCAATTCAAGATTTCGGCCAAAACCCACGCCACCGGCGCGCCGCGTGCGTTGCTATTGGTGAGTTTCACTGCCTGCGGGAATCCGCTTTCGGACTGGTTCATAAGCTTGTAAACGGTTGCGCGGCCGATGCCTGTGAGGGCCATGACTTGGTTGATACGGATCAACGTGGCAGCGGGGTCGTACCGGCACAGATCCCAATCAGAAGCATTGACTTGTGATTGCGACGAGTTGGCGCTGTCACGTCGGTCAGTGATCGAAGTGGCGGATGCAGAGAGCTCTTTAATTTTCTTGACTGGGTTGGAAGCGGTCACTCGGTTCGTCCTCCCGCATTGGCACCGGTGGAGCAAACCCGGGTTTCAAGCCAAGCCGCGACGTCCCCGGAGCGATAACGCACCCGTGACCCGGTTTTGACGTAGGGGAGTGAATGAGTACGTGAGCTGCGCCATGCAGCGAGGGTTCGGCTGGACAAGCCTAGAGCGTTCGCTACCTGATCAGTAGTGAGAAGCTCTGTAGCAGGCTGGATGGTTGCACATGGGGCTGCAGTGTTATGGGTCGTCATAGCGGGTTACCTGTCGTAGTTCTTACAGGCCCCAGCTATGTAAACTAATAATTGTTTTTTGAAAGCTTTATTTTCCGTCTACTTCGAAGCAGTGTTCCGTTTAGTAGACAGTAAAGTCAGCACGTTCGCGACAAAGTTTTCATTTTTTGCCGGGCCGTCCCACCATGTCCCACTGGTTTTCTATACAGTGGAAAAAATGAAAAGGAAAACTCGTTTTTCACAATGTTTTACACAACTGGTACTTTATTACCGAGTTTTTGACTTTCTCTCTGCAGTTTCTCAATTTCCGAAATTCAGCCCCCCGCCCCATGCTTTCTGTCGTTTCCAGCGAGAGACATTCAAGTCCCAGCCATACGTGGCCATCAGTGAAGTGGTGCTATCCGGCGTTACACGCTTAGTCATCGTTACACCGGGTGTACGCGATCCCGTTCAAACGTGTAACCACTGGGAGGCCCAATGAATTCGGGCGTTTGGTCGATGTTGTTACACGAGTTACACGCGTTACATGGATTTTTTGAAGGGGTTGAGAGTGTGCGCTCAGACCGCTTCGCCGAAATGTCCGTGAATGACATTTCCTGCTGCCAACTGATCTAGGTAATCCGCGTACCACTGCATCATCTTTACCCGATGCTCGAAGTATTGAGCTTTATTGTAAATTCCTGAAATGCCCTCTTCCTTATGAGCGAGTTGAGCTTCGACGTGCTCCTTTGGCCAACCGTGCTCCCTGAGCAGTGTGCTGGCAGTGTGGCGTGTGCCGTGACCCACAAGCCTCCCTTTGTAGCCGACCGTTGCGAACACTTTGTTGATAGTGTTTTCACTAATTGTTGGATTCTTCGCGCCGACTCCAGGGAATAACCATCGGCTGCGCCCAGTGAGGCTGTGAAGCTCTTTCAGAGCTGATATCGCTTGCTTAGGTAACGGACATACGAAATCCCTGCGCATTTTCATTTTCGCGGCAGGTGTTGTCCAAATAGCTTTGTGAAGATCGAACTCTTTCCATTCGGCTAAGCGAACCATACCCGGCCTAGACGCTGTCCAAAGGCAGAGCCACGCTGCAGTTCGAGCCGTCAGCCTGCTTGGCGTGTTCTTGAGAGCGATTAAAAAGTCGCCTAGCTCATGCTCCAGTAGGTGAGGGTGCTGCTGAGTTTTCGGTGCTTGGGCGGCAATGTCTCGAAGACGGCTTCCGGGATCGTTCTCAGTCAGGCCTAGGCCAATGGCTCGACCAAAAATCTGATTGATCCAGGTGCGGCATTTTTCCGCAACGTTGTGAGCGTCTCTTGCTTCGATGGATGCTTGAAGTTCTGCGCAATCGGTACGAGTAATTTCGTCCAGTGGCTTGTCGCCGAGCGCAGGAAGAATGTCTTTATCGAGATATGTACGTATTTTGTTGAGGGTGGAGGGCGCTAGCCCCTTCTCCTCCTTAGCCTTGAGCCAAGCATCGGCAGCTGCACGAAAAGTGCGTGTCTTGGCTAAATCAACCGCAGCCTTAGCAGAGCGCTTCTGTTCAAGGGGATCTGCACCGCTGCTCACTACTTTACGCAAATCAGCAGCTTTGTCTCGTGCCAGCGCTCCACTTACTTCAGGGTAACCCCCGAGCCCCATCCATGCCCAGTTGCCCGCCGGTCGTTTGTAGCGAAGTTGCCAGGACTTCCCGCCATCAGGTTTTACCCTGAAGTAGAGGCCGTTTCCGTCCAGCTCGCGGTATTCCTTTGATTCCGGCTCCAGTCCCGCGAGTGTCGTGTCAGCGAGAGGGCGGCGCTTGATGTCTGCGCGCTTCATCCTTGTATCCCAAAGTTAGGTAATTTTCTCAGGATACAAGGAGGGATACAGGGATACAACGGATAGAGGGAGACAGGGGTAAACAGCTAGGCACAAAAAAACCGGCCAAGTGGCCGGTTTCTTTGGGTCTGAGAGACTGGTAGAGACTCTCAGATACTGCTATGTGGTGCCCCGAGGGAGACTCGAACTCCCACTCCTTTCGAAAACGGATTTTGAATCCGCCGCGTCTACCAATTCCGCCATCAGGGCTCAATGGCGGCGAAGTATAGAGATGAGATTACCGTCGGTCAATCAGGTACATAGAGAATTTTCGATATTTCCGCTAGACTTTCGGGCCCTGCTAGACGAACCCCATCATGCGCGTTGCTGACTTTACTTTCGAGCTCCCTGATTCGCTGATCGCCCGCCACCCTTTGGCCGAGCGTCGCGGTAGTCGCCTGCTGACCCTTGACGGGCCGAGCGGCGCCCTCGCACACCGTCAATTCACTGATTTGCTCGAGCATTTGCGCCCGGGCGATTTGATGGTGTTCAACAATACCCGGGTGATTCCGGCGCGGCTGTTCGGGCAGAAAGCCTCGGGCGGCAAGCTGGAAATCCTCGTTGAGCGGGTGCTCGATACGCACCGCGTGCTGGCGCATGTGCGTTCCAGCAAGTCGCCGAAGCCAGGTTCGAAGATCCTTATCGACGGTGGTGGCGAAGCCGAAATGCTCGCGCGTCACGATGCGTTGTTCGAGCTGGGCTTCGCGGAAGAGGTGTTGCCGCTGCTCGATCGCGTCGGGCACATGCCGTTGCCTCCTTATATAGACCGCCCGGATGAAGGCTCGGATCGCGAGCGTTATCAGACCGTATACGCCGAGAAACTCGGCGCGGTGGCGGCGCCGACGGCGGGGCTGCATTTCGATCAGTCGCTGATGGAAGCGATTGCGGCCAAGGGCGTCGAGACCACTTTCGTCACCTTGCACGTGGGTGCGGGGACGTTCCAGCCGGTGCGCGTCGAGAAGCTTGAAGATCACCACATGCACACCGAGTGGCTGGAAGTCGGCCAGGACGTGGTCGATGCGGTCGCAGCGTGCCGTGCGCGCGGTGGCCGAGTGATTGCGGTCGGCACCACCAGCGTGCGTTCGTTGGAGAGTGCCGCGCGCGATGGCGTGCTCAAGCCGTTCAGTGGCGACACCGATATCTTTATCTACCCGGGCCGGCCGTTCCATGTGGTCGACGCCCTGGTGACCAACTTCCATTTGCCGGAATCCACGCTGTTGATGCTGGTTTCGGCGTTTGCCGGTTATCCCGAAACCATGGCGGCCTACAAGGCTGCCGTCGACAACGGTTACCGCTTTTTCAGCTACGGTGATGCCATGTTCATCACCCGCAATCCCGCACCGACTGCCCCTAAAGAAACCGGCCCAGAGGAAACAGAATGAGTCGCGAATGTCGAATGTCCTTTGAGCTCCTTGCCACCGATGGCAAGGCCCGTCGTGGTCGTCTGACCTTCCCGCGTGGCACCGTCGAGACCCCGGCGTTCATGCCGGTGGGCACCTACGGCACGGTCAAGGGCATGTTGCCGCGTGACATCGTCGCCACGGGCGCAGAAATCATTCTGGGCAACACCTTTCACCTGTGGCTGCGTCCTGGCACCCAAGTGATCAAGGAACACGGCGACCTGCACGATTTCATGCAGTGGAAAGGCCCGATCCTCACTGACTCCGGTGGTTTCCAGGTGTTCAGCCTCGGCGCGATGCGCAAGATCAAGGAGGAGGGCGTGACCTTCGCCTCTCCGGTCGACGGCGCCAAGGTGTTCATGGGGCCTGAAGAGTCGATGCAGGTGCAGCGCGACCTCGGCTCCGACATCGTGATGATTTTCGACGAATGCACGCCGTACCCGGCTGACGAAGACGTCGCGCGCGTGTCGATGGAATTGTCGCTGCGCTGGGCTCAGCGTTCGAAAAATGCTCACGGTGACAACACCGCAGCGTTGTTCGGCATCGTGCAGGGCGGCATGCACCAGAATCTGCGCATGCGCTCGCTCGAAGGCCTCGACAAGATCGGCTTCGATGGCCTGGCCATTGGCGGTCTGTCGGTGGGCGAGCCGAAGCACGAGATGATCAAAGTGCTGGATTATCTGCCGGGCATGTTGCCGGCTGACAAACCTCGTTACCTTATGGGCGTTGGCAAACCGGAAGATCTGGTTGAGGGTGTGCGCCGCGGTGTGGACATGTTCGATTGCGTGATGCCAACCCGTAATGCCCGCAATGGGCATCTGTTCATTGATACAGGCGTGCTGAAGATCCGTAACGCGTTCCATCGCCATGATGAATCGCCGCTGGATCCGACCTGCGATTGCTATACCTGCCAGAACTTCTCCCGCGCTTATCTGCATCACCTGGACAAGTGCGGCGAAATGCTGGGAAGCATGCTCAATACCATCCATAACTTGCGCCATTATCAGGTGCTGATGGCTGGTTTGCGCGAGGCTATTCAACAGGGTACATTGGCCGCCTTTGTCGATGCCTTCTACGCCAAACGCGGGCTCCCCGTTCCGCCTTTGGACTGAGTTTTCTGACCCCAAGATTCAACATTTGCAACTGGAGTGCTAAATGAGCTTTTTTATCTCTAACGCCATGGCTGACGCGGCTGCACCGGCTGCTGCCGGCCCAATGGGCGGCGGCTTCGAGTGGATTTTCCTGGTCGGCTTCCTGGTCATCTTCTACCTGATGATCTGGCGTCCACAGGCCAAGCGCGCCAAAGAGCAGAAGAACCTGCTGAGCAGCCTGCAGAAAGGTGACGAAGTCGTGACCACTGGCGGCATCGCCGGCAAGATCACCAAAGTGGCCGATGACTTCGTGGTTCTGGAAGTTTCCGACACCGTGGAAATGAAGTTCCAGAAAGGCGCCATCGCCGCCACGCTGCCAAAAGGCACGCTGAAAGCGATCTGAAGCAACAACTTCTACTCAATCGACGGGGCGCGCAAGGCGCCCCGCGTTCATAACGGGCGGCGTGATGCTGAACAAATATCCTCTGTGGAAATACATTCTGATCCTGGCGGTGCTGGCGATCGGTCTGATTTATTCCGCTCCGAATCTATACCCCGATGACCCGGCCATTCAGATCAGCGGCGCCAGCACGGCCCTGCAGGTCAATCAGGCCGATCTGGATCGCGTAAGCACCGCGCTGAAAGAGTCCGGGATCAACGTCAAGGCAGCCACGCTGGCGGCCAACGGCAAGGGCGGTCTGATCCGTCTGAGCAAGGCTGAAGACCAGCTGCCGGCCAAAGACGTTGTGCGCAAGGCGTTGGGTGATGACTACGTCGTCGCGCTGAACCTGGCACAGACCACCCCGCAATGGCTGCGCAATCTGGGTGCGCACCCGATGAAGCTGGGTCTGGACTTGTCCGGTGGTGTGCACTTCCTGCTCGAAGTGGACATGGACAAAGCCCTCGATGCACGCCTGAAAGTTTACGAAGGCGACGTCAAGAGCCTGCTGCGCAAAGAGAAGCTGCGCTATCGCAGCCTGCCGCAACTGGGCGGTGCCATTCAGTTGGGCTTCAGCGATGAAGATTCCCGCGAACAGGCCCGTGCACTGATCCGCAAGAACTTCAACGATTTCGACATTGTTCCGGCCGACCTCAACGGTCAACCGGTGCTACGTCTGGCGATGACCCCGGCCAAGCTGGCGGAAATCCGTGAATACTCCATCAAGCAGAACTTGACCACGGTACGTAACCGCGTCAACGAGCTGGGTGTTGCCGAACCGATCGTTCAGCGTCAGGGCGCCAACCGCATCGTGGTTGAGCTGCCGGGCGTGCAGGACACTGCCGAAGCCAAGCGTATCCTCGGCAAGACGGCCAACCTTGAGTTCCGTCTGGCTGCAGAGCCGGGCGCTTCGAAAGCCACTTCCGAAACTTTCGAGTTCCGTGAAGGCAAGCGTCCGCCAGCACAGATCGAACGTGGTCTGATCATCACCGGTGACCAGGTTACCGATGCCAAGGCCGGTTTCGGCGAGCACGGCACGCCTGAAGTGAACATTCGTCTGGATGGTCACGGTGGCGAACTGATGAGCCGTGCGACCCGTTCGAACGTTGGTCGCAGCATGGCGGTGATCTTCATCGAGCAGCGTCCGATCACCACTTACACCAAACAAGTGGTCGATGGCGTCGAGAAAGACGTTGCGGTGCAGACGTTCAAGGAAGAGAAGAAGATCATCAGCCTGGCGACCATTCAGTCGCCACTGGGTGCTCAGTTCCGCATCACTGGCCTGAACGGTCAGGGCGAATCGTCCGAACTGGCGCTGCTGCTGCGTGCCGGTGGTCTGGCGGCGCCGATGTACTTCGCCGAAGAGCGCACAATCGGCCCGAGCCTGGGTGCTGACAACATCACCAAAGGTATCGACGCGTCGCTGTGGGGCATGCTGTTCGTGTCGCTGTTCATCATCGCCATCTACCGCTTCTTCGGCCTCATCGCCACCGTCGCACTGGCGGTGAACATGGTGCTGCTGCTGGCCTTGATGTCGCTGCTGGGTGCAACGCTGACCCTGCCGGGTATCGCCGGTATCGTGCTGACCATGGGTATGGCGGTCGACGCCAACGTGCTGATCTTCTCGCGGATCCGTGAAGAGATCGCCGCCGGCATGACCGTGCAGCGTGCAATCAACGAAGGCTTCGGCCGGGCATTCACCGCGATTCTCGACGCCAACCTGACTACCTTGTTGGTCGGCGGGATTCTCTTTGCCATGGGCACCGGCCCGGTCAAAGGTTTCGCAGTGACCATGTCCCTCGGGATCTTTACCTCGATGTTCACGGCCATCATGGTGACCCGCGCAATGGTCAACCTGATCTTTGGCGGGCGTGACTTCAAGAAGTTGTGGATTTAAGGGGCTGCCATGTTACGTACAATCAACTTCATGGGCGTTCGCAACGTTGCGTTCGGCGTCACGGTTTTCCTCACGGTGCTGGCCTTGTTCAGCGTCTTCCACAAGGGCATGAACTGGGGCCTGGACTTCACCGGCGGTACGCTCATCGAGCTGACCTACGAGCGTCCGGCCGATGTCACCAAGGTACGTGAGGAGCTGGTGACTTCGGGTTACCACGAAGCCATCGTGCAGAGCTTTGGTGCAACCACCGATCTGCTGGTGCGCATGCCGGGTGAAGACCCGCAGCTGGGTCATCAGGTCGCGGAAGCGCTGCAGAAACTCGGCGGCGACAACCCGGCAACGGTCAAGCGTGTCGAGTTCGTTGGCCCGCAGGTCGGTGAAGAACTGCGCGACCAGGGCGGCCTCGGCATGCTGCTGGCGCTCGGCGGCATCCTGATCTACCTGGCTTTCCGCTTTCAGTGGAAGTTCGCGGTCGGCGCCATCGTTTCGCTGATTCACGACGTTATCGTGACGGTCGGTATCCTGTCGTTCTTCCAGATCACTTTCGATCTGACGGTGCTGGCGGCGGTACTGGCGATCATCGGTTACTCGCTGAACGACACCATCGTGGTATTCGACCGGGTTCGTGAGAACTTCCGTGTGTTGCGCAAGGCTTCGCTGATCGAGAACATCAACATCTCGACCACCCAGACCCTGCTGCGCACCATGGCGACGTCGATCTCCACCCTGTTGGCGATCGCGGCTCTGCTGTTCTTCGGTGGCGACAACCTGTTCGGCTTCTCCATTGCGCTGTTTATCGGTGTTCTGGCGGGTACCTACTCGTCGATCTACATCGCCAACGTGGTGCTGATCTGGCTGAACCTGAGCACCGAGGATCTGATTCCTCCGGCCAACACCGAGAAGGAAGTCGACGACCGTCCATAGCGGCCATCGTTTTCCCGGCTGTCAGCCCAAGAAAGGCGCGAGTTGAACTCGCGCCTTTTTTTATGCTCCAAGGCTGGGAGAAGCGCGGGCGCGTCCCGCATGTGATGGTCAGGAGGTTCATGTGAACAAGTCGTTGCTGGTTGGTGCGGTATTGGGTGCTGTCGGTGTGACTGCCGGGGGTGCTGTTGCCACCTACAGCCTGGTTAAAAGCGGCCCTGAGTATGCGCAAGTGTTGGCCGTTGAACCGGTCAAAACACAGATCAAGACTCCACGTGAAGTGTGCAAGGACGTGACAGTGACTCGTCAGGCTCCGGTAAAAGATCAGCATCAGATCGCCGGTACGGTGGTCGGTGCACTGGCAGGTGGTTTGCTGGGTAATCAGATTGGCGGCGGCACCGGCAAGAAGATTGCCACGGTAGCCGGTGCGGTCGGTGGCGGTTATGCGGGCAACAAGGTGCAGGAAGGCATGCAAGAGCGTGACACCTACACCACCACGCAAACCCGCTGCAACACGGTCAATGACATCAGTGACAAGGTCGTCGGCTACGACGTGCGTTACTCGCTCGATGGCAAGGAAGGCAAGGTCCGCATGGATCGCGATCCGGGCAACCAGATTCCGGTCGACAAGGAAGGCAAGCTGATCCTGTCGCAGAATGAGCCGGGTCAGTAAGTACCGACTGTTTTAACAAGAAGCACCCTGCGGGGTGCTTTTTTGTGCCCGCAAAAAAACCGATTCCAATGTAGGAGCTGCCGAAGGCTGCGATCTTTTGACTTTGGCCTTTGAAAGCAAGATCAAAAGATCGCAGCCTTCGGCAGCTCCTACAGGGAGGTTTTGTAAAATTCCAGGCATAAAAAAAGCACCCCGAAGGGTGCTTTTTCGTTTCGCGGGAAGCTTAGCGCTTCAGCGAAGCCGGCAGGTGCGGCTGGATCGCCGTCAGTACTGCCTTGAAGCATTTGGTGTTGCCGGCAACGATGTGGCCTTTTTCCAGGAAGTCGTGACCGCCGGTGAAGTCGCTCACCAGGCCGCCGGCTTCTTGAATCAGCAGGGCGCCTGCAGCCATGTCCCACTCGGACAGGCCCGACTCCCAGAATGCATCGAAACGACCGGCAGCAACATACGCCAGGTCCAGGCTCGCAGAGCCAGCGCGGCGGATGCCGGCAGTCTGGCCAACCAGGGCGCGGAACATGCCCAGGTAGTTGTCGAGGTTGTCCATCTGATCGTCACGGAACGGGAAGCCGGTACCCAGCAGGGCGCCGTCGAGGCTGGTGCGACCGCTGACGCGCAGGCGACGACCGTTCAGTTGAGCGCCGCGACCACGGCTGGCGGTGAATTCTTCCTGGCGAACCGGGTCCAGAACCACTGCGTGTTCCAGGCGACCACGGTATTTGCAGGCGATGCTGACAGCGAAGTGAGGAATGCCGCGCAGGAAGTTAGTGGTGCCGTCCAGTGGATCGATGATCCACAGGTACTCTTCGCCTTCGATGCCGGTACCGGCGTGCAGGCCAGTCTCTTCACCGCGGATCGAGTGGTTCGGGTAAGCCTTGCGCAGCGCGTCGATGATTTTCTGTTCAGCGGCGCGATCCACCTCGGATACATAATCCTTGGCGTCTTTTTCGTCGACCTTGATGGTATCCAGGCGCTCGATGGAGCGGAAGATCAGTTCACTGGCGCTGCGGGCGGCGCGCAGCGCGATATTCAGCATGGGCTGCATGGATGTGTCACCTAAGGTTGTTAAAGAAAGCCGCGCATTCTATCAGAACTTTTCTTCAGGTGAAGGACGCTGTTCGCTTTCATAGCTTAACGGTAGGCTGTTCTGTAAGATTTGCACCCCTTTCCTGTGTCCGAGAGCGCCTCCCTTGCTGCAGAACATTCGTGTCGTCCTGGTCAATACCAGCCACCCCGGCAACATCGGCGGGGCCGCGCGCGCCATGAAAAACATGGGGCTGTCGCGATTGGTGCTGGTCGAGCCGCGCCTGTTTCCGCATCACGAGGCCGATGCTCGCGCCTCCGGTGCCGGTGACATCCTTGAAAACGCACAGGTCGTTGCCACCCTGGAAGATGCCTTGGTCGGCTGCAACCTGGTGCTCGGCACCAGCGCCCGTGATCGCCGCATTCCCTGGCCGCTGCTGGATCCGCGCGAATGCGGCACCAAAGTGGTCGAGGAAGCCGGGCAGGGCGCCGAGATTGCGCTGGTGTTCGGTCGTGAAGATTCCGGCCTGACCAATGACGAGCTGCAGCGATGTCACTTTCACGTGCACATCCCCTCCGACCCTGAGTTCAGCTCGCTGAACCTCGGCGCGGCGGTGCAGGTGTTGAGCTACGAAGTGCGCATGGCCTGGCTGGCCGCCCAAGGTCAGCCGAGCAAGGTCGAGAAAGAAGAAGTGGCTTCGGTGAAAAGTGCCGAGCTGGCGACCATGGATGAGCTGGAGCGATTCTATGAGCATCTGGAGCAGACGCTGGTCGCCATCGAATTCCTCGATCCGGAAAAACCACGGCACTTGATGGCGCGCCTGCGCCGGTTGTACGGACGCAGCTCGGTGAGCCGGGCGGAAATGAATATTTTGCGTGGCATCCTCACGGAAACCCAGAAGGCGGCCCGTGGTGAGCTTCTTAAGCGGAAGGACTAAATGATGTTTGAGCGTTTGCGTGAAGATATCCAGAGCGTATTCCATCGAGACCCGGCGGCGCGTAACGCTTTTGAAGTCCTGACCTGCTACCCCGGCATGCATGCCATCTGGATTCATCGACTGGCCGGCATGTTGTGGTGCAACGAACTGAAATGGCTGGCGCGGTTGGTATCGAACTTCGGCCGCTGGTTGACCGGGATCGAGATTCATCCGGGCGCAAAAGTCGGTCGCCGCTTCTTTATCGACCACGGCATGGGCATCGTCATCGGTGAGACCGCCGAAATTGGCGATGACGTGACCATTTATCAGGGCGTGACCCTTGGCGGCACCAGTTGGAACAAAGGCAAGCGTCACCCGACGTTGGGTGATGGTGTGGTCGTGGGTGCGGGCGCCAAAGTGCTCGGTCCGTTCACGGTTGGTGCCGGTGCCAAGGTCGGTTCCAACGCCGTGGTGACCAAAGAAGTGCCGCCGGGCGCCACTGTTGTCGGTATTCCCGGGCGAATCATCGTCAAGTCCGATGAAGAGCAGGACGCCAAGCGCAAGGCCATGGCCGAGAAGATCGGTTTTGATGCCTACGGTGTCAGCGAAGACATGCCCGACCCGGTGGCGCGCGCCATTGGTCAGTTGCTCGATCACTTGCAAGCGGTGGATGGGCGTCTGGAGGGGATGTGTGGCGCGCTGAAGGATCTGGGCAGTAATTACTGTGCGAAAGATCTGCCTGAGCTGCGTGAAGAAGACTTCGCCTGCGTCAAAGGCAAAGACGAATCCAAAGCCAGCTGAGCCCTGTGTAGGAGCTGCCGAAGGCTCGTGCCGCGATCAGACGATCTTTTGATCAGATCAAAAGATCGCAGCCTTCGGCAGCGCCTACAGAGGCTTGCGCCAGCCGGTGTGCCATTAAGCCGCAGACCCTGCTATCATTCGCGCGCTCTTTTGCGGGTAATCCTGACTAAAGTACTAGGTCTTAAAGTTGACTTAAATACTCGGGAATTGCATACTCGCCCCATTCTGAACTCCGTGGTAACTGTCCATGCGACTGACTACAAAAGGCCGATACGCCGTGACCGCCATGCTTGACCTGGCGTTGCACGCGCAGCACGGGCCCGTGTCCCTGGCCGATATCTCCGAGCGCCAAGGCATCTCCCTGTCCTACCTCGAACAGCTTTTTGCCAAGCTGCGCCGCAGCAATCTGGTTTCCAGCGTTCGCGGTCCGGGTGGCGGCTACCAATTGTCCCGCGACATGCAGGGCATCCAGGTCGCTCAGGTGATCGATGCGGTAAACGAATCGGTCGATGCCACCAAATGCCAGGGCCAAGGCGATTGCCATTCCGGCGACACCTGCCTGACCCATCATCTGTGGTGCGATTTGAGCCTGCAGATTCACGAATTTCTAAGTGGTATCAGCTTGGCTGATCTTGTGACTCGCCGTGAGGTGCAAGAAGTAGCCCAGCGTCAGGACCAGCGCCGTTGCAACAGCAAGGCGCCACGCCTGGACAAGATTGAAGCGTCCGCCGTCGAATGACAGCCAGAGAGCTAGCGGCACGCCAGCCCTGATTTAGGAGATAGTCCATGAAATTGCCGATTTACCTTGATTACTCTGCGACCACCCCGGTTGATCCGCGTGTCGCGCAAAAAATGAGTGAATGCCTGCTGGTCGACGGAAACTTCGGTAACCCGGCGTCCCGTTCCCACGTGTTTGGCTGGAAAGCTGAAGAGTCCGTCGAAAACGCCCGTCGTCAGGTGGCCGATCTGGTCAACGCCGATCCGCGCGAAATCGTCTGGACTTCCGGTGCCACCGAATCCGACAACCTGGCAATCAAGGGTGCGGCACATTTCTACGCCTCCAAGGGCAAGCACCTGATCACCTCCAAGATCGAGCACAAGGCTGTCCTCGACACCATGCGCCAACTGGAGCGTGAAGGTTTCGAGGTCACTTACCTCGAGCCGACCGAAGACGGTCTGATCACCCCGGCCATGATTGAAGCGGCACTGCGCGAAGACACCATCCTGGTCTCCGTGATGCACGTGAACAACGAAATCGGTACCGTCAACGATATCGCAGCGATCGGCGAACTGCTCCGTTCCAAGGGCATCCTGTTCCACGTCGACGCCGCTCAGTCCACTGGCAAGGTCGACATCGACCTGCAGAAACTGAAAGTCGACATGATGTCGTTCTCCGCCCACAAGACCTACGGCCCTAAAGGCATCGGCGCGCTGTACGTCAGCCGCAAGCCGCGTGTGCGCATCGAAGCGACCATGCACGGTGGCGGTCATGAGCGTGGCATGCGTTCCGGCACCCTGGCGACCCACCAGATCGTCGGCATGGGTGAAGCGTTCCGCGTCGCCAAAGAAGACATGGCTGCCGAAAACGTCCGCATCAAAGCCTTGAGCGACCGTTTCTACAAGCAGGTCGAGCACCTGGAAGAGCTGTACGTCAACGGCAGCCTGACTGCCCGCGTTCCGCACAACCTGAACCTGAGCTTCAACTACGTTGAAGGCGAGTCGCTGATCATGGCGCTCAAGGATCTGGCGGTATCGTCCGGTTCGGCCTGCACCTCGGCGTCGCTGGAGCCTTCGTACGTACTGCGCGCCCTGGGCCGCAACGACGAACTGGCACACAGTTCGATCCGCTTCACGTTCGGCCGCTTCACCACCGAAGAAGAAATCGACTACGCCGCGCAGAAAGTCTGCGAGGCCGTTACCAAGCTGCGCGCTCTGTCGCCGCTGTGGGACATGTACAAAGACGGCGTCGATATCTCGAAAATCGAGTGGGCGGCACACTAAATATAGAAGCCGCCAGATACAGATCCTGTAGCGACGCGGCGGTTTACGCAGCGCAGTTGCAGGGCTGAAGAGCGGCCCTGATGAGTGAGGATTGAGAATCATGGCTTACAGCGAAAAGGTCATCGACCACTACGAAAACCCGCGCAACGTCGGCAAGATGAACGCGGAAGATCCTGATGTCGGCACCGGCATGGTCGGCGCTCCGGCGTGCGGCGACGTGATGCGTCTGCAAATCAAGGTCAACGACGCTGGCATCATTGAAGATGCCAAGTTCAAGACCTATGGCTGCGGTTCGGCGATCGCTTCCAGCTCCCTCGCCACCGAGTGGATGAAGGGCAAGACCCTGGACGAAGCCGAAACCATCAAGAACACCCAGCTGGCCGAAGAATTGGCCCTGCCGCCAGTGAAAATTCACTGCTCGGTACTGGCTGAAGACGCTATCAAAGCGGCTGTTCGCGATTACAAGCAGAAGAAAGGCTTGATCTGACTTTCTGGATTTGGCGACGAGTAAGGAGTCACCGATGGCTATCAGCATGACAGAAGCGGCTGCTCGACACGTGCGGCGCTCCCTCGACGGGCGCGGCAAAGGTGAAGGGATTCGTCTGGGTGTTCGCACCACGGGCTGTTCCGGCCTTGCCTACGTGCTGGAGTTTGTCGACGAGGTGGTTGCAGAGGATCAGGTGTTCGAAAGTCACGGCGAAAAAGTGATCATCGACCCGAAAAGCCTGGCCTACCTGGACGGCACCGAGCTCGATTTCGTCAAGGAAGGGTTGAACGAAGGCTTCAAGTTCAACAACCCCAACGTACGCGGTGAATGTGGCTGCGGCGAAAGCTTCAACATCTGAGGCTTGTCGTGGGTATTCCTTGTCATTTCGCTTTATTCGAGCTGCAACCGAGTTTCCGTCTGGATCTCGAGCAGTTGGCCACGCGCTATCGTGAGTTGGCGCGCGGCGTTCATCCTGACCGCTTTGCCGACGCTTCCGAGCGTGAGCAGCGGTCGGCGCTCGAGCAGTCTGCACGGCTCAACGACGCCTATCAGACACTCAAGAGCCCGGCCCAGCGCGCACGCTATCTGCTGACCATCAGCGGGCATGAAGTTCCGATGGAAGTCACGGTCCATGATCCCGAGTTTCTTCTGCAGCAGATGCAATGGCGCGAAGAACTCGAAGACCTTCAGGACAGTGCCGACCTCGACGGTGTCGCGGTGTTCAAGCGGCGCCTGAAAGTGGCTCAGGAAGAACTCAACGAAAGCTTCGCAGCCTGTTGGGATGATGCAACGCAACGCGAACAGGCCGAACGCCTGATGCGGCGCATGCAGTTCCTCGACAAGCTCACCTACGAAGTGCGCCAGTTAGAAGAGCGCCTCGACGATTAACCCAGTGCCGCTCCGGTCGCACGCCTGATATACAGATAAGTCCTGATCACGATGGCCCTACTGCAGATCGCCGAACCCGGCCAAAGTCCTCAACCGCACCAGCGTCGTCTGGCTGTGGGGATCGACTTGGGCACTACCAATTCGCTGGTCGCTGCGTTGCGCAGTGGTCTTTCCGAGCCATTGGCTGACGCAAACGGGCAGGTGATTCTGCCGTCCGCTGTGCGTTATCACGCCGATCGCGTCGAAGTCGGCGAGTCGGCCAAATTGGCTGCCGCCTCCGATCCTTTGAACACTGTGCTGTCGGTCAAGCGCTTGATGGGTCGTGGTCTGTCCGACGTCAAGCAATTGGGCGAGCAACTGCCGTACCGCTTTGTCGGTGGCGAATCGCACATGCCGTTCATCGACACCGTGCAAGGCCCGAAAAGCCCGGTCGAAGTCTCCGCCGATATCCTCAAGGTACTGCGTCAGCGTGCTGAAGCGACCTTGGGTGGCGAACTGGTTGGCGCGGTGATTACCGTGCCGGCGTACTTCGACGATGCTCAGCGTCAGGCCACCAAGGATGCGGCCAAACTCGCCGGTCTGAACGTGTTGCGTCTGCTCAATGAGCCGACCGCAGCCGCCGTGGCGTACGGTCTGGATCAACATGCTGAAGGCCTGGTCGCGATTTATGACCTGGGTGGCGGCACCTTCGATATTTCGATTCTGCGTCTGACTGGCGGTGTTTTCGAGGTTCTGGCTACTGGCGGCGACAGCGCGCTGGGTGGCGATGATTTCGATCACGCGATTGCCGGCTGGATCATCGAGAGCGCCGGCCTGTCCGCCGATCTCGATCCGGGCGCACAACGTAATCTGCTGCAAACCGCGTGTGCGGCCAAAGAAGCCCTGACCGATGCGGCCAGCGTTGAAGTGGCCTATGGCGACTGGAAAGCGCAGCTGACCCGCGAAGCCTTCGATGCGCTGATCGAGCCAATGGTCGCGCGCAGCCTGAAAGCCTGCCGCCGCGCCGTTCGCGACTCTGGTATCGAGTTGGAAGATGTACACGCCGTGGTCATGGTCGGCGGTTCGACCCGCGTTCCGCGCGTTCGCGAAGCTGTGGCCGAAGCGTTCGGTCGTCAGCCTTTGACTGAAATCGATCCGGATCAAGTGGTGGCCATCGGTGCCGCGATCCAGGCCGATACCCTGGCGGGCAACAAGCGCGATGGCGGCGAACTGCTGCTGCTCGACGTGATTCCGCTGTCTCTGGGGCTGGAAACCATGGGCGGCCTGATGGAGAAGGTGATTCCCCGCAACACCACCATTCCCGTCGCCCGCGCACAAGATTTCACCACTTATAAAGATGGCCAGTCGGCCATGGCGATCCACGTATTGCAGGGCGAGCGCGAGCTGATCAGCGACTGCCGCTCTCTGGCGCGCTTTGAATTGCGCGGCATTCCAGCGATGGTCGCCGGCGCGGCGAAGATTCGCGTGACGTTCCAGGTCGATGCCGACGGTCTGCTCAGCGTTTCTGCCCGTGAACTGGGTTCGGGCGTTGAGGCGAGCATTCAGGTCAAGCCGTCCTACGGTCTGACCGACGGCGAAATCGCCAAGATGCTGAAAGATTCGTTCCAGCACGCCAATGACGACAAGGTCGCCCGCGTTCTGCGTGAGCAACAAGTCGATGCCCAGCGCCTGATCGAAGCGGTGCAGGGCGCTCTGGAGGCGGATGGCGAGCGTTTGCTCGACGCCGAAGAGCGCATGGTCATCGACCTGCAGCTGCAGGAACTGGCTGAACTGATGAAAGGTACCGATGGTTACGCCATCGAGCAGCAGACCAAGCGTCTGTCGCAAGTGACCGATGCTTTTGCTGCCCGCCGCATGGATCTGACGGTGAAAGCCGCTCTGTCGGGGCGCAATCTGAATGAAATCGAGGATATCTGATGCCGCAGGTCATTTTTCTGCCCCACGAGAAGTTCTGCCCTGAAGGCATGGTCGTCGAGGCTGCGCCCGGCACCTCGATTCTCGAACTGGCCCACGAACACCATATCGAGATGGAAAGCGCCTGCGGCGGCGTCTGCGCTTGCACCACTTGCCACTGCATCATCCGCGAGGGTTTCGACTCGATGGAAGAGGCTGACGAGCTGGAAGAAGACTTCCTCGATCGTGCCTGGGGCCTGGAGGCGCAATCGCGTCTGGCCTGTCAGGCTATCGTCGGTGAAGAAGACATCACCGTCGAGATTCCGAAATATTCGCTTAACCATGCGGCTGAAGCGCCGCACTGACTGGTAAGACTGTCATGAGCTACGGTTGGAATGATGTTCAACGTATTGCAGAAGAGCTGGCCGAGGCCCACGAGGGGCTTGATCCGTACTCTGTAGGTTTCGTCCGTCTGCAGCATATGATCGAGGAACTGCCGGACTTCGATAAGACTTCTGGCCGCGTTGGCGAGAAGGTGCTGGAAGCGGTTCAGGAGCTTTGGGCCGCAGAATTGGACTGATCGTCCTCGCAGGTTAGGCAATACCCAAGAACCCGCGTATAATTCGCGGGTTTAATTTTTCGCAAATTACCGTTTCTGGAGTTACACCATGGCTGTTCAACGCACTTTCTCCATCATCAAGCCTGACGCTGTTGCAAAAAACGTCATCGGCGAAATCACTACTCGTTTCGAAAAAGCCGGCCTGCGCGTTGTAGCTTCGAAACTGAAGCAACTGTCCAAAGCTGAAGCTGAAGGCTTCTACGCTGAGCACAGCGCTCGTGGTTTCTTCGGCGACCTGGTTGCTTTCATGATCTCCGGTCCTGTTGTTGTTCAGGTTCTGGAAGGCGAAAACGCTATCGCTCTGAACCGTGAGCTGATGGGCGCTACCAACCCTAAAGAAGCTGCTGCCGGCACCATCCGCGCTGACTTCGCTGATTCCATCGACGCCAACGCTGTTCACGGTTCGGACTCCGAAGCCGCAGCTGCTCGTGAAATCTCGTACTTCTTCGCAGCTACTGAAGTAACCACTCGCTAAGCATTGGCTTAAGAGTGAAGGTGAATCCATGACTACATCGACTGTAAAAACCAACCTGCTGGGTCTGACTCAACAGGAAATGGAAAAATTCTTCGACTCAATCGGGGAGAAGCGTTTCCGTGCCGGTCAGGTAATGAAATGGATTCACCACTTTGGCGTCGATGATTTCGACGCCATGACGAACGTCAGCAAGGCCTTGCGCGACAAGCTCAAGGCTATTGCCGAGGTCCGTGGTCCGGAAGTGGTCAGCGAGGACATCTCCAGCGACGGCACCCGTAAGTGGGTGGTGCGCGTGGCGTCCGGCAGCTGCGTCGAGACCGTATACATTCCCCAGGGCAAACGCGGCACTTTGTGCGTTTCGTCCCAGGCAGGCTGTGCCCTGGATTGCAGTTTCTGCTCCACCGGCAAGCAAGGCTTCAATAGCAACCTCACCGCCGCCGAAGTCATCGGCCAGGTGTGGATTGCCAACAAATCTTTTGGCAGTGTCCCGGCAACCGTCGACCGTGCCATCACCAACGTGGTGATGATGGGCATGGGTGAGCCGCTGCTGAACTTCGACAACGTCGTCGCCGCCATGCATCTGATGATGGATGACCTCGGCTACGGGATCTCCAAGCGCCGCGTGACCCTGTCCACTTCGGGCGTGGTGCCGATGATCGATGAGCTGGCCAAGCACATCGACGTGTCCCTGGCGTTGTCGCTGCACGCACCGAATGACGCATTGCGTAACCAATTGGTGCCGATCAACAAGAAATATCCGCTTAAGATGCTGCTCGAGTCGTGCCAGCGCTACATGTCGTCTCTGGGCGAGAAACGTGTGCTGACCATCGAGTACACCTTGCTCAAGGACATCAACGACAAGGTCGAGCACGCCGTCGAAATGATCGCGTTGCTCAAAGATATCCCGTGCAAGATCAACCTGATTCCGTTCAACCCGTTCCCGCATTCCGGGTACGAGCGGCCAAGCAACAACGCGATCCGTCGTTTCCAGGATCAGTTGCATCAGGCCGGTTTCAACGTCACTGTCCGCACCACCCGTGGTGAAGACATCGACGCTGCATGTGGTCAATTGGTAGGGCAGGTGCTGGATCGCACCCGTCGCAGCGAACGTTACATCGCCGTGCGTGAGTTGAACGCCGACAGCGATCTGGCACAGAACGCCGCGAACACTAACTAAGAGAGGATCTCTATGGCCCTGCGCTTTGCGCTGCTGTTGCTGTTGGCCAGCCTGTGTGCTGGTTGTGTCCTTTCGGGTGACTACAACCCGATGAAGACCAGCAAGGGCCGCGATGAAGCGCGGGCTGCCTACGTGCAGTTGGGGCTGGGATACTTGCAGCAAGGCATGACCGAGCGGGCCAAGGTGCCGCTGAAGAAGGCGCTGGAAATCGACGGTTCCGATCCTGACGCCAACGCTGCCCTCGGCCTGGTGTTTCAGTCCGAAATGGAGCCGCAGCTGGCCGACGAACACTTCCGCAAGGCTTTGTCCTCCCGTCCTGCCGATGCGCGCATCCTCAACAACTACGGCAGTTTTCTCTACGAAGAACAGCGTTACAAGGAAGCCTACGAGCGTTTTGAACAGGCCGCCGCCGATACCCTGTATCCTGAGCGCTCGCGTGTGTTCGAAAACCTCGGCATGACTGCCGCGAAGCTCGGTCAGCGTGATCTGGCGCAGCAGCAACTGGAAAAGGCGCTGCGTTTGAACCGCCAACAACCGCGTGCATTGCTGGAAATGGCTGAGTTGTCCTTCGAAGACAGGCATTATGTGCCCGCGCGTGACTATTACGACCGTTTCAGCCTGCTGACCGAACAAAATGCACGTAGTCTATTGCTCGGCGTTCGGCTGGCAAAAGTGTTTGAAGATCGCGACAAGGCCGCCAGTTATGGCCTGCAATTAAAACGACTCTATCCCGGTACGCCGGAATATCAGCAATACCTGTCGGAGCAATGATGAAAGCGGCGCATCCCGAAGTTGTAGCAGCGAATCGCGTTAACCCCGGTGAGACCCTGCGCCAGGCCCGCGAAAGCAATGGCTGGTCGCTGGCCGAAGTGGCTCTCAAGCTCAACCTCACCGTGACTTCCCTGAGCAATCTTGAAGCCGGCGCTTTCGACAAGCTGCCGGGGCATACCTTCGCTCGCGGTTACATTCGCGCCTATGCCAAATTGCTTGGCATGGACCAGACCGTTCTGGTCCAGCAATTCGACCAGTCCACCGGCACCGATTCCCAGGGCAGCAACGTTCACGCGCTGGGTCGTATCGAAGAGCCTGTACGGGTTTCCCACACCATTTTGCGCATTGTCAGCCTGCTGTTGCTGATTGCGGTCATCGGCGGCGGTTTCGTCTGGTGGCAGGATCAGACGTCGCTGCGGACCAAGGATGTGGCTTCTCTGGCGCCTGAGCACGTTGAAGTCGAGGGTGCTGACGGCACTACCCAGATTCATCCGATCGACGAGCCGGAAGACCAGGCTGTCGAGGAGAATCAGTCCGACAGTTCGACGGCGCTGGCACTACCTCAGTCTGAAACCACCGCTGAATCGACCGGTGCCGAAGCGGCCTCCCCGGCAACGGCTCCAACTGCAGCGGCTGCTCCGGCTGTAACGCCGGCCGCCCCGGTCCATACGCCAGCCCCGGTTGTCGCCAATCCGGCCACTCCGGCGCCAAGCGTTCCTGCTACGCCAGCGCCGACCGTTACCGCTCCGGTAGTGCCTGCAACTCCCGCCCCGACCGCGGAAGCGGCTGCTCCGGTAGCTGGCGACGGTCAGGTACAACTGCAGTTCAGCGCCGATTGCTGGGCGCAAGTCACCGATGGCCGTGGCAAAGTATTGTTCAGTGGTCTGAAGCACAAAGGCGATAGCGTTTCTGTTTCCGGCAAGCCGCCGCTCGCCGTGCGCCTGGGCGTTGCCCGTGCTGCACAGGTCAGCTACAACGGCCAGCCGGTCGATATCGCTCCGTTCACCAGTGGCGAGACTGCTCGCCTGAAGTTGGGTCAATAAGTCATGCACGGCGAATCTCCAATCAAACGTCGCGTTTCGCGCAAGATCTGGGTCGGCAACGTACCGGTGGGCGGCGACGCGCCGATCGCGGTGCAAAGCATGACCAACAGCGACACCAATGACGTGGCCGCCACCGTTGCGCAGATCAACCGTCTGGAAGCCGCTGGCGTCGACATCGTCCGCGTTTCGGTGCCAGACATGGACGCCGCCGAGGCGTTCGGCCGAATCAAGCAACTGGTCAAGGTGCCGCTGGTCGCCGACATTCACTTCGACTACAAGATCGCTTTGCGCGTAGCCGAACTGGGCGTGGACTGCCTGCGCATCAACCCGGGCAACATCGGTCGTGAAGACCGCGTGCGTGCGGTGGTCGATGCCGCCCGTGATCGCGGCATTCCGATCCGAATCGGCGTCAACGCCGGTTCCCTGGAAAAAGACCTGCAAAAGAAATACGGCGAGCCGACGCCAGCGGCGCTGGTTGAGTCCGCTCTGCGTCACGTTGAACACCTCGAACGCCTGAATTTCCAGGACTTCAAGGTCAGCGTGAAGGCCTCCGACGTGTTCATGGCCGTCGAAGCCTACCGGTTGCTGGCGAAAGAAATCGTCCAGCCGCTGCACCTGGGCATCACCGAAGCCGGTGGATTGCGTTCGGGCACAGTGAAATCCGCCGTGGGCCTAGGTATGCTGCTCGCCGAAGGGATTGGCGATACCATCCGCATCTCGCTGGCGGCCGACCCGGTCGAGGAAGTGAAGGTCGGTTACGACATTCTCAAGTCTTTGCATCTGCGTTCCCGTGGCATCAACTTCATCGCTTGCCCGAGCTGCTCGCGGCAGAACTTCGATGTAGTGAAAACCATGAACGAGCTGGAAGGGCGCCTTGAAGACCTGCTGGTGCCGCTGGATGTCGCGGTGATCGGTTGCGTGGTCAACGGCCCCGGCGAAGCCAAGGAAGCCCATATCGGCCTGACCGGCGGCACGCCAAACCTGATTTACATCGACGGCAAGCCGTCGCAGAAACTGACGAATGACAATCTGGTGGACGAGCTGGAAAAGCTGATTCGCCAGAAAGCGGCCGAAAAGGTCGAAGCTGACGCTGCCGTTATTGCGCGCGGCTGAGCCTGACTGAAGCGCCGAACGAATTTAAGGATTTAAAGTGAGCAAGTCTCTGCAAGCCATTCGTGGCATGAACGACATCCTGCCCGAACAGACCCCGCTGTGGCGTTATTTCGAGGGCACCGTTGCGCGTCTGCTGGATAACTACGGTTACAAGCAGATCCGCATGCCGATCGTCGAGTTCACCGAGCTGTTCAAGCGCTCGATCGGTGAAGTGACCGACATCGTCGAAAAAGAGATGTACACCTTCGAAGACCGCAACGGCGACTCCCTGACCCTGCGTCCGGAAGGCACCGCGGCGTGCGTGCGTGCCGTACTCGAACACGGCATCACCGGCGGTGGCCAGGTGCAGAAACTCTGGTACATCGGCCCGATGTTCCGTCACGAGCGTCCGCAGAAGGGCCGTTATCGTCAGTTTCACCAGATCGGTCTGGAGGTGTTCAACCTCGACGGTCCGGACATCGACGCCGAACTGATCATCATGACCTGGCGCCTGTGGGGCGAGCTGGGTATCCGTGATGCGGTCAAGCTCGAACTCAACAGCCTGGGCACCAGCGAGTCCCGTGGCCGTTATCGTGAAGCGCTGGTCGAGTACCTCTCGGCGCACCACGACAAGCTCGACGAAGACAGCCAGCGTCGCCTCAAAACCAACCCGTTGCGCGTGCTCGACACGAAAAATGCCGACACTCAAGCGGTGCTGGTCGATGCGCCGAAAATGGCCGACTACCTCGACGACGAATCGCGTGCGCACTTCGAAGGTTTGAAAGCGCGTCTGGATGCCGTTGGCATTCCTTACGTGCTCAACCCGAAGCTGGTGCGTGGCCTCGACTACTACAGCAAAACCGTTTTCGAATGGGTCACCGACAAGCTCGGCGCTCAGGGCACGGTTTGCGCGGGCGGCCGTTACGACGGTCTGGTCGAGCAGATGGGTGGCAAGCCAACCACGGGCGTCGGTTTCGCCATGGGCATCGAGCGTCTGGTGTTGATGCTTGAAACCCTGGAGCAGATCCCGGAAGAAATCTCCCGTCAGGTCGATGTCTACCTCTGCGCCTTCGGTGAAGAAGCCGAGCTGGCCGGTCTGGCCCTGGCTGAACGTGTTCGCGATCAACTTCCAAACCTGCGTCTGCAAGTCAATGCCGGCGCCGGCAGCTTCAAAAGCCAGTTCAAGAAGGCCGACAAGAGCGGTGCGCTGTACGCACTGATCCTCGGTGACGACGAAATGGCCCAGCAAGTGGTAGGTTTCAAACCCCTGCGTGGCCAGGGCGAACAACAAAGCATTGCCTGGGATGCGCTCGCCGCTCACCTGGCCACCTGCGTCGTGCAGGGTTGAAGCTGTCCAAACAGCCGATTTAGCGATTAAGGAGTATTGGGGTGTCGAGTACCGAAGACGAACAGTTGGCGGATTTGAAGGACTGGTGGACACGCAACGGCAAACCTCTGGTCACCGGCGGCCTGTTGGCGCTGGTCATCGTGTTCGGCTGGCAGGCTTATCACAAGTATCAGAGCAACCAGTCGCAAGGCGCCTCGGTGCTCTATCAGCAACTGCTGGAAACCACGCTGACGCCTGACGGCAAGCCTGATGCCGCCCGCGTTGCGGACCTGGCCGGCAAGCTCAACAGCGAATTCGGCGGTTCTGCCTACGCGCAGTACGGTAGCCTGTTCGTGGCCAAGGTGGCTGTCGATAGCGGCAAGCTGGATGACGCCGCGACCGAGCTCAAAGCCATCGTCGACAAACCGGCCAACCCGGCGCTGGGCGAAATCGCCCGTCAGCGTCTGGCGCAGGTACTTGGCGCGCAGAACAAGGCCGACGACGCCCTGAAGCTGCTCGACGGCGATGCCGACAAAGCGTTCCTGGCCACTCGCGAAGAACTCAAGGGCGACCTGCTGGTACAGCTGGGCCGTACCGATGACGCGAACAAGGCGTATCAAAAAGCCAAGGCGGCACTGTCGGATGAAGCGGCGGTCGGTGGCCTTCAAATCAAGCTCGACGACCTGGCCAAAGGGGATGCGTGACGTGATCCGTTGGAAGCATGCAGCATTGCTGGCTCTGGCCCTTCTGGCCGCGGGTTGCAGCAGCAACAGCAAGAAAGAATTGCCACCGGCTGAACTGACCGACTTCAAAGAAGAAGTGGTTCTGCACAAGCAGTGGAGCCGTTCGATCGGTGACGGTCAGGGCGAAACCTACAACATGCTGGTGCCGGCGATCGACGGTGACACCATCTACGCGGCCGATGTGACCGGCGTGGTGATGGCCATGGATCGCAGCAACGGCGACGTGAAGTGGAAGCAGGATCTTGACCTGCCTGTCTCCGGCGCCGTTGGCGTGGGTTACGGTCTGGTGCTGATCGGTACGCTGCGTGGCGAAGTCGTCGCTCTGGACACCAGCAATGGTGAAGAGAAGTGGCGTGCTCGCGTGACCAGTGAAGTTCTCGCGCCGCCGGCCAACAACGGTGACGTGGTGGTGGTGCAGACTCAGGACGATCGTCTGATCGGTCTGGATGCCTCCACCGGTACCCAGCGCTGGGTGTATGACAGCACGCCGGCCGTACTGACCCTGCGTGGCACCAGTGCTCCGCTGGTCACCAACCGCCTCGCGGTGGCTGGACTGTCGACTGGTAAAGTGGTCGCTCTGGACATTTCCAACGGCGTGCCGGTCTGGGAACAACGCATTGCGATTCCACAAGGCCGTTCGGAACTGGAGCGCGTGGTCGACATCGACGGCGGTCTGCTGTTGTCCGGCGGTACGCTGTACGTTGCCAGTTACCAGGGGCGCGTGGCGGCTCTGGACCTGGAAAGCGGTCGTCAACTCTGGCAGCGCGATGCGTCGAGCTACGCCGGTATCGCTCAGGGTTTCGGCAGCGTTTACGTGAGCCTGTCCTCGGGCACCGTTGAAGGCGTCGACGAACGTTCCACCACAGCCTTGTGGAGCAACGATTCGCTGGCTCGCCGTCAACTGTCGGCACCGGAAGTGTTCTCCAGCTATGTTGCAGTCGGTGACCTGGAAGGTTATCTGCACCTGCTGAGTCAGGTTGACGGTCGTTTCGTCGGCCGTGAGCGCATCGACAGCGACGGCCTGCGTGCCCGTCCGCTGGTGGTGGGTGACACGATTTATGTCTATGGCAACAGCGGCAAACTGGAAGCCCTGACCATCAAGTAACAACTATGCTTGGGGTTAAACCCCCAGGCGGCCCCGGATTCATGGGGCTTGCAGCGCTAACAGGCGTTGCCCCGAGCACCAGCCGCTGCCTCGCAGCGGCTTTTGTATTTTCTGAAATAACGAAGTGGAGAGCCGCATGGTTCCCGTAATCGCCCTGGTGGGCCGACCGAACGTCGGCAAGTCCACCTTGTTCAACCGCCTGACCAGGACTCGCGACGCCATTGTCGGCGACTTGTCCGGTCTGACCCGTGATCGCCAGTACGGTGAGGCCAAGTGGCAAGGGCGTTCCTACATTCTCGTCGACACCGGTGGTATCTCCGGTGACGAGCACGGTATGGACGAAAAAATGGCCGAGCAGTCGCTGCTGGCCATCGAAGAAGCGGATGTTGTGCTGTTCCTGGTAGATGCCAAGGCCGGCTTCACCGCCGCCGACCAGATGATCGCCGAACACCTGCGCAAACGTAACAAGCGTTCTTATGTGGTTGCCAACAAGGTCGACAACATCGACCCGGAAATGGCCCGCGCTGAATTCGCTCCATTGGGCATGGGCCACGCGATTCCGATCGCCGGTGCTCACGGCCGTGGCATCACCCAGATGCTGGAAATCGCCCTGGGTGATTTCCCGCGCGACGAAGAAGAGCCGGAAGAAGGCGAAGAAGAGATCGTTGCCGAAGGCGAGGAAGCCAAGCGCATTCCGGGCCCAAGCGAAAAAGACGGCATCAAGATCGCTATCATCGGTCGTCCGAACGTCGGCAAATCGACGCTGGTCAACCGCATGCTCGGTGAAGACCGCGTCATCGTCTACGACCAACCCGGCACCACCCGCGACAGTATCTACATTCCGTTCGAGCGCAATGAAGAGAAGTACACGCTGATCGACACCGCCGGTGTGCGCAAGCGCGGCAAGATCCACGAAGAAGTCGAAAAATTCTCCGTGGTCAAAACCCTGCAGGCGATCAAAGACGCCAACGTGGTGATCTTCGTGATGGACGCCCGCGAAGGTGTGGTCGATCACGACCTCAACCTGCTCGGTTTTGCCATCGAGTCGGGTCGTGCGCTGGTGATCGCGATCAACAAGTGGGACGGCATGACGCCGAGCGAGCGCGACTACGTCAAGGTCGAGCTGCAGCGTCGTCTGTTCTTCGTTGATTACGCCGACATCCACTTCATCTCGGCCCTGCACGGCACTGGCGTGGGCAATCTCTACGCTTCGGTACAGAACTCGTTCAAGTCGGCGGTCACCCGTTGGCCGACCAACCGTCTGACCCAGATTCTGGAAGACGCGGTTGGCGAGCACGCGCCGCCGATGGTCAACAACCGCCGGATCAAGCTGCGTTACGCTCACCTGGGTGGTGCGAACCCGCCGATCATCGTGATCCACGGTAACCAGATCGAGAAAGTGCCGAAGTCGTACGTGCGTTATCTCGAGAACACCTACCGTCGTGTACTGAAGCTGGTCGGTACGCCGATCCGCATCGAGTTCAAGGGCGGCGAGAACCCGTACGAAGGCAACAAGACCACGCTGACCGACCGCCAGGTCAACAAGAAGCGTCGCTTGATGTCGCACCATAAAAAAGCCGACAAGAAGCGCCGCGACAAGAAATAAGGTCGCGGGTCGTTGATCGTTCCAATGCTCCGCGTGGGAATGTATCCCGTGACGCTCTGCGTCACATGAGCGACGGACGCAGAGCGTCCAAGGCTGCATTCCCACGCAGAGCGCGGGAACGATCAACATGAGAGAAGGGTGCCATCCGGCGCCCTTTTTTTATGGGCGCCGGATGGGCTATCCTCGGGCTCTCCCGCGCCGTCGTCAGAGCCGGGTGTTGAGCAGGGAACCCCCGATGATCACCAGCAAGCTGCCGAATGTCGGCATCACTATTTTCACGCAGATGTCTCAGCTCGCGGCGCAAACCGGCGCGATCAACCTGTCCCAGGGTTTTCCTGATTTTGACGGCCCGCAGTCATTGCGTGACGCGGTAGGTCGGCACATCGCCAGTGGCCATAACCAATATTCACCGATGACCGGTTTGCCGGCCTTGCGCGAGCAGATTGCAGCGAAAATCGCCCGCAGCTATGGCGTGCAGGTCAATGCCGACAGCGAAGTGACGGTCACGCCAGGTGCCACCCAGGCGATCTTCTGTGCGATTCAGGCGGTTATCCACAGCGGCGACGAAGTCATCGTCTTCGATCCGTGCTACGACAGCTACGAACCGGCGACGGAGTTGGCGGGCGGTCGTTGCGTGCATGTGCAACTGAAACCGGACGATTTCTCCATCGATTTCGACCAGCTCGCCGCGGCCCTCAGTCCGCGTACGAAAATGATCGTCATCAACACCCCGCACAACCCGAGCGGCGCTTTGATCAGTCGTGCCGAGCTCGATCAACTGGCGGCGTTGATCCGTGGTCGCGACATCTACCTGATCAGTGATGAAGTTTACGAACACCTGGTATTCGACGGCGTGCCCCACGTCAGCGTGCTGGCCCACGAAGAGCTGTATCAGCGCGCGTTCGTGGTCAGCTCGTTCGGCAAGACTTATCACGTCACCGGCTGGAAAACCGGTTACGTCGTCGCGCCGCCAGCCCTGACGGCTGAATTGCGCAAGGTGCACCAGTACGTCAGTTTCTGCGGCGTCACGCCGTTGCAATATGCCCTGGCCGATTACATGGCCGAACATCCGGAACACGTCGAAGAGTTGCCGGGCTTTTATCAGGCCAAGCGCGATCTGTTCTGCGATCTGCTGGCACCTTCGCGCTTCAGCTTTACTCGTGTCACCGGCACCTATTTTCAACTGGTCGATTATTCGCAGATTCGCCCCGACCTGAACGATGTCGAGATGGCGATGTGGATGACCCGCGAGCACGGCGTGGCGAGTATTCCGGTGTCGGTGTTCTACCAGAACCCACCTGAAGGCCAGCGCCTGGTGCGCTTGTGCTTCGCCAAACGCGAGGAGACGCTGCGTGAAGCGGCGGCGAAACTATGCGTGATCTGAGTGCGTTACCCGATCTCAACCTGGCGCTGATCCAGACCAGCCTGGCCTGGCACGACCGCCAGGCCAACTTCGAGCATTTCGAGGTGTTGCTGGAGCAGGCGCGCGGGGCGGATCTGATCATCCTGCCGGAAATGTTCACCACCGGATTTTCCATGGAGTCCGAGACCCTCGCCGAAGCCGAGAATGGTCCGACCACAAAATGGCTGCGCGTTCAGGCGGCCAAACTTAACGCGGTGATCACCGGCAGTGTGATTATTCAGGCGTCTGACGGCAGCCATCGTAATCGCCTGCTGTGGGCGCGGCCGGATGGCGAAGTATTGCATTACGACAAGCGTCACCTGTTCCGTATGGCCGGTGAGCACAACCACTACACCCCTGGCGAACGGCAGGTGCAGTTCGAACTCAAGGGTTGGCGTATCCGCCCGCTGATTTGTTACGACCTGCGTTTTCCGGTGTGGAGCCGCGATGCGCAAGATACCGATCTGTTGCTGTACACCGCCAATTGGCCGGGCGCGCGGCGTTTGCACTGGAATCGCCTGTTACCGGCACGTGCGATCGAAAACCTTTGTTATGTGGCGGCGGTGAACCGCGTCGGCACCGACGGCAAGGGCTTCGCTTACACCGGCGACAGTCAGGTACTGGATTTCCAGGGTGAAACCTTGCTGGCGGCGGGGGAGGCGGACGGGGTGTTCAAGGTGGTGCTGGAAGCGGCGCCATTGGCGGCTTATCGTGAGCGCTTTCCAGCGAATCTGGATGCCGACACCTTCGAGTTCACCTGAGGTAACTGATCGTTCCCACGCTCTGCGTGGGAATGCAGCCCGTGACGCTCCGCGTCACTGGACGCAGAGCGTCCCTTGAGGCATTCCCACGCAGAGCGTGGGAACGATCGTAGACAAAAAAAGGCCCCGGAGTTCGCACTCCGGGGCCTTTTGCATTTCAGCGGTCGATTACGCCGCTTTCGCCTCAGGCTGGCTCAGCGAGCGATTCAACGCGCTGAACAGCGCCTTGAAGCTGGCGGTGGTGATGTTTTCATCGATACCCACGCCATGCACTGCACGCTCACCGTTCACGCGCAGTTCGATGTAGGCCGCTGCCTTGGCGTTGGTGCCCGCGCCAATCGCATGTTCGTTGTAGTCCATGATCTCCACCGGAATCGGCAGGCCGGCCACCAGTGCTTCCAGCGCACCGTTGCCCTTGCCGCGCCAGTGCAGGTTGGTTTCGCCCTGACCTTTGCTCGCCACTTCCACTTCAACATTGCTGTTGCCGTTTTCTTCCTGCAGGCGATGGCTGACCAGCGCATACGGAGTGTTGGCTTGCAGGTATTCGCTGATCAACAGCGAATGAATCTGCTTGGCGGTCATCTCCAGGCCCAGACGGTCGGTTTCACGCTGCACAACCTGGCTGAATTCGATCTGCATGCGACGTGGCAGGCTGATGCCGTATTCCTGCTCCAGCAAGTAAGCGATGCCGCCCTTGCCTGACTGGCTGTTGACGCGAATCACCGCCTCGTAGCTGCGGCCAATGTCGGCCGGGTCGATTGGCAAGTACGGAACTTCCCAAAGCGCGTCCGGTTTCTGCTGGGAGAAGCCTTTGCGGATCGCATCCTGGTGCGAGCCGGAGAACGCGGTGTGCACCAGGTCGCCGACGTACGGGTGACGCGGGTGAACCTGAATCTGGTTGCACTCCTCGACCACTTTGCGCACGCCATCGATGTCGGAGAAGTCCAGCTGCGGGTCGAGACCCTGGGTGTACATGTTCAGGGCGACGGTGACGAGATCGACGTTACCGGTACGTTCGCCGTTGCCGAACAGGCAGCCTTCGACACGGTCGGCGCCGGCCATCAGGCCCAGTTCGGTCGCCGCAACGCCAGTGCCACGGTCGTTGTGGGTGTGCAGGCTGATGATCACGCTGTCACGACGGTTGATGTTGCGGCCGAACCACTCGATCTGATCGGCGTAGATGTTCGGAGTTGCACATTCAACGGTGGCCGGCAGGTTGAGGATCATCTTGTGCTCAGGCGTCGGGTTCCACACCTCGATCACCGCATCACAGACTTCCTTGGCGAATTCCAGCTCAGTGGCACTGAAGGTTTCCGGCGAGTATTCGAAGGTCCATTCGGTTTCCGGCTGCATCGCGGCGTATTTGACGAACAGCTTGGCGGCGTTGACGGCGATGGCCTTGATGCCGTCCTTGTCTTGGTTGAAGACAATGCGACGGAAAGACGGCGAGGTGGCGTTGTACAGGTGGACGATGGCTTTCTTCGCGCCACGGAGGGATTCGAAGGTGCGCTCGATCAAGTCTTCACGGCCCTGGGTCAGCACCTGAATGGTGGTGTCGTCCGGAATGTGGCCTTCTTCGATCAGGGTACGCACGAAGTCGAAGTCGGTTTGCGAAGCGGCCGGGAACGACGCTTCGATCTCTTTAACACCGACCTGAACGAGGGTTTTCCAGAAACGCAGCTTCTTCACCGCGTCCATCGGCTCGATCAGCGACTGGTTGCCGTCGCGCAGGTCGGAGCTGCACCAGATCGGCGCGGCATCGATGGTTTTCGATGGCCAGGTGCGATCCGGCAGGTTGATGACAGGAAACGCGCGGTATTTCGAAGACGGATCTTTGAGCATGCTCATCGGGAAATTCCTTATTGTCTGGGCCGAAAAGAGGCGGCCTGCCGGTGTTACGAATGATCTGGGAAAAGCGTGGGACGAGGCGCAGCGATTCAGCCTGGCAGTCGTGCGCTGACAAGGCACAAGCTGCGGTGCTGGCGAAGCTGAATGAGGGTGTGAGAGGTTTTCATGCCTTCAACCCTAACCGCGGGTGGGAAGGATGGCAAGCAGTCGGAAAAAATTGAGAGGAATACTCGGAAAGCGAGTTTTTGCGCGATTTTATTGTGCGTAATAAAGGCCATTGTTTAGTTTTTTGCGCGGGGTTCGGTTGGGGCGCAATTGATTTTTTGGGGGGTCATTGAGTATTGCGGTGTTGTACAGGCCGCCTTCGCGAGCAGGCTCGCTCCCACAGGGGATCTTTGTTGTTAATAAGATCGAGTGTGGGAGCGAGCCTGCTCGCGAAGAGGCCGGTCGCCTCAACACATATTTAAGGCTGGAATGCACCAATAAAAATCGCCGGATCCACCCGCGCATCGTTCAGGCTGACATTCCAATGCATATGCGGCCCGGTCGCCCGCCCCGTCGAGCCCACCTTGCCGACCACTGCGCCCCGCGCCAATTGATCACCGACCTTCACATCGATTTTCGACATGTGGCAGAACATGCTGATAAAGCCCTGCCCATGGTCGACAAATACCGTATTGCCGTTGAAGAAATAGTTGCCGGTAAGGATCACTTTGCCCGCCGCCGGGGTCTTGATCGGCGTGCCCGCCGGCACCGCGAAGTCGAGGCCGGCGTGCGGGTTGCGCTCTTCACCATTAAAGAAGCGGCGCACGCCAAACTTGCTCGACAGCGGCCCGTTGACCGGTTTGTCCAGCAGCAGATTGCTCGGCGTGTTCGGGCTGAAGCTGCGGTAGGCCTTGATCTGCTCGGCCAGTTCGCCTTCGATGCGTTTAAGGTTCGATTGATCCGGATTGACCTGCTGCTTGTTCTTCAGGGTGATGCGCTGTTCCGGGTATTTCTTGTTGCCCACGGTGAACGGCAGATTGCGCCCGCCACTGCTGATCTGTTGCGCGCCCGGCTTCACAGTCAACGGCACGCCGACAATCGCCAGCCAGTTGCTCTGTTCCTTGACCACCAACACCGGCTTGCCCTGATAGGTGGCTTTCGGCGCCTGCGCGGCAGTGCCGAGATCGACCACCGCCACACCGCCCGGCACGGGTTTGTTCAGCAGCCGGGTGATGTAACTGTCGGCGTGGGCATTGAAGGTCAGGCAAAGCAAAAACAGTGGAGCCAGAAAACGCGGCATGGATCAGTCCAGTAAAGAAAGGGTGACAGGCGTCAGGTGATTGTCCTCGACGCGCACTTGCAGTTCGCCTTCGCCCAGTTTGGCTTTGAGACGCTGGCCGGTGTGGGTTTGTGCCGCGTTGCGGATCGCGTGGCCGCGCTCATCCAGCAAAATGCTGTAACCCCGGCCCAGCGTTGCCAGCGGGCTGACCACGTGCAGTGTCTGCATCTGACTGTGCAATTGCAGGCGACGATTTTTCAGGCCTTCGCGCATGGCTCGCGGCAATCGTTCGGCGAGGCTGTCGAGACGCTGGCGCAACATCGCCAGTTGTCGCCCCGGATGTTGCCCGGCGAGGCGGGTTTCCAGGCGAATCAAGCGTTCACGACGGGTATTGAGATGGCGCTCGAAAGCGCGGCGCATACGCATGTCCAGATCGTCCAGGCGCTGTGCCTGCTGGCGCAGACGTTCGCCGGGATGGCGCAAGCGACGCGCCATGCCTTCCAGACGCAGACGATCACGCATCAAGCGGTCGCGCATGCGCATCACCAGGCGCCGATGCAGGCTCTCGACCTGACGGATCAAGTGACTGGAATCGGGGGCGAGCAACTCGGCGGCGGCGGACGGCGTCGGTGCGCGTACGTCGGCGACGAAATCGCTGATCGACACATCGGTTTCATGGCCAACGGCGCTGACAATCGGCGTCACACAGGCATCAACGGCGCGGGCCACGGCTTCTTCGTTGAAGCACCAGAGGTCTTCCAGCGAGCCGCCGCCACGGGCGAGGATCAGCGCGTCGAAGCCACGGGCATCGGCCATTTTCAGCGCACGGACGATTTGCGCCGTGGCTTCGCGGCCCTGCACGGCGGTCGGAATCAACGTCAGCTGCACTTGCGGCGCACGGCGGCGGAACACACTGATGATGTCGCGAATCACCGCGCCGGTGGGCGAACTGATGATGCCGATGCGCTGCGGATGCGCTGGCAACGGGACTTTGCGTTCGGCACTGAACAGGCCTTCGGCACTGAGTTTTTCTTTCAGTGCATCGAACGCAAGGCGTAGCGCGCCGTCACCAGCCGGTTCGACGGTGTCGAGAATCAGCTGATAGTCGCCACGGCCTTCGAACAGCGAGACCTTGCCACGCACCTTCACCGCCAGGCCGTCCTTCAGTGCCTGACGCACCCGCGCCGCGTTTTGCCGGAACAACGCGCAACGCACCTGCGCACCACTGTCCTTGAGGGTGAAATAGATGTGGCCGGACGCCGGGCGGGCGAGGTTGGAGATTTCGCCTTCGACCCAGATGTTGCTGAACACGTCTTCAAGCAACACCCGCGCGCGGCCGTTGAGTTGGCTGACGGTCAGGACTTCACGGTCCAGGCCAAGTCTTGCAAAGGGATCTTTAATCATGGGGCGCAGTTTAAAGGCATTCTCGCCGTAATTGCACCGACCCTGTAGGAGCTGCCGAAGGCTGCGATCTTTTGATCTTGATCTGTGTGAAAAAGATCAAAAGATCGCAGCCTCGTTTCACTCGTCAGCTCCTACAGAAGATGAGGTGAACGTCTGGAGGAAGTGTTGGATCAGTGGCGTCGGGTTCTGGCGATAGGCGAGGGCGACGGTGCTTTGGCAGTCGGGGTCGCTCAGTGGCAGGAAGCGTACGCCGGGCGGGGCCAGATCCTGCATCGACTCCGGCAGCAGGGCAATGCCGAATCCGGCTTGAATCAACTGCAATTGCGTGGTCTTGCGCGACATCACCCGCGCCGCTTTCGGGAAAAAGCCCTGACGCATGCACAGGTCTGCACATAAATAGCTCAGGCCGCCGCGCTGTGGATGGGGAATGGAAATGAACGGTTCATTTTTCAGTTGCGCCAGTTCGACCAGGGACGAACCGGACAACCGATGTTCGGCCGGAACGGCCAGCAGCAACCGCTCGGTAAACAGCGGCACAATCTGAATACCTTCACGCTGACGAAGCACGGGCAGGCGCAGCAAGCCGATATCGAGTCGGCCCTCGGCCAATTCTTCAAGCTGCGCCTCCGAGGACAGTTTGCCGATGTCCAGCGACACACCTTGTTGCTGATCGAGGTAGCGGCTGATGTCACGCAGCAGGCGCCCACTGATCGGTACGGTGCTCGAATGACTCAGGCGCAATGTACCGAGTTGGCCGTTACCGACTTCGGTGGCCATGGCGCTGGCTTTAATCAGTTCGTTGAGCAGATTTTTCGCACGCGGTAAAAATGCTTCGCCCGCCGCGGTGAGGCGGGGCTGGCGCGCGGTGCGTTCGAACAGCGATGTTTGTAGCTGAGTCTCCATCTCCTTGATCTGCCGGCTCAGCGCCGATTGCGCGATGAACAAACGTTCCGCCGCCGCACTGAAGCTGCCGGATTCGGCAATTTCCACGAAGTAGCGCAATTGACGGGTTGAAAGCATCAGGTATGCCTTTTTGAGATCGGTTGTTGGCTTTGAAGATATTAGTCGCAACGCTCGGCGCTGGCTAAAGTCATCTCAGGCTTATTAAGGAAGTAGACCCATGAGTGTGGCGGGGCTGTTGAGCGAGTGGTCGTGGGGCGTCGGCGCTTGGGCGGTGATCGGGCTGGGCATTGCCTTGGCTTACATCGTGTTCGGAATTGCCGGATTCGGCACGGCGCTGGTGGCGGCGCCGATTCTGATTTTGTTCATGCCGTTGTCGAAAATCGTGCCGTTGCTGGTGCTGCTGGATTTCGTCGCGGCGTTCGGCAATCTGCTGCCGTCGCGGCGGGATGTGGCCAAACCCGAGTTGCTGCGGCTGCTGCCGTGTATGGCAGTCGGTTGCACGCTGGGGGTGATTTTTCTGCTCAACCTCAAATCCGATGTGTTGCTGTTGTTGATGGGGCTGTTTATCAGCGCCTATGCGATTTACAGCTTGGGGGTGAAAGCGCGGCCAACGCAATTGTCGGCGGGGTGGGCAGTGCCGATGGGTACGGTGGGTGGGTTGTTCGGTGCGCTGTTCGGCAGTGGCGGCTTTCTCTATGCGATTTATCTCAACAGCCGGCTGCCGAAAGACGCGGCGCGGGCCACGCAAAGTGCGTTGATCAGTTGCAGCACGGTGGTGCGTTTGAGCCTGTTTGCTATCGCCGGTGTATATGCCGAGCTACCCTTGTTGATGCTGGCGCTGTGTCTGTTGCCGGCCATGGTGCTGGGGTTGTGGATCGGGCGGCGATTGACCATGAAACTGTCGCGCGAGGCGTTTGTGCGGCTGGTGACGTGGCTGGTGCTGGCGAGCGGGCTCGCGTTGATCGGGCGTTACCTCAGCACTTGACCGGATTTCGTCAGGGATTAAGCTGCCGGCCGCCATTCCCTTGTAGGCCTTCGCCTGCTCGCGATAGCAGTGTGTCGGCAAATATTGATGTGCCTGACCCACCGCTATCGCGAGCAGGCTCACTCCTACAGGGGATAATCTCTGTATTTGCAACAGGCTTGCACCCATGAACTCGCAAAGCATCATCGTCCCGAAAATTTCCACCCTGCCGGTCCACGAACCCCGGGCCCGGGCGATCGTGCGCTGGCTGGTGCGCAAGAACATCATTAAAGAAGAGCTGAGCACCTGTGGCCGCACCGGTAACCGCATGGCTTACGCGATTGCCGATGGCGCCCGTGCGGTGGTCCTGCACCCGCAAGCATTGCCATTCGGTGAGCCGATCAACGGGCTGGAGATCGTCACCAAGCGCTGTATCTACACACCGGCCAAGGGCTTTCTCGAAGAAGCCGGTTGCGCCGAGTGCCGTCGTGAAGTCGGCGAAGCGCTGTTCGAAAGCCTGGAAGACTGGTTTCCAGGGCGCACCGACAACTTCACCTGCCCGGAATGCGGGCATGAAGACGACATCAACGGTTTTCTGTTTTTGCAGGAGTGTGCGTTTTCCAATCTTGGTTTCATCTTCAATAACTGGCTGGAGGCGGGCTTCAAGCAAAGCTTCATCGATGAGTTTGCCGATTGGCTCGATCAACCTGTCTCTTGGGTCAAGGTGGAGCTGTAGCGCCGGGGATCTCCGTATATCAGCAACATTGATATTAAGCTGAGTTTTACATTGAACAGCAGGGGGTGTCTGACTATAATGGCGCGCTTCCATTTTCCCGCTCGGGAGCCCCCGCGATGCTGCGTATCAGCCAAGAAGCTCTGACATTCGACGACATTCTCCTAGTGCCTGGTTATTCCGAGGTACTTCCTAACGAAGTCAGTCTCAAGACCCGCCTTACCCGTGGCATCGAGCTGAACATTCCTCTGGTTTCTGCCGCAATGGACACCGTCACTGAAGCCCGTCTGGCAATCGCCATGGCTCAGGAAGGTGGCATCGGCATTATCCACAAGAACATGACCATCGAGCAGCAAGCTGCCGAAGTGCGTAAGGTCAAGAAGTTCGAAGCCGGCGTCGTCAAGGATCCGATCACCATCGAGGCTGATGCCACGGTGCGTGACCTGTTCGAATTGACCCGCATGCACAACATTTCCGGCGTTCCGGTCCTGCACGATGGCGACCTGGTCGGCATCGTCACTTCCCGTGACGTGCGTTTCGAAACCCGTCTGGAAGCCACCGTACGTGAAGTGATGACGCCTAAAGAGCGTCTGGTCACCGTGCGTGAAGGCGCCGACAAGAACGAAGTCCGCGAGCTGCTGCACAAGCACCGTCTGGAAAAAGTCCTGATCGTCGATGACAAGTTTGCCCTCAAAGGCATGATGACCGTCAAAGACATCGAAAAAGCCAAAGCCTACCCACTGGCCAGCAAGGACGATCAAGGTCGTCTGCGCGTTGGCGCTGCTGTCGGTACCGGTAAAGACACCGGTGACCGTGTAGCCGCGCTGGTCAATGCCGGTGTGGACGTCGTGGTAGTCGATACCGCGCACGGTCACTCCAAAGGCGTGATCGACCGCGTTCGCTGGGTCAAAGAGAATTTCCCTGAAGTGCAGGTGATCGGCGGCAACATCGCCACCGGCGCCGCTGCCAAGGCTCTGGCCGAAGCAGGCGCTGACGCAGTCAAGGTCGGTATCGGCCCTGGCTCGATCTGCACCACCCGTATCGTCGCCGGTGTCGGCGTCCCGCAAATCAGTGCCATCGCCAACGTTGCCGCTGCCCTTGAAGGCACTGGCGTGCCGTTGATCGCAGACGGCGGTATCCGTTTCTCCGGTGACCTGTCCAAGGCCATCGTAGCCGGTGCTTCCTGCGTGATGATGGGCTCGATGTTCGCCGGTACTGAAGAAGCGCCGGGTGAGATCGAACTGTTCCAGGGCCGTTCGTACAAGGCGTATCGCGGCATGGGTTCGCTGGGCGCCATGTCCCAGGCTCAAGGCTCCTCCGACCGTTACTTCCAGGATTCCTCGGCAGGCGCCGAGAAACTCGTTCCGGAAGGCATCGAAGGCCGCGTACCTTACAAAGGCACCCTGAGCGCGATCATTCACCAGTTGATGGGCGGCCTGCGTTCCTCGATGGGTTACACCGGCAGCGCCAACATCGAAGAAATGCGCACCAAGCCTGAATTCGTGCGGATCACCGGCGCTGGCATGGCCGAATCCCACGTTCACGACGTGCAGATCACCAAAGAAGCGCCAAACTACCGCGTAGGTTGAGCCTTCAAGCAATAAAGTAAGCAACCGGGGCTGTTTGATTCAGCCCCGAGTTGTTTCTGAATCACGACTGTTTCTGAACGACTTAGACGAGACTGAATCATGGCCCTCGATATTCACGCTCACCGCATCCTGATCCTCGACTTCGGTTCGCAATACACCCAACTGATTGCCCGCCGCGTGCGCGAAATCGGTGTGTACTGCGAACTGCACCCGTTCGACATGGACGAAGATGCGATCCGCGAATTCGCTCCTAAAGGCGTCATCCTCGCCGGCGGCCCCGAGTCCGTGCACGTCGCCGACAGCCCGCGTTGCCCGCAGGCCGTGTTTGACCTGGGCGTACCGGTCTTCGGTATCTGCTACGGCATGCAGACCATGGCCGAGCAACTGGGCGGCAAGGTTGAAGGTTCCGAACTGCGTGAGTTCGGTTACGCCCGCGTTGACGTGGTTGGCAAGAGCCGTCTGCTCGACGGCATCGAAGACCACATCGACGCCGACGGCCTGTTCGGCCTCGACGTGTGGATGAGCCACGGTGACAAAGTCACCAGGATGCCGGAAGACTTCCACATCCTCGCCAGCACACCGAGCTGCCCTATTGCCGGTATGTTCAACGACGACCGTGGCTACTACGGCGTGCAATTCCACCCGGAAGTGACCCACACCAAACAGGGCGGTCGCATCCTGTCGCGTTTCGTTCTCGACATCTGCGGCTGTGAAGCCCTGTGGACCCCGTCGAAGATCGCTGAAGACGCCATCGCCAACATTCGCGCACAAGTCGGCACCGACAACGTGCTGCTGGGTCTGTCCGGCGGCGTTGACTCCTCGGTGGTTGCCGCACTGCTGCACAAGGCCATCGGCGATCAACTGACCTGCGTCTTCGTCGACAACGGCCTGCTGCGTCTGCACGAAGGCGAGCAAGTGATGGCCATGTTCGCCGAGAACATGGGCGTCAAAGTCATTCGCGCCAACGCTGAAGAGCAGTTCCTGAACAACCTGGCCGGCGAAGCCGACCCGGAGAAGAAGCGCAAGATCATCGGTCGCACCTTCATCGACGTCTTCGATGCCCAGTCGAACAAACTGGAAAACATCAAGTACCTCGCGCAGGGCACCATCTACCCGGACGTGATCGAGTCGGCTGGCGCGAAAAGCGGCAAGGCCCACGTGATCAAGTCGCACCACAACGTGGGCGGCCTGCCGGAAGAGATGAACCTGAAACTGGTCGAGCCACTGCGCGAACTGTTCAAGGACGAAGTCCGTCGTCTGGGCCTGGAACTGGGCCTGCCGTACGACATGGTCTACCGTCACCCGTTCCCGGGCCCGGGCCTGGGCGTGCGCATCCTCGGTGAAGTGAAAAAGGAATACGCCGACCTGCTGCGTCGCGCTGACCACATCTTCATCGAAGAACTGCGCAAAGCCGACTGGTACCACAAAGTCAGCCAGGCCTTCGTGGTGTTCCAGCCAGTGAAATCGGTTGGCGTTGTTGGCGATGGTCGTCGTTACGCCTGGGTTGTTGCCCTGCGTGCCGTGGAAACCATCGACTTCATGACCGCGCGTTGGGCTCACCTGCCTTACGAACTGCTGGAAACCGTATCCGGCCGCATCATCAATGAAATCGAAGGCATTTCGCGCGTCACTTACGACGTGTCGAGCAAGCCGCCAGCGACCATTGAGTGGGAATAATGTCACCGGCCTGAGGGCCGACTGACTGATATAAAAAACCGCCTGGCGTTCGCGCCAGGCGGTTTTTTTTTGAGTTCACCGTGTGCGATCGTGGTGGGTACTAGCACACCTGTACTATAGCTACGCGTATTTCATCGCCCTAAGCTACAGGCAACTTCTGTTGTGGGTTGGACCCACTTTCTGGAAAACCAATAAGACATCTGCGCGCAGCTGAGTGTCGAGGCGTGGCGGGTTCTTGTTCCTCAAATATAAAAACAGTACAGAAAAAGCATACGGGTGAGTTATGTCTTTCATACATGGAAAGTTAGTTGGAGGTGCCATTGCGCTGTGTCTGGTGGCTGGAGTGTTGAGTGGTTGCGCCAACTCGAATGACATGATGGGTTCAATGAATCTCAATGGCGCAGGTGCGAAGAAGTACGATGAGTCTTATCTGAGGACCGCCATCGTTCGTGGCAAAACCACTAAAAACCAGATAACTCAGATGTTTGGCCCGCCGATGCAGGAACAGGCCGACTCGGACACCATAACTAACTGGACCTACGTGAAAAGCGAAGAAGGGCTGGAGAAGTACGTGAATCTTGCCCACCGATTCGTCTCGCCGGAAACCAGCGGTGCTATTGGTACAGCAACGTCACACGTGGCCAATGCGCAGGGCACCATGAATGAAGTGACCAGCGTAACCACTGGCAAGACCACCGCCCAAGGGATCAGCTTGAGGATCTTTTTCGAGAACGATATCGTCCAGAATTATTCTGTTTCGCGTTGATTACAGCGTACGGATCTTCGCCAATGCCAGTCAGTTTTACTGACTGGCATTTTTTTCGGGCGCAAAGCACCTTGGCAAGAATCGTCGCGCTCAATTGATCGCGAAGATTGGAGTCGTTACTAAAGAAACTGCGATCGAATCAAATCCGTATCGAACGGCGTTAACCCTTGATCAGGGGCAAACACCGTCTCTGCTTGCAGTGTGCAGGCCACTCGTTCGCCTCGGGCTCGTGCATGTAATTCAAAGAGCGTTTCTAGATCCGGCCGTGGTGTATGCACCAGGGCCCGCAGCATCAACGATACCCCGCTGAGGTTATTATCGACGTTGTTCCACCGGGGAGATGAAGTCAGCCCCAGATCGGCCCAAATCATGCGTCGTTCCTGCAAGTCCATCACGAATGGCAGGCAGATAACTGTGTCGGATGCAATATCGATACGGTCGAACACGGATCGCGGATCGAATACTTCACCCGACGCCGTGTCGGTGCGGGCCATCCAGCCAGCGAAGCATTCTGGAAGATCGCAGTACGGCTGTTCGGTGAATGAGTTGATTGACGTGACGACGTAGCGGATTCCCTTCTCGACCAGAACATCAAGGTCGAGATCGATGAACTCCGAAGCCCCGTCGGGAGCATCGACGATGTCGCCGCTGTGGTAGCCGCCATACCCTTTCAAGTTGTAGTACGCAACCGTTTCTCTGAACACGAAGTTGGCATCGAAAAATGCGGCGGACAAGTCGATGTCAGTGCGGCCTTTGCCATTCTTCCACCACAGAAACAGGCGAATGAAACGTGTGTCAGGGATAGGCAACCGACTGCCTCGCGCCAGCGTACGTAGCGACTTCGATGAGGCGCGCTGCGCTAGCGGCACCCTGTACTCGCGTAATGCCGGATCGATAAAGCAGCGCCCTAGCGGCGGCAGTGACGCAAATCGCTGTACGAGAGCGTCCTCGCAGATTCGGGCTGCACGCGCCAACACATCAGGCGCAAGAGGCTCTCGGCGATCGTTGATGGCATAGACTTTGGCGAATGAACCTTTCGGAGTGAAGGCGCGCAGGGGCTGGGGGCGCGGCGCACGAACCTGTGCCAGCACCTGCAGCAGGACAGGTGAGGACACTTGTGCCGCAACGGCCTCGAACGCGTCCAGTACAGAGTCGGCTCCCGTCGCACGGCGCAGGGTCACGTCAAGCCGTCGTGCGAACTCAACAGGTCGGCTTTGTAGTATTGGCACAAGCGCGGCGATGTCACGCTGGACCAGCAATGTTTCGACACGTGAATTAAATGTGGCGGGCGGTTCGTTTCGACGCGCTGCCGTGATGGCGGCCAGAGCGTGTGGATATTTATCGGCGTAGTCGCCCGGATGCAGTACTTCAGCCAGGCGTTTCCAGCGCTCCGCATGACGCATTACGTCTTCGGCAGCGTTGGGTATTTTATCGAGCAAGTGCAAAAACATACGGCGCATCGAGCGCTTCATCGGTTTGAAACGTGTTGAAGCGGTTGCCAGCGAAACGTCTCCTCCGCTCAGGGCGACTGCCAGTCGTAGTACGTCAGTCGCTGTTTCGACATTTCGCTCCAGGAATGTGTCTACCCGTTTGTCGCCAGCGACATGCAGGATCAATGCGCCGCCAACCTGTGCACGGATCTCCCGGAACGAAATGGTCTCGGGCAGCAGGCGAAACACATCGCTTTTGTAGCTTCGGATAAACCAGACAACATCGGCAGTTTCCTCTTCGGAGAGCGAGGTGCGCGATGAAACCAGAGGCTCAAGCAGTGACTCGAACTCAGAAACGCTACCCGTTTCAATCACCCAGGATATGAAGTTGCCTTCAAGCATCGGGGGTCGAGTGTTTTCAGTCGGTGGCAAACGTCGAAGCGTGAGGTAGTGCATGACGGCGTTAAGGTACAGCTCTGCCTCTGGGGCTTTCAGAACCTGCTCTGGAAAGTCTGGATAAAACGGCCGGTGGTGCACATGAGCGCCGGTTCTCCGTCGCAAGACTCTGACAATTTCGCGTAGCCAGTACTTGAGTTCTGTCGCCGACAACATGCCGATTTGCTCAATCAGGGACTCTGACAGTACGCATCGGAACGCCGCGATTTCCTGGACGGCCGATGCGACTTGAGCGCGCGTGGCACCGCCAGTGCCCGTCGGGACGTGAACTTTGCTGCGGCGACGCAGGAACAGCTCCTGATTCATGCTTGATTTTCTCCTTTGGTCGCCGTCATGGACGAGCTGCAGCATCGTGTCTACAGCAGATGTAAAAACGCCTGCAAAAAGCAGGCGCGGTGTGGAGAGCGAAACCCCTAGGTCATAGGAGGTTTAGAAGGAAGGTGTTCCATAGCCACGGCGGCATTCTACGTAAGGTTGTTCTTTTTTGTCAGCTTGCTGCGTATCTCAACGGTAACAAGCTGCTTCACCAGAAAAATGGGGACCGCCGACCAACCTCAGTCAGGTATCCGGCTACGCATGATCAGCCCGGTCTCGGACAGCTTTTGCGACAGGTCTTTCAGGTTGGCGAACGCGATGTCATTCACTCGCTGCCAGGCAGGACGGTGGATGGAAAACTTGCCGTCATTCAATCGGGTGATCAATGTGCGCTGGAGCATGCCTTGTTTGCTGCGGTGGATCAGGGTGTAGCTGTCGCCTGCTTTTTCAAATAGATACATGCCCCGCCGGTACAGAAGGTTTTCCAGAGTCTCTTCGGTCCAGTTCACCTCGGGCGCCTGCACCTTCAAACGCAAATCAGCGCGAAGAAGGTCTGGAGGGCCTTGCGTGGCCGTGCCACCGGGCGAGCTGTCGCGTGGTACTTCAACCCCTGGGTCGACATCTACGCCCAGCTCTTCACCGGCGGCGACTTCATCGATTCGCAGGCCAATTCCTCCCTTCAACTCACTGATGCCGGACAGTCCTTTGAAGTTGTTTGTGTTCTGAGCATCGGTCACCACGATCCATTTTTTCGGACTGTTGAGATAGAGGTCGCCGGTCATGAGGTCGTTGGTCAGGAAGGTGCTGATCATTTGTTCTTCGACGGAGGGCAGCGGTGTTTTCATTTTGTAGCTTGCGGCGCAATCGATCGCCTGGACACGGACGCCGTTTTCTCGTGCGATCCGGACCAGTTCCAGCGGGGTGAATCGACCGCCAGGATCGGTGCCGAGGCTGCTCAGGTAAGTGCGCAGATCCACGCTCATGGTGCCGCTCATGAAGTAGCGGTTCAGTTCAACCTGAGCGAAGTCGCTGAGCAACCCACGCATGTATAGAGTCTTCGCGTGTCGGGCCAGCGCCGGCATGTTCTCGATCAGAAAACGCAGGGTGGCGATGCGATCAAGGGTTGCTCCCACCACCAGCCCTGAAGCACGTTCAAAAATGCCATCGACAAGATCGGCTAGCGCCATCAGGCGGCTGATTTCGGGCATTGCCGGACGCGCAGGCTGGATGACCCACGGCAGGTTCTTGAAAAAACTTCTGGCTGAACTCTGCAAGCGTTGACGCTTACCGGCGGCGTACAGCTCGAACGGGTCATCCATGCTAAAACCGCCGGCACCATCGGGCTGCATCTGGGCATGGGTTTCGTTCAGGTTCAACGCCCAGGCTTTTATCGAACGGCGCACCGTCGGATCGATATCGTAGGCGCAGGGCACGGGGCGCGGGGGGCGGGGGGCGTGAGGCCGAAGGTTGCGGCTCCATTTCCGGTTGGGCGGGCGGCTCGGGCACTGCGGGTTCGAACGTGTCGAGTTCGATCTCGGGGGCACACTGTTTACCCATGCATTGACCTCCTCCCTTAAGGCCCAATGCAGGGATCCGCTCCCACTCACCAGCGCCATTAAGGCGGACCGGCAAGGCGTGAACGAGTTGATTGGGGCGCTCCGGGTCAACGATTGCCCAATCGCCACCGCCGCGAGAGTCGGCGAAGTAACGCACATAATAGGGACTGTCATTCATCAGGATGGCGTAGGGCGGATCAGAGTCGAGACGGTAAATACCCTGAAATTTCCCGGCCTCCTCACCGAGTGCTGTGCCATCGAGCACCTCGTTGCATTGATAACGTTCGGGGATCGGCGGTGGCGCAGACTTTTGCGCCGTTATCGACAGCGTTTCATCAAGCGCCGGCACGGCGATGCCGACATCGTCCGGCACCCTGATTGGCGGTGGGTTGTCAGCCTCGGCGGAGGTGTTCAAGGCTTCGCTGTACTCGGCGATTTCTGCGGCCTCAAAAACGTCGACCTCGGGGCCGACTTCCAGCATCGGGCCGGTACCCATGAGCAATGGAAGGTTGAAGAGCATGTTGATGCCACTCAGGACCGCGCCAAGCACGCCGGCCTTGCGTTCGGCGTTGGTCTTGCCGTTTTGCGCCTGATCGATATTCAGGCCCATGCTGACAATGGTGGCGCCAATCACCGGCAACGCCAGCGGCCAGCCAACAGTGGCCATCGGACCGAATACCTTGAGTCCCGCGCTCAAATAGCCGATCCACAACTTTTTGCGCAGATCGCCATTGGACGTCAGGGACAGATGGGCCTCTGCGAACATTGCCTGGCGGGTCGAGTCGCGCAGCCAACTGAAGGCATCATCGGTCAGCGTCAGGTTTGTGCGGTTGATCAGGTGATGGTCGGCGCGACCCCAGCTACCCACTAACCTGTTCATCAGATCGGTAGGGTTCTCGCTCATGACCTGACGATCGGCGAGGGCAAAATGCTCCATGAAGGACATGCGGCGGTTCGCGTTGTTCATTTGCTCAAGCACCCACCAGTGCAGGTCCGCCGTGGTTTCCCTGACCACGAACGCTTCGGCATCACCGGGCAGATAAATAATCTGCCGGCCATCGGGACCTACCACCCGCAGCAATTGGGTGGCGACATGACCGTCGATGTCGAAGGCGCATACATTGCCCGTTGCCTCGTGGCTCGCTTGCAGCATGCTCAGGGTGACCGGCCAGCTGACAGGCCCCACCACCGAGCCCACCAGCCATTGGAAGTCGCTACCGGTGAGTTGCCCAAGGTCCAGAGCCTGCACCGCACGGCTGAGGAAATTGCATTTGGCCAATGTGCGGAAATCGTCGGCGTGGCTGTTCCAGAAGTCCGTCAGAGTGGCCGTGTAGTGACCACTGAAATCGAGGCGCCAGAACGCGTTCAAGACCTCGTTGCCATGCAGGCGAACCTGGTTTTTTTCGTGGAAATCCTCGGCCTGCGGACCTTCGGTGTAGAAGCCACCATACAGATCGAGAAGATCGGCGTTGTCCTGGTCGGTGGCGCGAAAACGATGAATGACCAACTGTGTCAGGGTCATCGATTCGTAGGGATTTTCGCGGATGTGCTCCCAGCCGGTAAACGAGCGGCTGCTGCTTTGGGCTGTCTTGAAACGATGGAAATAAACCTGATCCGGATCAAGGCTCGACAAGCCTTTGGCTTCCAGCAGATCAAGAGCCGCTTGACGGGCGGCGTCCTGCAGGCCGGGGCAGTTCTGCACGACGGTATAGGCGATTCGCTTCAGAGCCGCTTTGTCTGCCGCATTGGGCAGAGGACGTGGTTGGGTGGCGTACATGCTTTCTCCATCCTTGAGAAATGAGAGCCAAGCATGGCCGATTCGCTCAAGGGGAGTGCACTACATATGTACCGCATATGATCGTTGCAAATGTGCCTGGATCAGCGTCGGGCCACGTCGGAAAAGTAGAACTTGTCGAGGGTGTGCCGCGATTCGGTGTACTCGAACTGACGACCGTCCTGAAGGAAGGTCTGGTTGCTGACCACGATCACATGACTCTGGTCGTCGAGGTCCAGGTGCAGTTGATCGTCCTTGCTGCGCGGCACGGCTTCGATGGTGCGTTGGGCGTAGGCAATCTGTAACTGCAGAGTCTGTTCGATATGGGCGTAGATCGACTGTTCAGCGATGTCGAGGGTCAGGCCGGGAATCACTTCGGTGACGAAATGGTTGATGTCGAGGATGACCCGTTTGCCGTCAATCCGCCGCACACGCTTGATCCGCGTGATGAGGCTGCCCGGTTCGGCATGGATGTGCTCGAGCAGGGCGCCTTCGAGCGGGATATGGCTCAGTTCGACCACTTCGGTGCTGACATCGTTGCCCAGGCGCGGGTAGGTCTCTTGAAAGCTGACGATGCCACCGAGCTGAAACTCGATCGGGTTGGTCGACAGCACGAAGGTGCCTTTGCCGTGGATTTTCTGCGCAAAGCCACGCTCTTGAAGTAACTCGATGGCCTTGCGCACCGTGCCACGGCTGGCCTGATAGCTGTCCATCAGTTCGGTTTCGGAAGGCAGGCGGGCGCCGCGCTGCAGGCGTTCAGTCGTGATGTTGGCCAGCAGATCGCTATAGATCTGGTTGTATTTGCTCATGGGTAGGCTCGGTGCCGACTGTGCTCAAAGCTTCGAACCTTAAGGCCAGGGTAGGGCTTTGTCCATGTGGACGATGGAAATCATCTTAGGGCGGGGTAGGACAATTCTCTTTCGGTCTGGCGGGAATATGCATAAACAAACTCGTCTGTACGAGTTGTTGCATTAACTCGTACAGACGAGTATTTTTCGCTTCGGCGTGCTGCCAATAACAACAATCCACAGCGGAAGAACAAGCATGAGCCACGACTATCCGAACATTGCCAGGCAATTGCTGCACAGCCTCGGTGGCAGCGACAACCTCGAACAGGCCGCCCACTGCGTCACGCGGTTGCGACTGGCCCTGAAGGACCCGAGCCTGGTCGACAGCGCCACGCTGAACCAGATCGACCTGGTCAAAGGCTCGTTCTTCACCGGCGGTCTGTATCAGGTGGTGATCGGTCCGGGCGAAGTGGAAAAGGTTTATGGCGAATTGCGTCGCCAGACCGGTCTCGCCGCGTCGACCATTGCTGACGTCAAACAGAAAAGCGCCGAAAAGATCAACGCGATGCAGCGGCTGGTGCGAGTGTTTTCCGATGTGTTCATGCCGATCCTGCCCGCGTTGATCATTGCTGGCCTGTTGATGGGCATCAACAATCTGCTGGGCGCCAAAGGCATGTTCATCGAAGGGCGAACCCTGCTCGATGCCTACCCGAAACTCGACGGGCTCTGGAGCCTGATCAATCTGATGGCCAACACCTCGTTCGTGTTTCTGCCGGCGCTGGTGGGCTGGTCGGCGGCCAAACGCTTTGGCGGCAGCGAGATCCTCGGCATCGTGCTCGGCCTGATGCTGGTGCACCCCGATCTGCTCAACGCCTGGAACTACGGCAAGGCCGTGGCCGGGCTGGACGGGCAGCATCTGCCGTACTTCGACATTCTCGGGTTGTTCCAGGTGGAAAAGGTCGGTTATCAAGGGCAGATCCTGCCGATTCTGCTGGCCGCCTATGTAATGAGCATCATCGAAAAATGGCTGCGGGCGCGCGTGCCCAACGCCATTCAATTACTCGTGGTACCGATCACCACCATCGTCGTTACGGGCGTGCTGGCGCTGGCGGTGATCGGGCCGGTGACCCGCCACATCGGCATCTTCATCACTGAAGGGCTGGTCATGCTGTTTGATCTGGCGCCGATGGTCGGGGGGGCGATTTTCGGTCTGCTGTACGCGCCGCTGGTGATCACCGGGATGCACCACATGTTTCTCGCGGTCGATCTGCAATTGATCTCGACCCAGGGCGGCACCTTCATCTGGCCGATGATCGTCATGTCCAATCTCGCCCAGGGCAGTGCCGCCCTGGCGGTGTTCTGGATGACCCGTAATGCGCGGGACAAGAGCATGGCGTCGACCTCGGCGATTTCCGCCTACTTCGGTATCACCGAGCCGGCGATGTTCGGCGTCAACCTGCGCTACAAATTTCCGTTCTACGCCGCACTCACCGGCTCGGCGCTGGGCTGTGTGTTCCTGTCGCTGAACAAGGTTCAGGCGTCGGCCATCGGCGTCGGCGGCCTGCCGGGGTTTATCTCGATCATTCCGCAGTTCATCCCGATGTTTGTGCTCGGGATGCTGGTTGCCATGCTCGTGCCGTTTGTTCTGACCTGTGCATTGAGCATGAAGATTGTCCGGCCCGGTTATCGGGTTGCCTGAATCGAACCTGCGGCAGCGCCTACAGGGCCCGTAACATTCAAGAGGGAAATGTGCCATGCAAGACTGGCAACGTTCGGTGATCTACCAGATCTATCCGAAGAGCTTTCATAGCCACGCCGGCAACCCGACAGGTGATCTGCTCGGTATTGTCGCCAAGCTCGACTACTTGCAATGGCTAGGCGTCGACTGCCTGTGGATCACGCCATTCCTGCGTTCGCCGCAACGCGACAACGGCTATGACATCAGCGATTACTACGCCATCGACCCGAGCTACGGCAGCATGGCCGACTGCGAACTGTTGATCGCCGAAGCGGGCAAGCGCGGAATCAAGCTGATGCTCGACATCGTGGTCAATCACACCTCGATCGAACACGTATGGTTCCAGCAGGCGCGCAGCAGCCTCGACAACCCTTACCGTGACTTCTACATCTGGCGTGATCAGCCGAACAACTGGGAATCCAAGTTTGGCGGTTCCGCCTGGGAGTACGAAGCCCAGACCGGTCAGTATTACCTGCATCTGTTCGACCACACTCAGGCCGACCTGAATTGGGACAATCCCGAGGTCCGCGCCGAAGTGTTCCGGATGATGCAGTTCTGGCGGGACAAGGGCGTGGGTGGTTTTCGTCTGGACGTGATCAATCTGATCTCCAAGCCGCAGGACTTTCCCGAGGACAGCAGCGATGGCCGGCGCTTCTATACCGACGGGCCGAATGTCCACGCGTACTTGCAGCAGATGCACCGCGAAGTCTTCGAAGGGCATGACCTGATCAATGTCGGCGAGATGTCATCGACCAGCCTCGAACACTGCATTCGTTATTCGAATCCGCAGTCGAGAGAACTGTCGATGACCTTCAACTTTCACCACTTGAAAGTCGATTATCCGAACCTGCAGAAGTGGGTACGCGCCGACTTCGATTTCCTTCAGCTCAAGAAAATCCTCTCCGACTGGCAGACCGGCATGCAGGCCGGTGGTGGCTGGAACGCGCTGTTCTGGTGTAACCACGATCAACCGCGCGTGGTCTCGCGCTTCGGCCATGACGGCGAGTATCGCGAACTCTCGGCGAAGATGCTCGGCACTGCGCTGCATTTTCTGCAGGGCACGCCGTTCGTGTATCAGGGCGAGGAGTTGGGCATGACCAATCCGGGGTTCGAATCGATCGAGCATTATCGCGATGTCGAGACGCTGAACATCTTTCGCCTCAAGCGCGAAGCCGGCAGCAGTGATGCCGACAACATGGCTGCGATCATGCAGAAATCCCGTGATAACGGCCGCACACCGATGCATTGGGACGCTGGACCGAACGCCGGTTTCAGCAGTGTCGAGCCGTGGATCGGGGTGCCGGCCAATGCCGCGCAGATCAACGTCGCCAGGCAGCTCGACGACCCGGACTCGGTGCTGCATCACTATCGCAGTCTGATCGCATTGCGTCGCCGCGAGTCGCTGATCACCGACGGGTTGTACCGACAATTGCTGCCCGAACATCCGCAGGTCTGGGCGTATGTGCGTGAAGGTGTCGCCGAGCGTTTGTTGGTGGTGAACAACTTCTACGGGACAAGCTGTGAGGTGGAATTGCCTTCGACGGTCATCAGCGAGTCGATGCGCCAGCGCCTGTTGATCAGCAATTATCCGCAAGGCCCGTTGCGCAAGCGTCAGGTGGTGCTGCGACCTTACGAGTCCTTCGTCCTGCACCTGATCGATCCCTGACCTCTAACTAGAAAACCAGCTTTCAAAAAAACACGCAGAGCACTGCGCGGGGGATTTTTGCGCGCCGAAATCATGCAACCAGACAATAAAAACAATGGGGTGGCTTATGAAAACAACAATAAATCGCAGCCTTGCAGTCGCAGGTTTTTGCCTGGCCTTGCCGCCAACGTCACAAGCGCTGGAGTTTGCCGGCTACTTGCGCAGCGGTGTCGGCACGTCGGTCAACAGCAGCGGTCAGTCGTGCTTCCAGTTACCCGGCGCACAGACCAAATATCGCTTGGGTAACGAGTGCGAGCAGTACGGCGAACTGGAGCTGCGTCAAGACCTGTACACCCTCGACGACGGTTCGGTCCTGAGTGTCGATGGCATGGCTTCGCTGTATAACCGCTACGACCGCAGCCCTACATTCAAAGACGACAATGGTTCGATCCGCTTGCCGCAGGCCTATGCACAGTGGTCGGCGATGCCTGCGCTCAATGGCGGCTCTCTGTGGGCGGGGCGCCGTTACTACAAACGTAACGACATCCATATTTCCGATTTCTATTACTGGAACCAGAGCGCCACCGGGGGCGGGGTCGAAGACGTATTGATCGGCGATCTGAAGTACAGCTACGCGTTTTCGCGCAAGGACAATCTGTACCAGAAGGACTACATCAATCGGCATGACTTCAACGTCGCCGGTTTCAAGACCAACCCGGGCGGTGAACTGGAGTTCGGCTTGAGCTATATCGACAAGCCCGACAGCCGCGATGCCCACCGAGGCTGGGCGATCACCACGCAACATGTGCAAAAGGATTTTTTCGGCGGCAAGAACAAACTGGCGCTGCAATACGGTGAAGGGCCGGGCACCGGGCTGGGCTACACCGGCAACGTCAAACTGGACGACAGCAATAAAAGTTACCGGGTCGTCGAGTTTTTCGACTGGCAGGTGACGCCGCGCTTTGGCGGTCAGGTCGAGGCGGTGTATCAGAAAGACATTCGTCCGGACGGTGCCGATCAGAACTGGATCTCGTTGGGGGTGCGGCCTGCCTACGCGCTAAGCGAACACTTCAAACTGGTCACCGAACTGGGCCACGATCAAGTCGACGCTCCAGGCGGCACGCGCAAGCTGAGCAAGTTCACGTTTGCCCCGACCTGGTCGCCTGAAGGCCCCGAGTTTTGGGCGCGTCCCGAAGTGCGTCTGTATTACACGTACGCCACCTGGAACGAAGCGGCCAAACGTGCGGCCAACCAACTGGCGAAAGGTTCTGCACTGTCTGACACCGGCGCCTTCGGCACCGCCCGCCACGGTGCGAATGTCGGATTGCAGGTCGAATACTGGTGGAAATAAGCGATGCTGATGGCGCGTCGCGCTCCATCAGCACTTCAAAGAATAAAACTGCAGGTGACATCATGGCCACACCCCAACCCTTGCAACTGCTGGCGCCTTTGTCCGGTGTCCTGATGGCGCTCGAGCAAGTGCCCGATCCGGTGTTTTCCGGGCGCGTGATCGGCGATGGTCTGTGCATCGATCCGACCTCGTCGACCCTGTGTGCCCCGCTGGCCGGAATTATCAGCAACGTGCAGGCCAGCGGGCATGCCGTGAGCATCACCGATGACCATGGTGTGCAGGTGTTGCTGCACATCGGCCTGGATACGGTGAGCCTCGCCGGCCAAGGCTTCACTCGTCTGGTCGAAGAGGGGCAACGGGTTGCCGCCGGGCAGGCGCTGATCGAGTTCGACGCCGACTACATTGCCCGACATGCGCGCAGCCTGATGACATTGATGCTGGTGGTCAGCGGCGAGCCGTTTACCTGGCTGGTCGCGTCGAGCGCACGGGTCGAAAGCGGCCAGCCGTTGCTTGAACTCGCCAGCGCACAGACATTCAGCGAGGAAGCCGTCGCGGCAGAAGGTCAGGCCGTGTTCTCACCCTCCTTGAAACTGCCCAACCCCAATGGTCTGCACGCGCGCCCGGCGGCAGTGTTCGCGCAAGCGGCGAAGGGTTTCTCGGCAAAGATTTACCTGCATAAACAGCAGACTCAAGCCAACGCCAAATCCCTGGTGGCGATCATGGCGTTACAGACCGCGTTTGGCGACAGTGTGCAACTCAGTGCGGTGGGCGAAGACGCTGATGCTGCAATCGAGGCACTGACCCGGTTGTTAGCCGAGGGCTGCGGTGAAACGGTGACGGCAGTCGCGCCGGCCGAGGTCGTCGTCACGGAGGCGCTGACGCTTCTGCGGGGCATCTGTGCATCACCCGGTTCGGCGTTGGGCCAGGTGCTGCAGATCAGCGAGCCGGTCTTCGACGTCAGCGAGTTCGGCGGCGCAGCGGACGTCGAGCGCGAAGCCCTGGCCAATGCCCTGATCGAAGCCGATCTGGCCTTGCAGCATTTGTGTGACACCGCCGCTGGCGAGGCCGAAGCCGAGATCTTCAAGGCCCATCAGCAACTGCTCGAAGATCCGGGGCTGCTCGATCAGGCCCAGGCGTTGATCAGCGAAGGCAAAAGCGCGGCGTTTGCCTGGCGCGCGGCCACTGAAGAAACAGCGACGATGTTTCGCCAACTGGGCAGTGCGCTTCTGGCTGAACGGGCGGCGGATCTGACCGATGTCGGGCGTCGCGTCCTCAAGCTGCTGCTGGGTATTGGCGAGCAGGCGCTGGAGTTGCCTCAAGGATGCATTCTGATCGCCGATCAACTGACGCCGTCGCAGACCGCTGGCATCGATACCAGCAAGGTGCTGGGCTTCGCTACGGTCGGGGGCGGCGCGACCAGTCACGTGGCGATTCTCGCCCGTGCCTGTGGTCTGCCGTCGATCTGCGGGGTGCCGGTGCAGATGCTCGCACTGAGCAACGGCACGCCAATATTGCTCGATGCCGACAAGGGTGAATTGCATGTACATCCCGACCCTGCGGTCGTCGGCCAGTGGCAGGCTCGGCACGCGCGACAACGTCAGCGTCATGCACATGAACTGGCCAACGCAACGCTCGCGGCGCGCACCCGCGACGGCCATCACGTCGAGGTGTCGGCCAACGTCGCCTCGTTGGCGGAAACCGAGCAGGCCATGGCCTCGGGGGGCGCGGGCGTCGGCCTGCTGCGTTCAGAGTTTCTCTACCTCGGCCGCAATCACGCGCCGAGCCATGACGAACAGGTCGCCACTTACAGCGCCATCGCTCGCAGTGTCGGACCTGCGCACAATCTGGTGGTGCGCACCCTCGATGTCGGCGGCGACAAACCGCTGGCCTATGTGCCGATGGACAGCGAAACCAACCCGTTCCTTGGCGTGCGCGGCATCCGTTTGTGCCTGGAGCGTCCGCAGCTGTTGCGTGAGCAGTTCCGGGCCATGCTCGGCTGCTGTGAGCTGACGCGTTTGCACATCATGCTGCCGATGGTCACGCAGCTTTCGGAGCTGCGTCTGGCGCGGCAGATGCTCGATGAGGAGATATCGGCACTGGGGCTAACGCAACGGCCGAAACTGGGGATCATGATCGAAGTGCCGGCGGCGGCGTTGCTGGCGGATCTGTTTGCGCCGCTGGTGGATTTCTTCTCGATCGGCACCAACGACCTGACGCAATACACCTTGGCCATGGATCGCGATCACCCGCGCCTGGCCAGTCAGGCGGACAGTTTTCATCCCTCGGTATTGCGCCTGATCGCCATGACCGTGAAGGCCGCACACGCCCATGGGAAGTGGGTCGGTGTGTGCGGTGCGATGGCCTCCGAACGTCTGGCGGTGCCGCTGTTGCTGGGGTTGGGCGTGGATGAGTTATCGGTCAGCGTGCCGATGATTGCGCCGGTCAAGGCAACGGTGCGCGAACTGGCGCTGGCGGATTGTCAGATCATCGCGCAACAGGTACTGGGTCTGGAAAGCGCCGCGCAGGTGCGTGAGGCGGTGCAGCTCTTTCATGAGGCCACCGCCGATACTTTACGGGTTCTGGAGAACTGAACATGTTCGAAAAATTGCAGAAGGCATTCTGGAAGGCCCTGACCCCGGATCTGGTGGTGGACACACCCGCAGCAGCGGCCGAGCCGATCGACGGATTGAGCAGCGAAATTGTCGCGGCGTTGGGTGGTGTGGATAACCTCCAGTCCCAGCAACCGCTGGCGTTGACGCGGGTGCGGGTTGTGTTGCGTGATGTGTCGCACATGGACCCCTACGCGTTGAGCGCCGCTGGTGTCGCGGGTGTGATGCCCCTGGAGGGCGGCGTGGTGCACTTGATTACCGGGCTGCGGCCTTAAGCCGACAGGTGGCGTGCGGCCTCAGGTCGCCCTTACTGTTTCTCAACCGCAGGTGTATCGTATTCGCCTTTTGCAGGCCTTCAAGGCTTGTTGCCGATACGTGAGGTAGTTGAGTTCATGTCCTTTACCCGTCGCCAAATCCTCGGTGGCCTGGCCGGTCTTGTTGTCGTTGGTGTCGGGGCGGGGGGCGCGTCGCGTTATTGGCTCGGCAAAATGGCCGACGCCGAGGCGGGTCATGACTATGAACTGATCGCCGCCCCCCTGGACGTCGAGTTGGTGCCGGGGCACAAGACCGAGGCCTGGGCATTCGGCCCGTCGGCGCCTGGCACCGAGTTGCGTGTGCGCCAGGGTGAATGGCTGCGGGTGCGCTTCATCAACCACCTGCCGGTGGCGACGACCATTCACTGGCACGGCATTCGTCTGCCGCTGGAAATGGACGGCGTGCCGTACGTGTCGCAACTGCCGGTGTTGCCGGGCGAGTACTTCGATTACAAGTTCCGCGTGCCGGATGCCGGCAGCTACTGGTATCACCCGCACGTCAGCAGCAGCGAAGAACTCGGGCGAGGGCTGGTCGGACCGCTGATCATCGAAGAGCGCGAACCCACAGGTTTCAAGTACGAAAAAACCTTGAGCCTGAAAAACTGGCACATCGATGACGAAGGCAATTTCGTCGAATTCAGCATTCCCCGTGAAGCAGCGCGTGGCGGCACGGCGGGGCGCTTGTCGACCATCAACGGCGTGCCATCGCCGGTGATTGAATTGCCGGCCGGGCAGATCACCCGGGTGCGTTTGCTCAACCTCGATAACACGTTGACTTACCGCATCAACATTCCCGGCGTCGAAGCGCAGATCTACGCGCTGGACGGCAATCCGGTCGAGCCGCGCCCGCTGGGCAAGGAATACTGGCTCGGCCCGGGCATGCGCATTTGTCTGGCGATCAAGGCGCCGGCGGCGGGCGAAGAATTGTCGCTGCGCAACGGGCCGGTACGTCTGGGCACACTGCGTTCGGTGGCCAACAACGACGCACCGACCGACTGGCCGAAAGCCTTGCCCGCCAACCCGGTGGCCGAGCCGGACCTGGCCAGTGCCGAGAAACTCAACTTCAATTTCGAGTGGGTGGGTTCGGTGTCGGTCAACGTCGACAACGGCAAGCCGCCGAGCCTGTGGCAGATCAACGGCAAGGCCTGGGACATCACTGACAAGACTTGCGCCGACCGACCGATTGCCAGCCTGAAACTGGGGCAGAGCTACATCTTCGAATTGAAGAACATGACCCAGTATCAGCACCCGATCCACCTGCACGGCATGAGCTTCAAGGTGATCGCGTCGAACCGGCACAAGATCATTCCGTACTTCACCGACACCTATCTGCTGGGCAAGAACGAGCGCGCGCAAGTGGCGCTGGTCGCCGATAATCCGGGGGTGTGGATGTTCCACTGCCACGTGATCGACCACATGGAAACCGGCCTGATGGCCGCCATCGAGGTGAAGTGATGCGCCAGATTCGCCCCGCGGCAATCATTGATCGCAGCCGAGACCACGACTTCATGCGTGAAGCCCTGACCCTCGCCGCACAAGGCGCAGCGCTCGGCGAAGTGCCGGTGGGCGCAGTGCTGGTGCAGGATGGCGCGATCATCGGTCGTGGCTTCAATTGCCCGATCAGTACCAGCGACCCCAGTGCGCACGCGGAAATGGTCGCGATCCGTGAAGCCGCGCAGGCGGTGGATAACTATCGTCTGCCGGGTAGCACGCTGTATGTGACGCTGGAGCCGTGCAGCATGTGCGCAGGCTTGATCGTGCATTCGCGGGTGGCGCGGGTGGTGTATGGCGCGCTGGAGCCGAAGGCCGGGATTGTGCAGAGCCAGGGGCAGTTTTTTACCCAGGGCTTTCTCAACCATCGAGTGCTATATGAAGGCGGGGTATTGGCCGAAGAGTGTGGCGCCGTGCTGACCGAATTTTTTCGCGCCCGAAGAGCAAAAAGCCCCTCACCCTAACCCTCTCCCAGGGGGAGAGGGGACTTACCGAGGTGAGAGGGAGAGGTCCGCCGACTTGGGATATCGAGTTGAACTCAGATCTTGAAAAGCTCAAAGATCGGCTCCCTCTCCCTTGGGAGAAGGCTGGGGTGAGGGGTGGGCTCACCGCGGTGGTTGGTTTACTTCTTGGCGACAATCACCGCACGCATCGGCGCCGGCAGGCCTTCGATGGTTTTGCTGTGATCTTCGGGATCGAGGAAGTCGCTCAGCGACTGATACTTCATCCACTCGGTACCACGTTGTTCCTCGACCGTCGTGGTGCTGACATCCACGCATTTCACATCAGTGAACCCGGCACGCCGCAGCCACAACTCCAGCGCCGGCACCGACGGCAGGAACCACACGTTACGCATCTGCGCATAACGGTCTTCCGGCACCAGCACCTGATGCTTGTCGCCTTCCACCACCAGCGTTTCCAGCACCAGTTCGCCGCCCTTGACCAGGCAATCCTTCAGCGCCAGCAAGTGCTCGATCGGCGAGCGGCGGTGGTAGAACACACCCATGGAAAACACCGTGTCGAAACCTTCGAGGTTCGGCGGCAGGTCTTCGAACGGGAACGGCAAGTGCCAGGCATTCGGTTCTGACAGATAACGCTGCACCGCCTGGAACTGACAGAAGAACAGCCAGTTCGGGTCGACACCGATCACGCTGTCAGCGCCGGCACCGAGCATGCGCCACATGTAGTAGCCGTTGCCGCAGCCGACATCGAGGATGCGTTTGCCCTGCAGGTCCAGATGCGGCGCCACTCGTGACCACTTCCAGTCCGAGCGCCATTCGGTGTCGACGTGCACACCAAACAGGTCGAACGGCCCTTTGCGCCATGGTGACAAGCCCATCAGTGCGGTGCGCATTTGCGCGCGGGTTTCGTCGTTGCAATCGGTGTCGAGTTTCAGGCCGTTGAGCAGATCGACCTCACTCGGCTGGATCTTTGGCAAGGCATCCAGCGCACTTTGCCAGCGCTCCAGATCGCCGTGACCTTTCTCCATTTTCTTGTCGAGTTGCGCTTGCAGGGTGTTGGCCCATTCGGCCAGCGGCGTACCAGCCAGACGGCGGGCGAGGGGAGACAGATCAATCATGGCAAGGCAATCAACGAGGCAAAGTTAAGACACTGGAACCACGGCACGACTTTCGAGAACCCGGCGGCCAACAGGCGTGCGCGGTGTTCTTCGAGGCTGTCGGGCTTCATGACGTTTTCGATGGCGCTGCGCTTCTGGGCGATTTCCAGTTCGCTGTAGCCGTTGGCGCGTTTGAAGGCGACGTGCAGATCGGTGAGCAGCGCGTGTTCTTCGGCTTCGTTGAAGCGCAGCTTCTCCGAGAGGATCAGCGCGCCGCCCGGCAGCAGCGCTTGGCGAATGCGCGAGAGCAACGCGGTGCGCTGATCGGGGGCGATGAATTGCAGGGTGAAGTTCAGCGCCACCACCGACGCGGGCTGGAAGTCGAGGGCGAGAATGTCGCCCTCGATCACTTCGACTGGCAGCAACTCCTGGAACATCGAGTCCTGACCGTTGAGGTATTCGCGGCAGCGCTCGACCATCGCCGCCGAGTTATCCACAGCGATCACCCGGCAACCGTCGGTGCGCACATGGCGGCGCAGGGCTTGAGTGACCGCACCCAGCGATGAACCGAGGTCATAGAGCACGCTGTTCGGCTGGGCGAACTGCGCGGCGAGCACGCCGAGGTTTTCGACGATAGTCGGGTAACCCGGCACCGAGCGCTTGATCATGTCCGGGAACACCCGCACCACATCTTCGTTGAAGGCGAAGTCGGGCACCTGGGCCAAAGGCTTGGCGAAAATACGATCGGGTTCTTTGCTCACGGCGGTTCCGGCGGTGTAAATGGAAAGGCCGGCATTTTAGCCAAAAGGGCGCGGGGATGCTTGGGTTGTCTGATAAAGCGGCAAATCAAAAGATCGCAGCCTGCGGCAGCTCCTACATGGGAATGCGGTTTTCTGTAGGAGCTGCCGCAGGCTGCGATCTTTTAAAGGCTAGCGCGTTTGCTTTGGGAGAACGCGGAGGCCGCAATGCCCCACTGGCCCAGCCAGTAGCTGAGGATGATGACGTACGGCGCGGCGTGGAATGGCGATACGAAGCGATCAATGCCGATCACGCTGTCCGAGAACACAAACGCCAGCGCACCACCCGCCGCCAGTAGCGCCGAACGCTTGGGCGCATCGGTGCCGAGGCGAGCAAGGGCGCGCCAGAGCATCGCGCTGATTGCCGTGCCGTAAATGATCACCGGCACCAGCAAAGGCCCGAGACCGCTGGAAACCAGAATCCCCAACAGTACCGCGCCAACCCCGAGCGCGAGCAGCAACGGCAACACCGCCAGACGCTTGCAGTCACTCAGATAAGCCTTGAGATACGCCAGATGCGCGATCAGAAACGCACCGAGGCCAAACACGAAGAGGTCTCCCGGCCATGCCAGCAACACATCACCCAGCAGCGAGAAAATCAGACCCAGACTGATCCAGCGCCGATAGTCGCTGGGTGGTGCATCGTGCAGCCAGCCGAGCAGCGCCAGCACCGGCAATGGTTTGACCAACAGACACAGTAACGCCGCATGGGTGCTGACACCGTAGAGAAACGTCACCGCGCCCATCAGCGCCAGAATCAGCCAGCCCACGATCAGTTCACCGAAATGGCGCAGTCAAAGGTTTCCACTGGCAGCACTTCCGGTGCCCACGGCTGTTGCGAGGTCAGGCGCAGGCGCCCGGTGCCGGGGGCAAAGGCCTGGAAGCGCCAGGTCGACAAACCCGCGGCGCCGACCACGCCGGCATCTTCCGGATTGCTGTAGACCTCGGGGCTGAGTGCGCGCAGCACGCCGCCAGCCGAGTCCTGAATGGCCCAGCGATAGCCGGTGGTCGGGTTGCTTGGCAGCGTGATGATAAGGTTTTGTCCGTTAGTGAGCCGGACGGGGCATTCGCTTTGTTTTTCCACAGTCACGTTGTGTTTCGGTTGCGTGGCACAAGCGGCCAGCAAGGAAAGGGCGAGGGGGACAAACAGGCGAGTGGGGGACATAAGGTCAGCGGCTCCGGCGTTGGCGACGAACGGCGAGCATAACTGAAGATGAGACGAAGTGTGACAGTCAGGCGCTGTCGGGGGTGAGCACTGCAGGATGCTCAGGTAAGCAACCGAGGGGGCCCACAATTGGCGGAGCGTTTATCGCCCCATGCAGGCCTCGGAGGAAGATGCGAATTCGACCTCAGCCCTCCTAGGGTGTGAATCGAGTGGTGATCAAGTCAACGTCGGAGGTTCCTTCCACTGTTAGCTGAGTTCCGGAGATGTCGTGCTTCACTCGGACTTCAAGCTGGAAATGGTACCGGGTCATGTCTGCTGTTGGGCTGGCTTCGACTTTGATGGAGCCTTCTATTGCCGGGTACACGATTTCCGCGCTTCCTCCGGCCAAGCTGCTAATGCCTCGTTCGACATAATTGATAGCCGAGAAAGGGCTGTTAATGTCGCCAACGGTATAAGTCCCAGACCCCACACCCTCTCTAAAGGTAAGGACAAGCGATCGTTCACTGTACTGAGACGAGCGGTTTACTGAGCTTTTCAGCGTGACCCTGTCACCCAGTAGCTGGTGCAAGGTTTCAGTACTTGAAAATTGTTTTCGGTTTTGCACACGGAGTTCAGTGCTGGCATCTATTGTCAATACGGTAATAAAAGATTTACTGGTCATGGTGTAGGGCTCTTTAATCAGCTAGCGGGAAGACTTTAATTGTCAGCTTTTCCCGATGACGACAGTGTCGATGCCAGCGATAAAGCGTCCACTCAGGCGCTGAAGTTCATTGCTACCGGACGTCACCTTCAAGGTGATGTCAAAGTTTTTCACGTTGAAAGTCAGTTGCCCTGTCCCGGAGTGTGCAACGTCAACAGTCAAGGAACCTTGAGTGATTTCGTATTGAAATGGAATAAGGGTGCTGAGTTCATCTTCCTCCCTGAAATATTCAAGATAAGTAGCACCTTGGAAGTCAACGGAACTGCCCCAGGTGTAAGTGCCGGACGTAATGTTTCTGCTCAACTGAAAACTCAAATTACGGTAGCTGACGTCGGGGTATTTATTAATGGAAAAACGGATTGAAAGAGTGTTGGGGTAGAAACTCACAGCCATGTCTGTTGAGTGCAGGTTAATGCCTCGGTTTGTTGAAAGATTCAGCTCACCGATAAGACGCTGGAGATTTTTGGGGGCAAGATTGGAATATGTCATGCGGACTTCCTTCACAGTTCAGAGAGAGTCAGCAGATTCTGATAGCGCTTTATTCCGAGGGATACTGTCAAGGTTGACAGGTTTTTATATTCGCTTGCGATAGAGTGGCGAGCCAAACGCTATAAAGAGTCAACTTTGAGGTGAGGGTAGTCCGAGAACCGGTTGGCACCCAGTGGGGGGTGATCGCATTATTTTCGATCACCACCCAACCCGATAGGAGAGTTCCTGCGTGCGGTAAGGGTAAAGCGGGCGCTAATGGGCTATCAGAAGAGCACCTTCGCCACATCCGCGAACTTCTTCGCGAAGTGCACGGTAATCCCTTCCTTCAGATAATCCGGCAACTCCTCGAAATTACCCCGGTTCGGCTCCGGCAAAATCAGCTCGAAAATCTTCTGCCGCCGCGCCGCAATCACCTTCTCGCGCACCCCGCCGATCGGCAGCACGTGCCCGGTCAGGGTCAGTTCGCCGGTCATCGCCACGCCTTTCTTCGGCGGCTGATTACGTGCGAGCGAGAGCAGGGCGCTGGCCATGGTCACACCGGCGCTTGGGCCGTCTTTCGGTGTCGCGCCTTCCGGTACGTGCAGGTGGACAAAGGCTTCGTCGAAGAATTTCGCGTCACCGCCGAACTGTTTCAGGTGCGAGCTGACGTAGCTGTAGGCGATCTCCGCCGATTCCTTCATCACATCACCCAGTTGCCCGGTGAGTTTGAAACCACGGTTAAGCGTGTGAATCCGCGTCGCTTCGATCGGCAAGGTCGCGCCGCCCATGCTGGTCCAGGCCAGACCGGTAATCACGCCGGTGCCGGACAGTACTTGTTCGTTGCGGAACACCGGATGACCCAGTGACGCCTCCAGATCTTTCGGCCCGAGTTTGATCACCGCTTTCGGCTCGTCGATCAGCTTCATCACCGCTTTGCGCACCAGTTTGCCCATTTGCTTTTCCAGCTGGCGCACGCCGGCTTCACGGGCGTAACCGTCGATCAAGGCCTTGAGCGCGCTGTCGCTGATGCTCAGGCTGCCCTTGGACACGCCAGCCTTTTCCAGCAGTTTCGGCCACAGGTGGCGCTTGGCGATGGCGACTTTTTCTTCGGTGATGTAGCCCGACAGGCGAATCACTTCCATGCGGTCCAGCAACGGGCCGGGAATCGAATCGAGGGTGTTGGCGGTGCAGACGAACAGGACTTTCGACAGGTCCATGCGCAGGTCGAGGTAGTGGTCGAGGAATTCGACGTTCTGCTCCGGGTCGAGGGTTTCCAGCAGCGCCGAGGCCGGGTCGCCCTGGTAGCTTTGGCCCATCTTGTCGATCTCGTCGAGCATGATCACCGGGTTCATCACTTCGACGTCTTTCAACGCCTGCACCAGTTTGCCCGGCTGCGCGCCGATGTAGGTGCGGCGGTGGCCCTTGATTTCGGCTTCGTCGCGCATGCCGCCGAGGCTGAAGCGGTAGAACGGCCGGCCAAGGGACTCGGCGATGGATTTGCCGACGCTGGTTTTACCCACGCCCGGCGGGCCGACCAGCAGCACGATGGAACCGCTGATTTCGCCTTTATAGGCACCGACAGCGAGGAATTCGAGGATGCGATCCTTGATGTCGTCGAGGCCGGCGTGGTGTTTGTCGAGGACTTTGCGTGCGTGCTTGAGGTCGAGTTTGTCCTCGCCATACACGCCCCACGGCACCGAGGTTGCCCAGTCGAGGTAGTTGCGAGTGACCGCGTATTCCGGCGATCCGGTTTCGAGGATCGACAGTTTGTGCATTTCTTCTTCGAGGCGCTTCTGCACCTGCGCCGGCAGGACTTTGCCTTCCAGGCGCTGTTCGAACTGTTCGAGGTCGGCGCTGCGGTCGTCCTTGGTCAGACCGAGTTCCTGCTGGATGACCTTGAGTTGTTCCTTGAGGAAGAACTCGCGCTGATGCTCGCCGATCTTGCGGTTAACTTCCGCCGAGATCTCTTTTTGCAGGCGCGCGACTTCGACTTCCTTGCGCAGCATCGGCAGGACTTTTTCCATGCGCTTGAGCATCGGCACGCAGTCGAGCACGGCTTGCAGCTCGGGGCCGGTGGCGGAGGTCAGGGCGGCGGCGAAGTCGGTCAGCGGCGATGGATCGTTGGGGCTGAAGCGGTTGAGGTAGTTTTTCAGTTCTTCGCTGTACAGCGGGTTGAGCGGCAGCAGTTCCTTGATCGCGTTGATCAGCGCCATGCCGTAGGCCTTGACCTCGTCGGTCGGCTCGGTCGGCTGGTGCGGGTATTCGACTTCGACCAGATACGGAGGGCGGTGGTGTTTGAGCCAGGTCTTGATACGCACGCGGCTCAGGCCTTGGGCGACGAATTGCAATTTGCCGTTTTCGCGGCTGGCGTGGTGGACTTTGACCAGGGTGCCGTATTGCGGCAGGGCGCCGGTGTCGAAATGGCGCGGGTCTTCCTGGGGCGTGTCCATGAAGAACAGGGCCAGGGAGTGGTGTTCGGATTTGCTGACCAGTTCGAGGGTTTCGGCCCACGGTTCTTCGTTGACGATGACCGGCAGGACTTGCGCGGGGAAGAACGGGCGGTTGTGGATCGGGATGATGTAGACCTTGTCCGGCAGGTTTTGGCCGGGCAGGGCGAGGCCTTTGCCGGAGGAGGTGTGTTCGATGTGTTCGGCTTCGGTTTCGGTGTAGTCGTCTGGGTTTTCCGGGAATTCTTGCTGGTCGCTCATGGGGCACCTGCGCAATGGAGTATGGGTCTTAGATGGGGCAGGCTTGGGGTGGTTTCAATGGCGGGGGATGTTTCTGCTTGTGTGTTCAGGGTTTTGACAGGGTTTCTTTGGTCTTGGCGGCCTTTGGGCCGACCATGTTGTGGTGGTCTGGTATGTATATCCGTTGCTGCGGTAACGGCTTCTTAGGGTTCCGCCCTTACGGCGGGTCACTTTTTCCAGACGCCGAAAAAGTAACCAAAAAGGCTTGCTGGTATGACTCACCCACATAGGTAACAAAACAGTTCAAGCACATAGGTAACAGTTTTTAACTGGCACTGGTCGATTCCGAGGATCTGACCATGCCGTGGCGAGAGCTGAAACCTATGGACCTTAAAGTGATGTTCATCGCCGACTATCTGTCCGGTCGGCTCAACTTCAGTCAACTCTGTGCGGCTCACAGCATCAGTCGCAAGACTGGCTACAAGTGGGTGGCCCGCTACAACGCGGACAGCATCAATGGCTTGGCGGAGTGCAGTCGCAAGCGTCATTCTCAAGCACAGGCTGTGCCGTTTGCGGTCAAAGAAGCCATTCTTGAGCTGCGGCGCCAAGGTCAAACCACGCCGGGCCCGAAAAAGATCCAGACAGCCCTGCAAGAGCGGTTTCCAGATCAGCCGCCGCCCTCCAAAACCACGATCTACAACGTGCTTAAAAAAGCGGGGCTAGTGGTGTCTCGACGGTTGCGTCAGCGTGTCGCTGTCTATCCAAAACCACTCCAGAAAGCCGACCTTCCTAATCAGCTCTGGAGCGCTGATTACAAAGGCCAATACCTGACAGGAGACGGTGTCTGGTGTTACCCGTTGACGGTAATGGATCACGCCAGTCGATTTTTACTGGCTTGTGAAAGTATGCCGAGCACGACTTTCAAGGACGCCAAAGCCACCTTCGAACGGTTATTTAAGACGTATGGGATGCCTGAGCGGATCCGCACTGATAACGGTGTCCCTTTTGCCAGCGGCGGGCGTGCGGGGTTATCACAATTATCCATTTGGTGGGCTCGTCTAGGCATCATTCATGAGCGGACTCAACCTGGGCGACCTGAGCAAAACGGACGGCATGAACGCATGCACCGCACGCTTAAAAGTACATTGCCAAGACCGCCGGAAATTGAGTGGGGAGCTCAGCAGAAGCATTTTGATCTGTTCATGCAGCACTATAATCATGAGCGTTTTCATGAGGCATTGGGGCAGAAAACCCCGGCCTCTTGCTACATCAGCTCTTCACGGGTATTTCCGAGAAAGTTGCCGGAGATGAAATACCCCAGCCATGTTGAGGCATACCGAACGGACTCCAACGGCGTAGTGAACAAAGGAAGGCTCAGAATCTATGTGGGCTATGTCCTGAAACATCAGATAGTCGGATTGGAGAGCATCAGCGAGGGTGTTTGGGACATCATCTTTGGGCCTGTTCTACTGGGACGTGTTGATGAACGAGACGCTAAGGATGGTTATCTGACGCTCAAAGTAATCAAAAATAAGTGATCAGGTGTTACCCATGTGCCTGAACTTAACTGTTACCTATGTGGTTGTCCCGTTCATGCTCCTGCGTGCGGCCCGCTCGCTGGGGCTCGGGGTTCCTTCGCTCCGGGATCGATCCGGGCGCAGCGCCTACGGTTTGCTTCGCTGCACCTCCTCTCGCTGGGTTTGGCTGCGCCAAACGGTCGCTGCGCTCCCACGCCCGGATCAATCCCTCCACTCAGCCTTCCGACGTCGCCCGTGGATCAAGATCAAGAGCTGCAGCCGAGCTAACGCTCATCCTGTTGAGTGGTGGAAGAGCATGCATGCGGTCGGCTTTTGTTCGGCGTTGAATTCACCCCTCACCCCAGCCCTCTCCCCTAGGAGAGGGAGCCGATTTGTGATCTGGTCAAACGATACTGGACACAGTTATAGGGTTTTGTTCATTTCTCATGCCGCCAGGGCCTCCATGGCTACCGGAGTCCTATAACCGTTGTGGCTGTGCAGCCTGATCCGATTGTAATAGTGGGTCAGGTAGCGCAACACATCGGTACTGGCTTCGTCTTCGTTTCGGTAGCCGGCCTTGGGTATCCATTCAGATTTCAAACTGCCAAAGAAACGTTCCATCGGAGCGTTATCCCAGCAGTTTCCCCGTCGACTCATGCTTTGTTTTATCCGCATGTCCGACAACGTTTCACGGAACATTTTGCTGCTGTAATGACAGCCCTGATCCGAATGGAACATTAAGTTTTCAGGCCGTCCTCGCGACTCGAAAGCCACCTTCAAGGCTTGACAGGTTAGTGCTGAATCCGGGCTTCGGGACATCGCCCAGCCGACGATGCGTCGGGCATGCAGATCAAGTACCGCAGCCAGATAAACCCAGTAAGTACCCGCCCAGATGTAAGTCACGTCGCCACACCACACTTGATTGGGCGCCTCGACGTTGAATTTACGCTCCAAATGGTTAGGGGCGTATTGAGCCTCCGCGCCGCTGGGTTTGTAACGATGCCTGCGCCGTTGCTGGCTCTTTAATCCAATTTCGCGCATCAGGCTACGAGCCATGTAGCGACCTACAGACTCCTTTTCGTTACGCAACGCCTCTGACAGGCCTCGCGCGCCCATCGAACCGCGACTTTGCTGATGCAGTTCAACAGCCTTGATCTTGAGGCGATCGCGTTCAACATCAACTTTTGTGCCCTGTTTCAACCGGTCGTAAAAACTGCTGCGGTTGATTCCAAACACACCACACAACTCGGTTCTTGGATATTGCTCGCTTAACTCCTCGACCAGCCTTATCGATCGAGGGAATCCGACATCAAGAGAGCTGTAGCCTTTTTTAAGATTTCTTTCTCACGCTCAATCCGTCGGATTTTTGCTTCCAGTTCCTGAATGCGTTGTTGATCGGGTGTCATGGCCTTGGATCTTTCGGGCGTCTTGCCGTTGCGCTCCTGGCGCAACTGCTCAACCCAGCGGCGCAGAGCGGTCGGGCCCACCCCCATCGCTTCGCAGGCCTCACTTACTGAATAATCTTTATCCAGTACCAAGCAAGCCGCGTCCCGTTTGAAATCTGTCGAAAAGTACCGTCTAGTCAAAATTACACCTCGTCGTTGGGCGTAGATTACGCCCTTCAGGGGTGTCCAGAATCATTAAGCCAGATCATTTGTGGGCTTTTCAGAATCTGAGTTCGACTCGGTATCTCACGTCGGTGTACATCTCCCAAACACCTCGAGCAGTCCCCTCTCCCTTTGGGAGAGGGTTAGGGTGAGGGGCTTTTAGCTGTGTGGCGGAGGTTGGGGGATTTCGTGGTTATCCAGCACGCGGTTCACGGCCAGTTCGGCGAGCATGATGATTTGCTGGATCGCCATAATCGTCCGGCGTTGAGGGAGGTCGATGTAGGCGGCGATGTCGCTGGTCATGAGGCTGGCCTGGGCCAGGGATTCGCAGGCGTGGACCAGCAGGCTTTCGCTGTCCTGGTCGGGGGCGACCTGGAACATGGTGCTGGGTTTGTGGAAGCGCAGGGTCAAGGCGTTGGGCTTGAGGTAGTGGTCGAGGGCGCGTTCGGCGGCTTCGTGGAATTTCTTCGAATCGGGGGATTCGTAGGGCGAGGTGTCGGTAGTTTCGGGGGGATTGGGTGTAGGCTTTTTCATAGTGACGCTCCGAATGATAAGTGGGGCTGTCACTCTCATTCGCCGCGACGCGACTGAGGGTGGCAGCTGTACGCGGGTTCGCGGACCGAGCCATTCGGCAATCTCGGCATACCCGAAGGTATCCCGCGCACAGCCACCATCAAACCAGACAAAAAGCATCTGAGCGCTTCAGTTTGGGCCGGCGATTATGCATCAAATCGAATGAACTGCTCGGGCCGCGACGCCCGTTCGCTGAATTTGCAGCGACCCCCAGAGCCTATCCAGCCGATTTCCGAGGCACAACCGACGCGACTTGTCGGAAAACTCCGCGCAATTCCCGGCGTCTGTAGGACAAGCACAATTCTTACAACCCCACACATTCCAACCTGTAGGAGCTGCCGAAGGCTGCGATCTTTTGATCTGGCTTTTAAAAACAAAGTCAAAAGATCGCAGCCTTCGGCAGCTCCTACAGGGTGGGTTGGCATGCACAAAAAAGGCGATGTCCCTCACGAGACATCGCCTTTGTTTTACCGCCGCTAAAGCTTATTCCGGCAGTTTGTACGCAATCACATAGTCACCCATTTTGGTGCCCAGCGAGCCGTGACCGCCCACAACGAGCAGCACGTATTGCTTGCCGTCCTTGCCTGTGTAGGTCATCGGAGTCGCTTGACCACCTGCTGGCAGACGCGATTTCCACAGCTCTTTACCGCTGTTCACGTCATAGGCGCGCAGGTACTGGTCAAGGGTGCCGCTGAGGAAGCCGACGCCGCCAGCCGTGACCATCGAACCGCCCATGCTCGGCACGCCGAGGGTGAAGCCGATCGGGATCGGCGAGCTGTCGCGGCTGGTGCCGTTTTTGCGTTTCCACACAACCTTGCCGGTGGTCAGATCGATACCGGCGACGTAGCCCCAGGCCGGGGCCTGGCACGGTACGCCGAATGGCGACATGAACGGGTGCATGATCACCGCGTAGGGCGCGCCAGTGTTTGGCTGCACGCCAGCGGTTTCGCTTTCGCGTTTGCTGCCGGCGGCGACTTGCTCGCGTGGCACCATTTTCGAAACGAAGGCCATGTAGTTCGGGCTGGTGAACAGCATTTGGCGAACCGGGTCGACCGAGACGCCGCCCCAGTTGAACACGCCAACGTTACCCGGGTAGATCAGGCTGCCCTGTTCTGACGGCGGGGTGTACTGGCCTTCGTAACGCAGTTCTTTGAACTGGATGCGGCACAGCATCTGGTCGAACGGGCTCGCGCCCCACATGGCTTTTTCGGTCAGTTCCGGGGCCAGCAGGTTGAGGTCCGAACGGGCCTGGGTCGGTGCGGTGTGGTCGCCTTTCACGGCGCCTTGCGGGACCGGGATTTCCTTGATCGGGATGATCGGCGTGCCGTCACGACGGTCGAGGACGTACAGGCTGCCCTGTTTGGTCGGGGCGATCAGCGCCGGTTTCACGCCGTCGGCGGTTTTCATGTCGAGCAGGGTTGGCTGGCTGCCAACGTCCATGTCCCACAGGTCGTGGTGGGTGAACTGGTAGTTCCAGCGCACTTTACCGGTGGCCAGGTCCAGGGCTACGACGCCGGCGCTGAATTTCTCGGCGCCCGGGGTGCGGTCAGCGCCCCACTGGTCTGGGGTCTGGTTGCCCAGTGGCAGGTACACCATGCCAAGTTTTTCGTCGACGCTGGCCAGCGACCACATGTTGGCCGAGTTGCGGCTGTAGGTTTCGCCCGGTGCCAAAGGCTCGGTGGCGTCTGGCTTGTCGCTGTCCCAGTTCCACACGAGATGGCCGTCGCGCACGTCGAAAGCGCGGATCACGCCCGATGGCTCGTTGGTCGATTCGTTGTCGGTAACGTGACCGCCCATGATCACCAGATCACGGGTGATCGCCGCTGGCGAGGTGGAGTAGTAACCACCGGCGGTGAACGGGCCGATGCCTTGGGTCAGGTCAACCACACCTTTGTTGCCGAAGCCTTCGCAGATTTTGCCGGTGTCGGCGTTCAGCGCGATCAAGCGAGCATCAGCAGTTGGCAGGTACAGACGACGCGGGCACGCCTGAGCAACGGCTTTGCCGGCTTCGGAAATCACAGCGGACGCTGCGTTTTCAGTTTTGGCGTACGCGGCTTCGTCGTAGTACGACACGCCACGGCAGGTCATGTGCGCGAAGCCTTTGAAGCCCACCGGGCTCTTGATCTGCGGGTCGAAGCGCCACAGTTCTTTGCCGGTGTCCGGGTCCAGGGCCAACACTTTGCTGTGCGCGGTGCAGGCATAGATCATGCCGTTGGCTTTCAGCGGGGTGTTTTCGTTGGTCAGCTCGACCGGGTCATCAGCGGTCGGCAGGTCGCCGGTCTGGATGCGCCAGGCTTCTTGCAGCTTGCCGACGTTGGCCGGGGTGATCTGCTTCAGCGGCGAGTAGCGGTCACCGAATTCGGTGCGGCCATAGGCCTGCCAGTCGCCATCGGGCATGGCTGGCGCGGTACTGGTGGTGTCCGCGGTGTCGCGGCCCAGTTCGCCGAAGGTTTCACCCGGGTGGGTGAACAGGCTGGCCAAAGCGGTGACGCCGGCCAGAATCACGGCCACGGTCAGACCGCCAGTGCCCATCGGCGCGGGGCCTGCGAGCAGCAGTGGACGGCGGAACCACGGCAGCAACATCACGAAGCCGAGGACAAACCACAGGGCCAGACGTGGCACCAGTTGCCACCAGTCCAGACCGACTTCCCACAGCGCCCAAACGGTGCTGGCAAACAAGACGAGGGCGTACAGGCCCAGTGCCGCGCGACGGCGCATCAGCATCAGAATGCCGCTCAGCGCAATGCCGATACCGGCCAGCAGGTAGTACAGCGAGCCGCCGAGCATGCTCAGCTTGACCCCACCGGCCAACATGGCCAGGCCCATCAGTAGAAGCAGAATGCCGAGCAGGCTCGGTAGCAAACGGCCCCGACTCGAAGCACTTTCGGTGCTCATAGTGTGATTCTCCGTGACGTTTATGTAGTCCCGCGCTGTAGTCACTTTAGATGACGATTTGGCACAGGCATGGTTCAGATAAAAACTTGTCTAGCTAACGAAATTTCCTGTGGGAGCGAGCCTGCTCGCGAAAGCGGTGTGTCAGACGACTTCTTTGGTGAAGTTGAAATTGCTTTCGCGAGCAGGCTCGCTCCCACATTGGATCTCAGTGACTTTCTAGAACGAGGACTGGATCTTGATCCCGCCGATCAGGGCGTCGTCGACGTCGTTCACGCCACCGGGGTGGCGGATGTATTGCAGGTTCGGGCGTACGGTCAGCCAGTTCGTCACGTGCACGCCGTAATACAGTTCGGCGCTGTATTCGGTGTCTTGCGGCGGCAGGAAGGACGGGTCGTCGTAGTCGTACACGGCGTTGGCGCGGTTGCTGGCTTCAGCGTTTTTGCGATAGGCCGGGTTGACGTGCACGCGGGCGAGGGCGAAACCGATGTCGTCCTTGGCGCGCGCATCGAACGGGCCTTTGTAGGTGATGCCGGCCTGCACGTAGTTGTCGATCGCGTTGGTTTTCTTGTCGTGCATCGTGCCGTTGGCGAACACGCTCAGGCCGCGACTGTTGTCGCTGGCCACGCTGGTGATCTGCTGCTGAATGCCCAGCCACACGCCGTGCTTGCTCGACGCGCTGCGATAGGCTTCACCGCTCAGCGCTGCCGGTTGGCCATTGTTGTCCTTATAGACGTCGCTGGCCTTGGCGTTGCTGTAATAGTAACCGGCGCGGTATTCGCCCGGCAGGCCGTTGAGCTTCGGCGTCCACACCAGTTCGACCGGCAGGATCGCACCCTGGGTGCCGCTGCCGCTGAGTTTGAAGCCGTTGCCGCGATCGAGGTTCGACGGGTTCTGTTCATAAGCGCCGACCTGCGCGTACAACTCTGGCGTCAGGTGATATTTGACGCGCAGTGCCCATTGGCTGACCGGCCAGTTGTACCAGATGCCGCCGACCCAGTTGCCGACCTGCGAGCCGCAGAACGCCAGGTTCTGGAAGTCGCACGGGAAGCTGTTGAAGTCTTCGCCTTCGCCGAAACGGCCGACCTTGATGTCGAGCTTCTGATCGAAGAATTTCTGCTGGTACCACATCTGCGTCAGGCGCGTGGTCTGGCCACGGCCCCAGACTTCCTGGGCCGAGGTGAAGCCGCCCACGCGCGGATCGTTGATGCGATCGTTGCTGATGTTGTTGCCGCTGCGTTTGGTAATGGTCAGTTGAAACTCGGCGTCGTCCCAGCCGAGGATCTTTTGCAGGTCCAGATGCGTGCCGAGGCCGAACTGGTCGCTGTAGCGCGCGGTGCGGTCGTGGTCGTAGCCACCGTGCAGGTTACTGCCCATTTCGCCGGTGTAATCGAGTTTGAAGTCGTAGCCTTTTTCCGAGAGTTCGGGGCGCGTGCCGTTCCAGTCACCGAGCATGTACGGTGATTCACTGTCGAACGCGGGAGCCGCTTGAACACAGGTGACGAGGCCGAGAGCGGTGCAGCCGCCAAGGGTGCGCAGGGTTGAGATAGCGCTGTCTCGGGAGAAGGAAAAATCGGGCATGGCGAAGTCTTTTTTTGGTGTTTTGGGAGTGCAGGCTGAGTGCTTCAATAGGTCGCAGGCAGTGAAGCGATTCAGCCGAAGGGCGGCAGGATAATGATCTGTAACAAAAAGACAAAGGGCTTTTGCTGACATGCAGCCTTTCGGATTCGGTAACAGTGCGGCAAACGGGCGCATTGTCGGGCCGGGCGCAGGCTGCGATCTTCACCGGTTGGCCTACATTTGAAGGAAGCCCTTCCACCGCAGCACCCCCTCGGCTAAGGTGCGCGGCTTCTGCATTTTTCACTTCGCCCAAAGGCCTGGCATGAACGAACAAACCCCCGATCCGCTGCACGGCGTGACCCTTGAACAGATCCTCAACGCCTTGGTGAGCCATTACGAATGGTCAGGGCTGGCCGAGCGCATCGATATCCGCTGCTTCAAGAGCGATCCGAGCATCAAGTCGAGCCTGACGTTCCTGCGCAAAACCCCATGGGCGCGGGAGAAGGTCGAGCGTTTGTACGTCAAGTTGATGCGCACCAAGCGACCGCTCTGACATGGACGCTGGCTGGCGGCGCCGTCGCCTGATCACCCTTGTCGCCGTGTTGGGCTGGGCCGGATTGGCCATTCAGCTTTACCTGATTTTCTTCGCGCGCTTGAGTGTCGGTGCCAGCCTGTTGGGCGGGCTGGTGAGTTTTTTCAGTTACTTCACGATATTGACCAACACGCTGGTGGCGACGGTGCTGACCTGTGCCGTGACCGAGCGAGAATCCGCTGCACGCCGTTGGTTTTTGCAGCCGTGGGTGAGCAGTGGCATTGCCGTGAGTATCGCTGTGGTGGGACTGGCCTACAGCATTTTGCTGCGGCACTTGTGGCACCCTGAAGGGTGGCAATTTATTGCCGATGAATTGCTGCACGACGTGATGCCGCTGCTATTTCTGGGCTATTGGTGGTTTTGCGTACCGAAAGGCACATTGCGCCTGTGGCATCTGCCGTTGTGGCTGATTTATCCACTGGTGTACTTCATCTATGCCTTGCTGCGCGGGCATTTGCTCGGGGCGTATGCGTATCCGTTCATTGATGTGGCGGTGCTGGGTTATCCACAGGTGTTGATCAATGCCGGGGGGATATTGGTGGGGTTTGTGCTGATTGGCTTGGCCCTGATCGGCCTCGACCGCTGGCGGTTCGCACGAAGTTAAAGCCACTGTAGGAGCTGCCGCAGGCTGCGATCTTTTGATCTTGCCTTTTAAAAACAAAATTAAAAGATCGCAGCCTGCGGCAGCTCCTACAGGGGGCTCACTCCTCTTCGGAACCTTCGGCGCGCCAGTAACCGACGGCTTTCACCAACTTCTCATCCAGCCCGTGCTCATCGAGCAACACCCGGCGAATCTGCCGCGACACTTTGGTCTCTGTCGCCACCCACGCGTACAGATTGCCTTTGGGCACCTGCAATTGCTTGACGGTGGTCAGCAGGTTGTCCTGGCCGCCCTCGCGCAACACCCAGATCACATTGACCTGCGCTGCGCTTTCCAGCACTTGCTGCTCGGCACCGTTCTCCACCTCGATCACCACCAGCGCCTTGCGATTGGCCGCGAGGCCTTCGAGGCGGCGGGCGATGGCGGGCAGGGCGGTTTCGTCGCCGATCAGCAGGTAGCTGTCGAAAATATCCGGCACGATCATCGAGCCGCGCGGGCCGCCGATGTGCAGGAATTGTCCCGGTGCAGCTTGCTCAGCCCAGGTCGACGCAGGGCCGTCGCCGTGCAGAACAAAATCAATGTCCAGTTCCAGCGCATCGAGGTCGTAGCGACGCGGGGTGTAGTCGCGCATCTCGGGCGTCGGCCCGTCGTTCTTGCCACCGAGCACCATGGTTTCCAGCGCCGCTGTCTGTTCGGCGTTCTGCGGGAACAGCAACTTCACATGATCATCGGTGCCGAGGCTGATGAACCCGGCCAGCTCCGGCCCGCCGAGGGTGATGCGGCGCATGCGCGGGGTCAGGTCGACCACACGCAACACTTCCAGCTTGCGCCGTTTTATTTCGTACATCACGCGGTGAATGGTTTGGGTATCGACTGCAGTCATTCGGCTTTCTCCGGGGCAGGTTGAACGGCAGGGCCGTCGACGATGGCTTTGGCGGTGTCGTTGAGCAGGTCACGCACACGCAGAATTTCTTCGGCGCTCCAGCGCCCGTGGTGCATTTGCAGGGCATGGCGCAGGTTGTGCACCGCCTCGTGGATTTCCGGCGGCCGATCATGGCCGCGCAGCGAGCGCTTGCTGACGTCGATGCGCATGCGTACGCCATCGAGTGCCACGGCTTGTTCGCTCAGGGACAGGCGCCCGGCATCGGTGACGCTATAGCGTTTTTTGCCGCCCTCGGCGTCGCCGGTAATCAGTTCGCTTTCTTCAAGAAAGGTCAGAGTCGGATAGATCACGCCGGGACTGGGGCTGTAGGCGCCGTCGAACATGCCTTCGATCTGGCGGATCAGGTCGTAGCCGTGGCATGGCTGTTCGGCGACCAGTGCCAGCAGCAGCAATTTCAGATCGCCGGGGGCGAATACTCGCGGGCCACGGCCGCCGCGTTCGCGGCCCGGGCGCTTCTCAAAGCCGTCGCGACCGTCGCCGTGTTCGCGGTGGGGGGAATGATGGTCTCTCATTTTTGTCTTCTCTCGTCGTGTTTAGATACAACTTAAGATATATCTTTACGTGCTGGCAAGACGTTTTTTGCTCATGCTCCTCACGTCACGACGAGCGGCGCTGGCAACGAAAATTGCAACAGGGCGATTTTTGCCGCTGATCGGCCAACGATAACTTTGAAGTTAAAGTCAAAACTCTATTAATTCGAGCAAGTATTCTAAAATCTGCACTTGTGCCTGCTATACAGGGGCGAAGTTGCTGTATGGTTTTTTAACTTAAATTGTATGTAGGGCATGACTTACAGTTACTGTTTTGAAAGTTGGATTTTCGTTCTTTTTTCTTGCGGGTCATGGGGTTGTTGAACTACGCGGTTATCGGAAGTTACTTGCTTACTTTCCAGAGACAACAGCCGATGATGCCCCGACATTGAAAGTTCAAGTTTGACCTGGCTCAACTCGGGCAGCGACTCGGGCAGTGCATGTCTTGAACTTTCAATGTTCATCCCCTATCAAGAAAACAGGTACATAACGATGTTCAAGAAACTCGCAATCGCCGCTCCACTGGCTCTTCTGGCACTGGGTTCCACTGGCGCATTCGCCGCTGGTGAAGCGTCGCACTCGATCAGCCTTGTCGCGCATGTGCCGACCAACGGTTTCTATGTGGTGCCGACCGATCCGGATCTGGTGAACAAAGATCAGGACATGAGCTATCAGCCGACCACCGGCAAAATGCGCGACGTCAATGGCTTCTTCGATGTGCGCAACAACAATGGCTCGGTACACGCCAGCCTGGAAAGCCAGCCGAAACTGGTAGCCGGTAACACCTCGATCGACCTGCAAGTCTTGCTCAATAACAAGGAACTGACCCTGACCCCGCAAATGGTGGTGGGTGAGTCGGAGTCCGACGTCAACTACCGCGCACCGCTGAAAATCTCCGCCCGTGGCAGCAACTTCCAGCCTGGCGATTACACCGGTTCCGTGGCGATGATCTTTGATGCCGTGCCGCCGATTGCTGGCAACTGATCGCATTGATCGGGCACTAAGCGTGCACTTTTAAACGTGGCGCTAACCGACGGGGCAGGCAGCAATGTTTGCCCCGGCGGACTTTCCTTGTTTGTAAATCAGAGTACGAGTTCATGTTCCCGATGACACCCATCGCGGCTGCGCTTGCGCTGTTGTTTTGTGCCAGCGCAGCCGTGGCGTCCAACTCCACCGGAACCACACCCCGCAGTCTGCTGGCGCAGGCCAAGGGTTTGCCGGCGGATTTCGAAGAGCATTTCTTTGATGTGCCTCTGGCGGTACGGGTCGAAGTCGATCAGCAACCGCTGGGTGAGGCCATGGTGGTGTTGTCCCGCGATGATCGCATCACCCTGCTCGAATTCACCGACACCAGCGAAAACCGTTTGGGCCCCGCCGAACGCGAAAAGTGGGCGAGTTTTCTCAAGCCCGGTGTGCCACTGGGGGCGTGCAGTGGCTCCTGCCCGGACCAGTTTCTGGCGGTGCACTACAACCTGGAAAACTCGCTGGTCTCGATTCTTACCGAGAACGCCGAACGCGATGTCGAGGCCAAGCGTTATTACGAACAGCCCGACAGCGGCAGTCACGGCTTGATGGTGCGTAATCAGCTCAATCTCAATGGCGGTCAGGACCAGGATCTCGGCGGACGCTTTGGCCTAGAAGCCAGCTCAAGCCTGGGCAACTGGAGCCAGACGCTGAATCTGCAATTGGCCCGCCTCGGCGGTCCGGACGACAAGCTTTATCACGCCATTCAAGAGCTGCACACCCAGCGCGAACTGCAAGGCAGTTTTTTCCGCCTGGGCTATTTCACCCCCAATTCCGAAGGGCTGACCCGTCAACCGCGCACGTTCGGCACCAGCCCCGACACCGCCGTCGGTGTGATGTACGGCAGCTCCGACAGCCTGGCCATCAACAGCCCGATGCCCAGCGTTTATCCGATCTACGTCACTGCCAACCGCCAGGGTTCGGTGGAGATCTGGCGCGACGGCCTGCTGATCAATACCCAATCGGTGCCGGCCGGTTTGCAGACCCTCGACACCCGACCATTGCCCGGCGGCATTTATGAAGTGGAAGTGCGGCTGATCGAAGACGGCCAGATCACCTCCACCACTCAGGAGTTGGTGTACAAGCCCAACAACTGGCGCAACCTCGACGAGCGCTGGCGTTACAACGTGTTCGCCGGTGAAGAACAGAAACTGCTGAGCAACTGGGACACCCAGGCCAGCGGCAGCCCGACGGCGGGCGCTTCGGTCAATTACTTGCTGCATCCACGGGTGATTCTCGGCCTGTCGGCGCGGCAGATCCGTGAAAAGCTGCAATACGGCACGTCCATCGACTGGACCCTGGCCAACCACATCAGTCTGTACGCCAACGTCTACAAGACCGAGGATTACGGCACCGGTCTCGATCTGCAAAGCCTCTACAACTACGGCGCCGGCAGCATTGTTGTCAGCCACAACCGCAGTTGGCTCGACACCACCAATACCTACGATACGTTGCCCGATGGCACTCGGATCCGGCCGCGCAATGTGTTTATTGGCCAGACCAGTAATTCTTCGTTGGCGCTCAACCATCGCCTCAGCAGCAAGAGTTCGGTCAACGCGCGGGTCTCGCACAGCGAGGGCAATGTCGAAGGGATGGGTGTCGATCTGGGCTGGACCCAGCGCACGATGGTGCTGGGCAGCGATGCCAGTTGGCGCCTGTCAGTCTTTGATCGGCCGGGCAGTTTCAGCAGCGGCGATGCGCGCAATCGCGGGGTCGACCTGAGCATCAACATGGCGCTCGGCGCCCCCGGCCAGCAGATCACCGGCAGTATCGGCTCACGCACGGCCCGCGACGGCACGCGTGACAACAACGCTTCGCTCGGCTGGCGCAAGGATTTTCAGGATCACGTCCTGCAAAACGTCTCGCTTACGGCGCTCACCGACACGTATGGCGTGGGCGTATCCAGCCTGGCCAATTTCCGCACCGATTCGGTCAGCGGCGACGGTTTCATCCAGCGTTCTTCTTACAACGGCAACTTCACCGGCGGCCTCAACGTCGACAGCACGCTGGTGGTCGGCGGGCAGCAGATGCTCATGACCAGTCAGAGCGAAGTGCGCGGCGCCGGGCTGATTGTCGACGTCGAGTCGGACATCGACGACATCGTTCTGCGGGCCGACGATTACAGCGGCGGCGGTGCGGCGTTGAAGCCGGGGCGCAATTTCATCCCGATCACCGCTTACCAGAACAGTTCGGTGAGTTTCGACTTCGAGGGCAACCACGTACCGGCCGCGTCCATCGAGCCACCGCGTACCCGCTATCACCTGAACAAGGGGGGCGTGGAGTACCGCAAGGTCCGCGTGATGAAAACCCTGACCGTGCTCGGCCGACTGGTGGATGGGCAGGGGCGGGCGCTCAAGGGCCACCACGTGATCAACCACGCCAGCCGTGGGGTGACCGAAGTCGACGGGTTCTTCTCGATGGAAATGAATGCCGGCTCACCGACCCTGGAAGTGCGTCAGGGCAACCAGTTGCTGTGTCAGTTCCGCCTCGATGCCGGCAGTCATCGCAGTGAAAACAATGTGTTGATGATCGGCGACCTGCGTTGCACGCCGGACACCCTTGCCGACGTCAATTCCACAGAACAGAAGGCAGGTTGATCCCATGAAGATATTTACAGCTGGGTGTGCATTGGCGCTGGCGCTGGTCATGCCGGCGGCTCAGGCGATTAATCAGGAAATTCGTGCGCTGTTTCGCCCGGATCCTTCGCAGCCAAACAAGAACCTGTTCGAAAACCAGACCGCCAATAGCGGCTATTGCCTGGCTTTTCCCGCGAAATGCGCTGACGGCAAAATGTTCAGCATCGAGTTGCCAGTTCGTTACAGTTCAAACCGCCCACTCATACCGGGTGACGGTATCACGGTGAAAGTCCCCGCAGATTGGCGACGGTTGACCATCACCAATCAGGATACCCAGGAAACGGAGACCGTCGAGGTACGTATCACCGGCGTCGGCTCCACTTATGTGCTGGGTGATCGGGTGGAGGAGATCACTGGCATATCACACACCGGGCAGGCACATGACAAGCTCTGGAGGTCTGGAACCGGTTGGCTTTATGCCCCTTCGCCTTGCGTCGGCAGCGGCTTGTCGGGGTTTAACAGCACTATTTACCGTTTTTTCTGGCATACCCCGGTGGAGGCGTCTTGCGCCAAAAATACCCTTTTCCGTATCCCCTCGATGGTCTTCGACAAGCTCGATTTTGCCTATGAGCTAAAGACGCCTAATCCGTTGAGCATGTCGAGCGGTCTGTACACCGGATCGATTACTTACACCATGGGTCCAGGGGGCGATTTCCATATGGGCTACATGATGTTCCCGGACGACGAGACTCTGACCCTGGACTTCGTGCTGGACGTACAGCACACCCTCAAAGTCGATCTCCCGCCGGGTGGCAACAAAGTGTCGCTGGAACCCGAAGGCGGATGGGCGCCGTGGATCGACAGCGGGCGCAAGCCGAAGCGTATCTTCCGCGATCAACCGTTCTTCATTTCGGCGTCTTCACGCTTCAAGGTGATGATGCTGTGCGATTCCCTGGGCGGTCCTTACTGCACCCTTGGCAGCCCCTTGGGCAACTCCGTTCAGGTCAAGGTCTCCATGAGCTTGCCGGCGGGAATTGACGGCCCCGGCAACGCCCCGGTCAACAGGATTCCATTGAGTTTCAACAACTGGGCCGGCCCGTTCCAGCCCAGCCTCTATGTCGAGCGCAAGCCCGGCGCGATGCATTTCGAGCTGGACCCGTTTGCGATCGATTTCCTCCTGCGCCCCGGCCTCAACGACCGGCTGCGCGGCAACATCACCATTATCTGGGACTCGGAAGCATGAGCGCTCCCGTCCGGTCCTTTTCGACATTCATGGAGTTGAACGCGATGAACCGTGGTTTTCTGCTGGGCGTGCTCAGTGTGTTTTGCCTGACGGCGCAGGCCGGTCCGCAAATCAACGTCGGCACCGTCTACGACTATCTCGACGCCGATAAAAGTACCTACCTCAAACGGGTGTTCAACAGCGGCGATGCGACTGCGTTCGTCAAGATCAACGTGCTGGAAATCGTCTACGGCGCCGATGGCGTGCCGCAGGAAGTGCCCGTGGTAAATGCCGCCGACGGCGCTTCACGCAACGGCGTGATGGCCAGCCCGGCGCGGCTGATCGTGCCGGCGCAGGGCATGCAGGGCACGCGTTTGCTGTACATGGGCGAGCGTGATCGCGAGCGTTATTTCCGAGTGCGTTTCGTCCCGGTGGTGCCGGAAAAGGAAGACGAGTTCGTGGTCAGCAACGAAGAGCGCGAAGACTACAAAAACTCGCTGTCGGCCGGGGTCAACGTAATGACCGGCTTCGGCACGATCTTCTTTGTGCGGCCCAAGGACGCGCGTTTTGCCACCGTCATCAATGACAGCGAAAAACGCTATGAACTGCGCAACGATGGCAACACCGTGCTGATCGTCGATGAGTTCAAGAGTTGTTCGCTGAGCAAGGAAAGCGACTGCGGCGCAACCACCAAACACCATGTGCTGGCGGGCAAGACCTTTGCCTTCGACAAGGAAAAGGGCCGCGAATACCGCTTCTTTCTGGTCGAAGGCAGTGAGAAAAAAAGCATGAAGATCGCCAGTCGCTAGGTTTGTTTTCCATTGACGCATCGGGTAACCAACATGATCAAGCAATGCACCGTCGCCGCGCTGATGGTCGCCACTGCGCTGACCGGCGCCGGGGCGTGGGCCGCGCGCGAAGAGCACACTTTCGAAGTGTCGCTGACCATTCCCAGCCGCCCGTTCTACATCATCCCGGCAGAGCCGGACTGGATTCACCGACCGCAACGGCTGGAATGGGACCTCCCGCGTTCAACCCTCAACGGGCTGATGCGCAATTTCGATGTGCACCATGACAGCAGCGCAATTGAAGCGCGCCTGGCCTTCGACCCGTACCTGGAGAACGGTCGGCCCGGCGAAGTGATCGATCTGCAGGTCTCCTTCAATGATGTCGTGCTGAGTTCGCACGTGACCCCGCGCCAGGTGCTGTCCGAGGAGGAAGCGGCCAAGGGCAAACGTGTGGCGTTGAAAATCGACCCGATCGAGCCTGCGGAGGGATATCGCCCAGGGGATTACCACGGCACGGTAGTGCTGTTGTTCAACGCCCGGGCGCCGGGAGAGTAGTTGTGGTGGCGAGCCTGCGCGCGATCAGGTGTGTCAGGCACAGTGGATTGCGCCTGTGCCGGCCTTTCCGCGAGCAAGCCCGCTCCCACAGGGGGGCAGGGTTTCAGGTTGACAGCCCGGCGTTCTTTAATGCCGTGCGGGTCAGCTTTCGGGACAACTCCTTGCTGGCATAAACGATGTCGCTCGACAGTTTGTTGTAGCGGGCCTGGCTCATTCTTTCGCCGCTGAAGATATGCAGGTGATCAATGTTCAGTTGATCCGCCAGACGCATCATTCTTCGAGCGAGGGGATTGAGTTGGGCCGTATCTTCTGCGTCGGCCCATTGCGCCTGTGCCTCGCGCAATTCATTGAGCAGTTGTTTTTTGCTCGCGGTGTCGAGGTCATTGGCGGCGTACTCATCCGGGTGGGTATCGCGCAAGTGGCGTTCCCAGAAAGGCTCGCTGTACAAGTCGATCATCCCGTTGACCTGCCCATCCCCGGCTTCACGCTGGAGGATGGCATCGTAGGCCGCGTCGATGGTCTTTTGGTTCACGCCCGAGCTGGCTTCATAGGGGATGTCGGTGGATTGCCAAGGCAGTTCCAGACGTTCGGCCAGCCCGGCTTCAAACGCCATGTGTATGTCCATTTCATGCGGTGGCGGCTTGGTGGGATCTATCCGGGTTTGTTGAGCCTGGCGGCTGATCTCTTCTTTGGCCAGGTCGCTCAACCTGTCGATGCGCGCAGCGCTGTGGGCCAACCGTACCAGTTTGTCCTCCAGCACCTCGGCCGAGGGTGACTCGGCGTAGGCTTTGGCGACCAATACTTTGATCCCCATTGAGTTGAACAGCTGTGCACCGACATCGTCGGAGTTTTCCGGTGAGGTGATCTGGCTGAACAGTTGTTCACGCAGTTGCGAATCGACGGCGACCGCGTCGATCATTTCCCAGACGCGCTGGGTGAGGTAGGGGCGGGACTTTTCGTTTTTGTAAAACTCGCTGTTGCGCTGATAGTCGATGACCGCGAAAAAACCTGCGGAATCCGGCTCTGCCCACACGTCGTTCCATGACTCCATTCGGTATTTTGCAAGTTCCATCACGTTGCCGGCACCACGGTTGTGCGGCAGCGTTTCCCAGTGGTGGCGCTCAGTAGCGACGGCGAATGAAGGACTGGTCGTAGGTGGAAAACCCGCAGACCTGCGGTATTCGTAGTAACGGTTGCGCTCAGGCGTTGAAAGTTGGCTCGAATCGAATCGCGTGCGGCTAAGGATGAACGCCTGATCGGAGCCAGGCCTGACCTCTGGCAGGCTATTGATCGGCGCTCCGCGCATGTTCAGCATAAAACTGCGTGGACGGATTTTTTCAGCACCCCCGAGTTCAAAAAGTCCCGGTGGCCAGGCCTGAATCTCGGTGTTGGCCAGGCTCAATTCCCGCAACTGATCCATTCGCCCGATATCGGGCGGGTTACGTAAGGGATTGCCATTGAGATTCAGCGTTTGCAGATCGGTCAGGTCGCTCAGCGCCTGCGATGACGGGCCTGTCAGGCTGATTCGGTTGCCGGACAGATCCAGCTCCCGAAGCTGGCGCATCTTGCCAATCGTCGGTATCACTTCTGTTAGCCCACACCCCCGGGCGCTCAACTGCTGCAGGTGAGGGAAGCTGCCGAGCAAGCCATTGGCATCGCTTGAAAAGTTTGCGTTATCGAGATTCAGCGCCGTAATACGGGCAAGGTGCGAGTCGATGTCGGGTTGCCGGCGTCGCAGGTCTCGCCACCATCGGTCAAGATCGGGCCTGGCCAGATCAGTGGACAAATCCAGTGTGTAGCCCTGTTCCGGATGACTGCTGCGTTCGCCGGACATCTTGCTTCGGCGTTCGAAACATTTGATCAGGCGTTCCTCGAGAAGCCTTCCGCCATTGTGCAGGAAATCACCGGGTGGCCCCGGCAAGCTGTCACCGGTAGGGTCGACGTCGGGGGGATAGCTTTCACGCCAGCGCTGCAGAATGTCTTTGAGTGCCTTGCGTTCGTTTTCCAGTTGCTGGATGGCGCCTTCGTGCCCGCCTTTGCGCTTGAGCACCTTGACGAACGTCGCGGCCTCGCTGTCGCTCATCTTCGGATACAACTGCTTGACCCGTTGCTCTGGCGTGGTTTCACCAAAGAACCTGCGCCAGCCGCGCAGCAGTATTTGCGTTTCAACCGGCACCACCCGCTGAATCGGCGGTTCGGCCAACACAATTCGGCGCTCGGCAGGATTGGCGGCATACTCCATCAGCCACGCTTTGAGCCGTGGCCCTTCACCGTGCCGGTAACCCATGTCCCGCAGTTTTTCATCCGGCAGTGCGTAGAGCAGTGATTCGTAGAAGTCGTCGGCTTCATGCAGCGTGCGGTTGTTATCGTCCAGCACTTCGTAGCGGCCATGTTCGTCGCGGATCAGGCGCCGCACGGTCGGTTCGTCATCCGCGCCGAGGCTGCAACGCAACGTGCCGTCGTAAGCACCGTCGCGTACTTCGATGCGCAAGCCGCTGGTGGGATCCGAGAGAAATAACAGGCTTTTGAGTGCCATACGCTCGGTGTCCGGCTGCATCCATTCATCACGATAAAAGCCGCTGTAGGCACGGGCGGTGGACGCTTCGAAATCCAGTTCCCGTGCCTGCGCCTTCAGCCGCAGTGGCAAGCGGTTGTCGTCGACGATGCGTTGCAGCTCGGCGGGTTTTGCCTCGGTCACGACTTTTTCGGCCAGGGGCAGCGGGATGTTCGGGAAGGTTTTTTGCACCACGCGGACATCGGCTTTTTTGGAGCGCTCGGCGGACTTGTACAGGTAAGTCGCGACATCGCCCTGACGCTGGTCGACGGCGTCGGCCAGCAGATTGCGCACCGCAGCGGCACGTTCGTCAGGCGCTACGTCGCGCCCGAGCAACGCCTTGAGCTCGCTGTCATCGAGAAACCCCGTCAGCCGCTCCGGCAGCCTGCCCATGGTGAGATCGGCGAGGCTGATGCTCAAGGTATCGGCGTCGCCCGCCGCCGGGTTGCCGTATTGGCGGCTATAACCCGTCGGGTCGGCGCCGTCATAGACCTTCAGCGCCTTGCTGCGTGGCCAGCCCGGCTGGCTGGTCAGCAGCGGTTCGAACCACACGGCTTGCGGGTCGATGGGGCGGCCCTGACGGATGTTGGCGCTGGCGACACGGACATCGTCCGACACACTGAAGCGCTTGATGGTGTCGGCCAGCAGGGGCGGCGGCGGGTCACTGTCGAGGTGCATCTGGCGCAGCTGGTTCTCGTCAGTGCCACTGCTGATGCGAATCTGTTCCCGCTCTGCTGGCGAAAAGCGCTCGACGCTGTGGCCGACGCGGCGCATCAACGTGCCGCCGTCCCAGTCGTGCGGGCTTTCGGCTTCGTGCACCCAGGCACCGTGGCCGTTGTGTTCGATTTGCGGTTTATAGGCGTTCGGGCGGGTGGGGTGATTGATGCGGTGGGTGTTGGAGGTCGGCTCGGCGGAAGCTTTCTCGACGGTATACAGCTTGCCCTCCAGCGGCAGGATGTTTTCGTTGCGGTATTGGTGCAGGCCGTAGCTGTCGGGTTTGGCGCCCTGCGCCAGGCTCAGGTCGTTGCGCTCGTAAGGCTTCAAGTCGCGATGCCACAGGCTGGGCGTGCCATCGGGCAGCGTGACCGGCTTCATGCCGTCGACCAGCGCTGACAGCTTGACGCGCGCCAGTCCGCCAATCTTCGCGCCCGCCGCAAATGCCGCCAGTTGAATGACGTCCGTCACCACGCTGATGACGTGTTCGGCGGCTTCCTGCCACAGGCCTTCGGCCAGATCGACGAGGCCCTCGATCACGTCGTTGGTCAGTTGAAAAGCGGTGTACACCATCATCAGTTCGCCCAGGCCGGGCACGAACGGTGTGGCGATCAGCAGCGCCGCATTGAAGATGTCGGCGACGATTTTCTTGAAGTTGTCCCACCATGCCCAGCGCGCCTTGCTGTCGGTGTCGGCGGTGGAGACGGCGATGTCCCGGGCATCGTTGAGGATCTTGTTGAATTTCTGCTGATAGGCATGGCGCCAGTAGTTGCCTTGCAACGGCAGGCGATCAAAGCGCAGGTTGGGGTTGGCCACGGGTTCCTTGCGCCATGCCGGGCGCTGATCGGTCGGGTCCGAGCGCTGGTGATAGCGCAGGGTGAACAGACGCTGCTCCAGCTCGGCAAAGAAGTGCCCGCGCTGCTGCTGGTCGACGAACTGGCTGAAAAACTGCCGGTAGGTCTGCCGGGTCGCGGCACTGAATTTGTCTTCGCGCAACTGCCGCGTCAGTTCCTCACGGAAATCCTTGAGGGTGCGGTACTCCTTGAGCGGATGCTCCGGATCATGCGGCACATAGACAATCACGCGTCGCACGCCACGGTTGTCGCGCACGGCATGCACCATCAGCAGAATGCCGGCCAGCCGGGTACCGAGTATCGACAGGTCGCAACACTGCATCGACCGGCCATTGAGCACCGGCTGCAGTTTGTCCTCGGCCAGGTTCAGCAGCATTTTGTAGGCGTCGTACTCGATGTCTTCCTTGATCAGCGCCAGGTGCGCGGCGGCAGCGAGGGCGTCTTTCTGGCTTTCTTTGACCCTGTATTCAAGAACGGCTTCGGCCACCGGTTCGCCGGGGCGCAGATAACTGTCCAGATACTTTTGAAACTGGCCGCCAATATCCAGGTCGCGACACAGTGTCTGGAACTGGCTGACGGACATTGTCTGCCGAATCGGCAGGACATCGAACAGCCCGCGCTCATCGGGCTTGCTGATGAACTCCGAACCGCGATCAACGGTTTCACTGCTGGCGAAGTTGTGCAGCGCGGCATCGAGCAGCGAGACCGTGCGGGCGGTGACGCCGTCCGAGGTGTTGAACACGTACCAAGGCTTGTCCTTGGGCATGTACAGGCGCAGGTAAGTCGCCTTGACGTCCAGATCGAGGCCGTGGCGGTCCTTGATTCTGGCCTTGAGCAGTGGCTCGGCGAAGGCATACAGGTCGACCTTGTCCAGCAGGTGGTCAACCGGGTTCTGGGAACCCCAGGCCTTGAGGTTGGCGGCGGCCAGTTTGTCCAGATAAGCGGCGGGCGCCGTGGTGTACCAGGCTTGCTTGTGCAGTGGCGCGGCTGCCAAGGCCAGGCTCCGGCTGACGGTGGCGGTTTTGAAATTGTTGTTGATGGCGGACTTGATGAATTCGTAGTGCCGCCCTTTGTCCGCGTTTTCGGCAGGCTCGGGAGTGAGAGACATGGCCAATCATCCTTGATTGTTGAGGAGTGATCAGCCTACCTGCGGGGGTTCAAAACAAAAGTTCAAAGATAAGGGTTGAAATGCCGATGCGGGGGGGTAATCCGATGAAAATTCGAATCTGAAAAATACATAAGTACCACCCACTGCGAAGAAAAAACGTCACTCTGAATCAGAATTGCCTGACACGAATTGTTACCTCGCTGTAGGGCGCGGCGCCTCGAGCATCGCCACGCTGGCGGTCTGTGTCGGTTTGCATTGCGAGTCGCTCCCCGGTTGCAGGTACGGCGTCAGAATCGGCGCCATGCCCTTGAGCACCTGCACGGGCAGGGCCGAGGTGAACTTGAAGTTCTCTGCCGAGCGCCCCGGAACGAACGCGGTGAGGGTGCCGAAATGGTGATCGCCGATGTAGAACACGAAGGTCGCCGTGCGGTTGATCGACTTCGAGCTGAGGATGCGTCCGCCCGCACCGATGGCTTCGATGCGGTTGTCACCGGTACCGGTTTTGCCACCCATGGCCAGTGGGCTGCCATCAGCCAGTTTGAAACTGCCGGAAACACGTTTTGCCGTACCCGCATCGACCACTTGCGACAACGCCTCGCGCATGGCCGTGGCGACCTCGGATGGCATCACCCGTTTGCCGACATGCGGGTCGTTGACCAGTTGCGTTTCGTACGGCGTGCCGGCGGCGAAATGCAGGCTGTCGATGCGCAGGGTCGGCATGCGCACGCCATCATTGAGGATGGTGCCGATCAGTTCGGCGAGGGCGGCGGGGCGATCACCGGAGCTGCCAATAGCCGTGGCCAGCGACGGCACCAGGTGATCGAACGGGTAGCCGACTTTCTGCCAGCGCTGGTGAATCTCGAGAAACGCTTCGATCTCGAGCATGGTGCGAATTCGACTGTCGCGGGCGCCCTTGTGCTTGCTCTTGAACAGCCAGCTGTAGACTTCCTGACGTTCGAAATGGCTGGCCTTGACGATCTCGCTGAAGGTCGCGTCGGGGTGGTTCAGCAGGTAGCCCATCATCCACAGGTCCAGCGGATGCACCTTGGCGATGAAGCCCTGGTCGGGCAAATCGTAACTGCCGGGGCCGTAGGAATCGTAGAGGCGGATCAGGCGATCATCGGTGAGTTTTTCGCCGAGTTTGGCGCCTTTGAGGTGGGAGCGTACGAACGTGTTGAAGTCTGCCTGGCTGGCATCCGGCAGCAGGTAGCGATGCACGGCAGCCATGCGGATCGGCGTCGGGCGCATGCTGTCGAGGAAGGTGTCGAGACGTGCCTGAGTGTCTTTGTTTTTGTATTTTTTCCAGAACTTGAGCTGGAACGCTGTGCCTTCGCGATCGGCGAAATTCGCCAGGTATTCCTGCCGGCGCGGGTCGCGGTCGTCCTTGAGCAGTTCAGCACTGCTGTTGGGGCCGGAGTAGGTGACATAACGCACCACATCGCGCATCAGGCGAATGAACGGCAGGTTGATCGACTCGCGCAGGGCATCGCGCAGGGTCGGCATGCGCCCGTTGTCTTCCTTGCGGAAGTTGTGGAACACATGCAGACCGCCGCCGGTGAAAAACGCCTCGCCGGGGCTGGCCGAGTACTTGCGGTCGAGGGCGGCGCCGAGCATCTTCGACAGGTCGTGATCCTTGTTCTGGATCAGGTAATCGATGACCCACTGGCTCAAGCGATCCTGATCCGGCACATCGACCTTTTTCAGCTCCGGCACCGTCATCGCGCCGTACTTGTCGTGCAGCTCGGCGATGATTTGCAGGTAGGTGGTGAGCACGCGCATCTTCGCCGTCGAGCCCAGCTCCAGTTTGCTGCCTTCATTGATATCGAACGGCTGGTCGGTGCTGTCGGTCTGCACCCGCACGCGGGAACCGTCCGGGGTCAGTTCGAAGAGGGTGAAGCTGTAACGCACTTGCGTGGTGCTGGTCGGCGTCAACAGCCGCTCGCCGATCAGGCCGATTTCGCCGGCGTAGGCCGGGTCGGCGAGTTTTTTCAGGTAAGCGGTGGCCTGGGTTTGCAGGTCGCCTTGCAGGGTGCTGGTGGCCGAGAGGTCGAGGCGGTCGAGGTCGTACAGCGGCCGGTTGAGCATGCTCGCCAGACGGCTGCGGGCGACGCTGATGCCCTTGTTGGTTTCGATCGGTTGAAGGGTCGGCTGGGTCTGCCAGTCACGGTAGGTGACCTTGCTGTTCAGGGCGGCATCGGCCAGGGCGTTGTCGATCACGCCGTTTTGCTTGAGCAGGCGCAAGTGGCTGTCAGTGAGGTCGGCAAGTTCTTCGCGACCCTTGGTCAGGTAATGCGAAGGGCGGCGCTGGGCGATCATCAGCGACAACATCTCGCGCAGTGCCAGGCCTTTGGCGGCCATGGTTTTTGCATCGGTGGCCGGACTGTTCAGTTGTTCATTGGCCTGGTTGAAGTCACTACCGTACCAGACGCGCAACCCTTCCGCCATGCCATGCACTTCGCCATGCCCCGGCACCGCCGACAACGGCACGCTGTTGAGATAGTCACGCACGATGTTCTGCCGTGCCCCGAGGGTTTGCGGGCCGGGCTGATAGGCGCGCACGCTGGCGGACATCATCTGCCGCAGTTTTTCCGCACCCGACACCGTCAGGCCGTCAGGGGAGTGCCGATACTTTTCCAGCTGCGTCGCCAATGTACTGCCGCCCGCCGACTGGCCGGGCAGGTGCAGCAGTTTCGCCACCTGCGACCACGCCGCCATGCCGAAGCGCGGCCAGTCTACCGCCGGGTTGGCCAGTGGCTGCTTGGGGTCGAGCAGAAAACGGTTTTCGATGAACAACAGGCTGCTGACTACCACGGGCGGAATAGCGGCGAAGTCGGCGTACAGTTGTTGTGGATAGTTGTACTTGTACAGCGGCGCGGCGCGGCAATCGGTGATCGACAGCCCGGCCTGGATCTTTTCCGAATACGGCACGAACAGGCCTTTATCGGTGTAGCTGAGCAACGCTGGGGAAAAACGCGTCTGCTCGGTAATCACATAGTTGCGTTTGAGCAGGCGTGGCAGGAATTCATCGAGGGAGCTGTAACCCAGACGCAGATCGAACGGCCCGTTGCCCGGATAGCGAATCGCTTCGCTGGGGCCGGGTTCGAGGGTGTACGTCAGAGACGCCGCGTACTGGCTGAGCTCGCGAGACTGGAAGCGCGAGGTGCGCATTTCCTTGGACGCGGCCAGCCCTACCACGATCGCGATAATCACCAGCAACAGCCAGAAAGCCTTCCACCCGTGCCGAGTGCGGCGGGGTTTTTCAGGGACAGGCGCTTCATCCACACGGTCAGTCGGAACCACGGCTTTACTCGAATCGGTTTGCCACAAAGCGCCCATAGTCGATTGATCCATTCACGCAGATTGATCGGACTTGTCTGAAGCTTAGACGGTGGTTGGGGCTGATGAAAAAAATGTGCGATCGGGAGCAGGCTGGCAGGCTAGGAACGGAGAGTGCGCTGCGACGTGGCGCTTTGAGAGACTGCGAATCAAGAAAACACACAGGTAACTTTTAGTGGTGGTTATTTGTATGAATGTAAGTTGCTAAAGTTTGGTAGTACTCGTGGGCTTCGCCGGTTGAATGTTTTGTTGTTAACTCGGACTTCAATTTTATTTGTCTAGGATGAAGTCATGTTTAAATCTCGTGGTCAGGTTTTCAGTATTGCCGAACATGTTGATATTGTTAAGGCCGCAACGCCGTCAGCACTGTTGGATATGTCAAAAGAAAACCTTGAGATGTTAAAGACGTTTGATACCAATGCACCACTGTGGCTAAAGAGTGCGTCGCCGAAACAACGCGAAGAAGCTCGACGCCTGATAGAAGAAAGTGTCACGGCGCATACATTGCTCAATAGCGCCATGGCCTCCGTGAAAACACCTCATGAATTCGCCGAGCCATTGCTGGCAAAGGCCATCAAGGAAAGCTCCGGGCTGGATCTGGACGTCAAGCGGGTACAGGTGGACTTGTCCGGTAAAAGTGATTTTCACACCTCGCAAGTTCCACCCGCTTCGCTGCTTGACGCCGCCCTGCATAACCATCCGGCTGAAAAAAAGCCGATGTTCTTTTCCAATCGCAATTGCTATATGACCGCTGCAGATGGGAAGACAGTCAAAGTCGGACTTGATGTTCATGAGTTCATCGCGTTATGCAGGAAGCTTGATATCGGCAAACAGTATCAGACCTATTTGCATAATGAACTTCATTGGGATGACGCCAGTGCTCGCGACAAGTTGAATAATCGGTTCGTCAATTACCAGAAAGCGGCGCTGAGGGCGGCGAGTTATATTGCCCTGTGTAAAGGTGATATTCGCCGGGCACATTTTGAAGCATTGATGTCGAGTATTGAAGGGAAGGAGCCTGTTCACGTCGACGGTAAGACGCTGTGGTATCGCAGCTTGAGTTTCAATGAGTTGCCCGTACACAGCTGTATCATTTTCGAGATCGCAGATCCGGACGATGAAAGCATTCTGGATGACCTGCTGCCGACCGTTGACGGTTTCGCCAATGACGGTTTCATCGCCTACATTCCCGACGACCCCGATCATCCCGTAAAGCACTACGCCACAGTGACGGAACTCAAGGCCCGATTGACCGAACAGTTCGTGCGTCGCGCTGAAAGTGACTCGCCCAAGGCGCCAACGGCGTATCAGCATTTCTTCAGCCGGTTCTTGCGTTACAGGGATCGGTCGACGTTTTACTACAGCTTTACCGAAGAGGTTCCCACGGCGTCAGGCAAGCCGCGGCTATGGGATCATCAAACCCGTCGGCAAAAGCATGATCCCGATTTTCTTCTGCAACTCAGGGTGCTTGACCCCTCAGGTGATCCCTGGGTCCAGCACTATGACCTCTGGACAACATTGCAGCGGGAGTTCAACCAGCGGATTTTCAGCGATGCCCGCGATGCTGCTGTGTCCAATGCCGATGCCGATGTGCGGGATGAGCAATCCTTGCTCGCGATATTCCTCGAAGTCGGCCTGGCCGCGCTGAATGTATTGTCTTTTGCCGTGCCTCCATTGGGCCTGGTCATGCTCGGAGTGTCCGCCGTGCAACTGATGGACGAAGTGCTGGAGGGGCTTGAAGATCTCAGCAAGGGCGATAGGGAAGCCGGTTGGGAACACATCACCGACGTGCTGGAAAACATCGGCATTGGTGTGGCGACGCTGCCGTTGCTGGCGGGCGTTCATTCGGAGTTCACGCCGATTGAAATGCCCGGTGGGCAGAAGCGTTTGTGGAAGCCTGACCTTGCACCTTATCGAAGCGATGTGTCGTTGGCAGACGTGAAGCCTGATCCACAGAATCAGTTTGCGGTTGGCGCCAGACACTATGTGAGGGTCGAGGATGGCGTCTTCGAGACAGTCGTCGAACCGGCCACCGGGCAATCGAGAATTCTTTACCCGAACAAACCGCAGGCTTATCAGCCGATTGTTGAACAAGACGGCGCTGGCGAATGGCAGCATGCCTTGCCGCCGCCGTCGACACCCGTTGAATCGACACCGGCCGGGTTCAGTAACAGGCAGTTTCGTCGCTACGCCGTCAAACCATCCGAAATCGCGCGCCTCAGCCCTGCAGGCAAAGGGATCTTGCAAAGTGCTGACGGACAGCGCCGTTATATTCGCAATATAGATGAGCGGGGCAAGGTCGCGGTGTACCGCGTCAAGAATGATTTCACCCTGAACGCGGAAGGTGTCGACGTCCTCCTCGTCGATTCGAATTTCAACGAACTTGCGCCTCGCCGATACCGGCAAGTGGCGCCGGATCAATGGCAACCGCAGTCGCTGTTCGGCGGCGATATTACCGATGATCTGCATGAGACGGACGCCGTCAGCGGAGTGCCGTCAGGAACCTCTGGCAGACCGGTCTGGAAGCGCCCGCCTTTCCACCGCGAGCGTTTGCCCAATGGCCTGTGGGAACCGCGGATCGAGGTCGTGACGCTCAAGGATGTGCGGCATTTGTCCTACGATTGGGGTGAGATCAACTACGTTCCCTATTCCGTCAGATCGACCAACATTCATGCAGCGCTGTCGGCGCCGGAGTTTGGCAACGTGTCGATAAACGCCGGGCTGTTCAATCCGCAGACGGGGCGGTATTCCACTGCTACGCGTCCCTTCGACGTCGCTTCGCAAGTCACTTATAAGCCAGGCGGCGGGCAAATGATGTTTTCCATGGAGCGTTTGACCCACTCCTCGACGCTGCAAGGGGAGTTCAACGCCATCAAGTTCCTCGATCTGGCGGCAGGCGAGTTGCCCGGTCAGAACGATACCGTGCACGGATACTGGGCGCCTCAGGGGGGCTACGTGGATATTCCCGTGCATCCGGGATGGGGGGAACCCGATCATGTTTTCACAGCTACGTTCGGTGGCTGTTCATGGGTCGTGGATCAAATGAACGAGAATGTTTTACGCGTGCGGCATGTCGAGGCCGGAAGCGAAGCGGCTCAATACAATGATCTCCCTGCCCATGCGCATGGGTGGGGTTTGAGCACGGCGCTGGAGTTTCCGGAATACGGCTTGCTGAACGATGAGCAGGGCAATGCCTACATGGTCCTGACGTCATTTGCCTACATGAAATACGACCGTGTTGCCCAGGAGTGGATGCTTCATTATCAATCTCAGCGCGGCGCACCGGAGATGGTCTCCTATTCCCGAAATGAACCGGGATGGTTCGAAGGTCCCACCCGACAGGTCAAGGTGTATTCCGATGAGAAGGTCATCAGAACGGGGACCTTGCGTGTGAAAACGCTGGTTCCCCGAGCGCGGCAAGGCAACGCGGCGTAGCGACCGATTGCTCAGTAAAACTGTACGAAGAAAAGACGCTGCACCCTCCTTGTGCAATACTCGCCGCCGTTTTCTGTGGCGAGTTTTCCTACGCTAGCCAGTTGATCCAGTTGGGTTGCTGGCATCTTTACGGCAACTCCCGCTGAATCTTGTGATTTATAGAGTGAAAAGCCCTGCATCAAGGTTTTTATACTGCACGCCCCGCTGATCTTTCAGGTTGTCCTGCAAGACGCGTCTGCCCACAAAGCAGGCGCGGTTTCATTTCAGGCCAAGGCTTATCGGCCGACGCTTCGACACTCGGTGGTCATATCCAATAACAAGACGAGGTTGCACCCCTATGCCAGTCGGCAATCAACTGCCTCACGGCGGCACCGCTCAGGGCGGTCCGCTCAAACGCGAACTCGGCGAACGGCATATTCGCCTGATGGCGCTCGGTGCCTGTATCGGCGTCGGTCTGTTTTTAGGTTCGGCCAAGGCCATCGAAATGGCCGGCCCGGCGATCATGCTGTCCTACATTCTCGGTGGTCTGGCGATCCTGGTGATCATGCGCGCCCTCGGCGAGATGGCCGTGCACAACCCGGTCGCCGGCTCCTTCAGCCGTTACGCGCAAGACTATCTCGGCCCGCTGGCGGGTTTTCTCACCGGCTGGAATTATTGGTTCCTGTGGCTGGTGACCTGCGTCGCGGAAATCACTGCGGTGGCCGTGTACATGGGCATCTGGTTTCCCGATGTACCGCGCTGGATCTGGGCCCTCGCGGCGCTGATCAGCATGGGCTCGATCAACCTGATCGCGGTGAAGGCCTTCGGTGAATTCGAATTCTGGTTCGCCCTGATCAAGATTGTCACCATCATCGCCATGGTCATCGGCGGCGTCGGCATTATCGCCTTCGGTTTCGGCAATGACGGTGTGGCGCTGGGGATTTCCAACCTGTGGGCGCATGGCGGCTTCATGCCCAACGGCGTGACCGGTGTGCTGATGTCCCTGCAAATGGTCATGTTCGCCTATCTCGGCGTCGAGATGATCGGCCTGACCGCTGGTGAAGCGAAGAACCCGCAGAAGACCATTCCTGATGCGATCGGCTCGGTGTTCTGGCGGATTCTGCTGTTCTACGTCGGCGCACTGTTCGTGATTCTGTCGATCTACCCGTGGAATGAAATCGGCACCCAGGGCAGTCCGTTCGTGATGACTTTCGAGCGTCTGGGCATCAAGACCGCCGCCGGCATTATCAACTTTGTGGTGATCACCGCCGCGCTGTCGTCGTGCAACGGCGGCATCTTCAGCACCGGGCGCATGCTCTACAGCCTGGCGCAGAATGGCCAGGCACCGGCGGGTTTTGCCAAAACATCGAATAATGGTGTACCGCGTCGAGCGCTGTTGCTGTCGATTGCGGTGTTGCTCTTGGGCGTAATGCTCAACTATCTGGTGCCGGAAAAAGTCTTCGTCTGGGTGACCTCGATTGCCACCTTCGGCGCGATCTGGACCTGGGTGATGATCCTGCTGGCCCAGCTGAAATTCCGCAAAGGCCTGAGCGCCAGCGAACGTGCCGGCCTCAAGTACAAGATGTGGCTGTACCCGGTCAGTTCGTACTTCGCACTGGCATTTCTGGTGCTGGTGGTCGGCCTGATGGCGTACTTCCCGGACACCCGCGTGGCGCTGTATGTGGGACCTGCGTTTCTGCTGCTGTTGACGGTGTTGTTCTACGTGTTCAAGTTGCAGCCGACCAATGGGTCGTCAGTGGCGGTGCGTTCGGCCTCGTAAGTGCCGGTAGGCGACAAGTCAAAGTAAGAGATCGCCGCCTGTCACAGTATCTACCGTTTTTTATTGTGTAGATCCTGTGACAGGATGCGATCTTTTTTATTTTTAAAGCGCCGCGTTTTTTCCTCGTGGTCATTTTTCGATGTAAGTTTGCCAGCGTGTGGCTAAATAAAATTTAACGGAAGTTGCCCCTTGCTGCTGTGAGTAATGGGGGATCGATAGAGCAATGGAATTTGTTACGGCTGCTGTATGCAGTGGCTGATATGCAATCGGTAACAGCTTGGCGTTATCTGTATTTAATTGTCATGTATGCAACTTGTTATATATGCAGTTGGTAATGGTTCTGCAGTGTTTTCCTGATGGGTTTCATTATTTACTTTTCATTCAATTTAATCCGTCAAGGAAGATCGAATGTACGAACATAATGATGCTGTTATTGACCTTGTTTCGCCAGATGCCAATGACCTGTCTTTAGAAACTACAGCGTGCCTGGAAGTTGAAAAAGTCTTGCCGCACAAGTTTGGGGATTTCGCCGGGGCACTGTCCTGGCCGATTCCATTGACTACCGCTCAGCAAAAAGAAGTCTTGCGCGTCACCAGCCTTTATCTGGATAGCCTGGATCACATTTCGACACCGGGTGCAGGGCTGCTGGACTATTTGAACAGCGAAAATCCTCTTTCAGATAGCGCACTCGGTGATCCGCCCTCGGCATTGGAAACACTGATTACCAGTCCTCGTGGACAAGCGCTGGGGAAAGCCATACAAACCTGTCTGAACGGACTGGTAACGGATATCGGCTTAAGTGAATACACGATGGCCGGCATTCATTTGAGCCTGCATCAGGGTGATATTGATGATCCGATGCGCACCAGGGCTGGCGGTTTTGATCTGCTGGATGAAAAGCTCTGGGGCGAACCTGTTTCAGCAGTATTCGCTAACTGTGTTGATTATTTGATCAACAATAGGCTGAGCAGCCGTAGGTTGGCCGGATTGGTTGCCAACCTGTTGCTCATGCGCAAGGCGCCCGAATTGCTTATCGAGGATTTGCCCGGCAACTTGAAACACGGCAGCGCGGCATGGGTCAACCTGACTGTCGCAGCGCGGACGATTGACGCCCACACGCCCGGCAAAGTTTCGTATATGACATTTGCCCAGGTCATGGCCTGCGCGGACAGTGTTGCAATCATTGATCCGCAAGTCACTCTGCAGATCCAGGCTAACGCGTTGGCGGACTGGGGCGTGGTCAATGGTCTGCTAACAAGAAACCACAAGGAGGTTTACACACTTGAAGAACTGGAAGAGGTCAACACCCAGTTCAACGAGCAACTGACCGACCGCCTTAATATTTCGGTCCTGTTGAACAGCGAGCTGCCAAACCGCAAGGCAATCGCGCAAGACAGACTCAAAGCGAAGTTCAAAGGTGACATCCCATTTGAAGAGCGGCTACTGCAGCAGCCGTTTTCCTACGACTTGTACCCGACACTCAATGGCAAATATTCCCTGTTGGACATCGTCATGATGGGAGGGCCTCCCTACTATAAATGGACGACTCGCGATCCACGCTTGCAACCGCTTCTTGACGAAATCAATGCGCCTCTCGAACTTGGCGTGAAGGACACCTTTGAGAAGCAGTTCGCCAGTGCGCTCAGTAACATCAAGGAAGGCGTCAGCCTGACGGTAAAACACCTGATAGCCGGTTTACCGCTGGAGGACAGAAAACGTCTGGAATATGGCAATGTCTCGTTCTATCAGCGTAAGACTTATAAGCTCAGCACGGGTTTTTTTGGCAGAAACCTCAAGTCCACAAGCAGTGTCCTGACGCTGAAAGTCGAGTGGGGGGACGATACAAGACTCTATGAAATAGATTTGAAACGCGGGGCTATCGATAAAAAACCTTACAACCCGGAAGTGTTCGCAGAGCGCATCGATTCCGTTAACTCGATCTCTATACACACGATCGAACCCATGCATCTGAATGATCAATCGCTAGCCGGAAAGCTGTCCCCACAACCCATCGACAATTCGTCGCCACTCAACAGCTATTCGAGTCAGAGAACCGCTTTGATCGCCCAAGGCGTCATTCAACATCTGGACCTGGATAACGATGACATTCTGCAGGCCGCCAGAGGCCAGACGACACAAGAGCGGGAAAACGCGATCGCGCAGAAGATAATTGATTTCGTGATTGACCTGATTCCGTTCAAGTCAGCCATTACCAATTTCATAGCAGGAAATTATGTCGACGGCGCAAGGGATCTGTTCTTCGATGTACTGGGATTCGTTACCGCAGGAGTGTCGACCGCGGGCAAACTGACCAAGGTCATTGGCACGACTGCTTCGGCAATCAGCCGGGGACTCAGAGCCGCAAGGGTGATCGGAGCATTCATCATTGGCGAGCTCAATCCGCTCAGTGCCTTGCCCGCTCTGGTGGACGCAGGAAGGAAACTGATAGGCAAAGGCATCAGCTTTGCAGGTGCCCAGGCCGTGCGACAGTTCAACAAATTGCGCGACACGGCGGACGGCTTCAAGTTTTTGCAAACGGTGGGTGAACAGCAGGGCCCTGCCCTGATAGGGACTTTCAAGGTGGGCGACCAGGCTATCGACGGCGTGGGTGTGCTGAAAAATGACAGTTGGTATCAGTACAACCTTAATACCCGCAAGCTTTATGGCCCGCCGAGAGACTTCACTCCGCAAGGCGTCAGTTGGGGAGGCACCTTGGGCAGTGAGGCCAATGCCCGTGTCTACGTCAACTTTCACAATAATATTAAGTATGCAAAAAACCCGAAAAATATTGCTGCTTTCGATCTGGGATACCGCGAAGGTCGATTATTGGAGATCAGTGGCTATCAACCGAAAATGGAGTTTGATGATTTGATTGATTTGGCATCAGAGCCAGGCCTCATGCCAGCAGAGATAGGCGCGCTGACAAAAGAAATAAAGAAAAGAATGATTCAAGGCTCCCACAGTATTTCCGAGCGTCTTCTGCAGGATATGAAGGGCTTGAATGTCAAAGTTAACCCCTACTCGCAAGGGCATTATCTGGCACACGTCAATATGGTTTCCAAAGGCGAGTGCGCAGGGCTTTCAAACGCGATGGCAATTGCGTTTATCAAGGGCGACGAAGATAAACTGCTGGAAAATATGTCCAGGGCGGCGAAAATGCCCGATAGCCCTGACGCTGCAAAATTTATCTCAGAGGTAAGGGAGTTCCACAATACGGTCAATCACAAGCATTCTTTTCACATGGGCGCGCCCCAGAAAAAAATGGACGCTGAAGATATTATCGAGGCACTGGAAACTTCTCCGCGTACGAAAATTCTCCGAATTGGCACTAAAAACCATGCAATGCTTGCAGGAATAAGAGTCAGGAACGGTAAACCGGAGTGGCTCTTTTACGAGCCCAATTCCGGATTGGCGAAGTTTGCCACTCCAGAAGCCATGAGAAAGGGTATGGATAAAGCATTGGAAAGCGGAGCGTTGAGCGTCACGTTCAATACCTATGGGGGAAGGCGTGCTGGTCGTGATTTCAATGTCAGCGAGTTTCATCCCGCCGACATCGACAACGGTTCCATCAGTCGTAGCCGTGTTGAAAAACTCTCATCCATCGAGTTGCCTGACCCCGATGTACTGATTGCAGTTAACGTCGTCGGTTAAAACGTTAGTTGCAACCGGGCAATGCAGTGCAAGTGCGAGCGTTTGCGTTGCAGGCACGATAACCTGACAACAAAAAAAGATCGCAGCCTCGGGCAGCGCTTGCAGAGGATCGCGTTCCAATGCAGGAGTTGCCGCACGTTGCGATCTTGCCTGCACCGTTGGTCTGAATGGCTGATACAAGCCCGGCGCTCGGGTTCAAATTTGTATCACTTCGCGCAGCCGTGAACAGAGGCGCAGACATGAGGATCAGCGATTTTGTCGTTCGCGAACTCGGCCGGCGCCAGGTCCTGTTGTTTTTTCTGTTGGCGACCGGGTTATATGTCCTGCCGTTGATCCTTGCCGACTTTCCCTACATCGATGACAACTGGCGCGCACTGGCCGCCGGTAATCAATGGGCCGGTTACGGGCGGCTGTTTACCGACTGGCTGTATCAAGGGTTGACGTTCACCGGCGCCGCGCCGGATATCTTCCCCTTGCCGTTGTTGTTCGCCACGGTGGCGATGAGCCTGGCGCTGACCTGTCTGACGTTTCACTACTTTGCCGAGCCGACGCTGGCTTGTTGTCTGGTGCCGTTGCCGCTCTGGTACAACCCGTTCCTGCTGCAGAATTTCTCCTATCAGTACGACGGGCCGAGCATGGCCTTCAGCCTCGTGGCGATGGTCTGCGCGGTGACCTTTGACGGCTCAACGCGGGTACAACGCTGGCTGATACCGGCGGCATTGATTGCGCTGGGTATCGGGCTGTACCAGATCAGCGTCAACGTCTTTCTTGGTTTGTGTTGTGTGGAGTTGCTCAGGGCATTGCATCGGCGAGTCTCGTGGACGGAGTTCTGGCACTTGCTCGGCGGCAAGCTTGCGCAACTCGCTCTCGGCATCGCCATCTATGGCGTCACCGCGTACCCATTCATGGCCGCCGGGCGCTATGCAGACGGGCTCGATTGGACAGCACATCCACTCCTGCAGATCGGCACGAACATGAGCCGCGTGCTGGAAAAAACCGCGCTGTTGTTTCACGGCGGATACCTTTGGGTGTTCGCAGCTCTGGTGCTTTGCGCGCTTTTGGGGCTGGCACGTCTTGGCCGGCCGGATCGGCGCGCAAGTTATGTGATCCTGGGCCTGACGTCTCTTGCCGTATTGGTGCTACTGGTGCCTGGCATCACGCTGCTGTTTCGCGACTTCAACGAGGGCGCGCGCACGTTGATGGGGTTCGGCGTGCTTCTGGTGTTTCTGTTCTATCTCGCCCGTCTGGCGCTGGCCCCGCATCACCGCTGGTTGCCCTTGCTGCTGATCATCCCGCTGCTGGCGACGTTGTCGCTGTCGTTTGCTTACGGCCGCGTGCTGATCATGCAGAAAACCTTCACCACCGCGGCCCTGTACAGCCTCGGTCACGACATCGCCGCCCACCGCGAGCTACGAGAAGCCAAGCGCATTTACCTGTCGATCAATTACTCCGACCGCTGGTTGACCAGCGCGGAGGGATCGTTCAGGCAACTGCCGGTTTTGCGTTATCTGCTGAATGTCGACTACTACATGCTTGCCGAGAACTTGCCTTCGGTGGGCATCACCAACGTGGTTGCCGAACGTGAGCGACGCAATGCCACTCACGTTGGCTATCTGCGATATCCCGCGCTGGTGGAAAGCCTGTATTACCGCATTTATCTGATTGGCGATTACGGCTTCATCGTGATGAAAGAGCCGCCGCACGGGCGGTTGTTGCAGTGGTGAAGCGCTGACCGTTGGTCGCATTCAACCCTGCACCTGTAATTTCTGACAGTAGACCGCGACCCCGTCATGACCTAGGTTGAACGTTCGCCCAAAAACCGCCGCTGGCAAGGAATCGCGATGAAAGGACTCTGTGCATTGACAGTGATCGGCATCGCCGATGCATTGATTCACTGGCAAGTCTTTTTCGTCCTGTGCATCGCTGTCGGTCTGACTCAGGCGGCGAGCAATTTTGCCGCGTTTTGCGTGGCGGCAGCGTTCTCGTTTTACGTGAACATGCTCTACACCTTTGAGCGCAGTACGCCGGTGTTCGGCTATCTGCTGTTTATCGGGGTGATGGGCGGGGTGAGTTTTGGCATCGGCTCGATTGCCGATACACGGGGGCTGCACGGTTTGGTAACCGTGGTGTCCTTTACGCTGCTCAATCTGCTGTCGGCGTACTGTTTTTTCAGATTTGTATTGTTGCGCGAGCGTCAGGAGTAAAGCGCCAGTGCGTTGCTCGGACTGGCGCTTCACGCGTCAGGCGGCTGCCACGTCCTGCGGCTCGAAACTGTCCGCCCGCGCCATCTGCCACATCCGCGAATAGAACTCACCATTCACTTCCCCGGTGAGCAATTCACCCGGCTTCAAGAACACATGCAACTGCGAGAACAGTTTGATCTCGGTCGCCGACATGCGTCGCACCAAATGCTTGGCCGACAGTTGCGACGGATGTTCAAGGCCGGCAGCGGCCAGCATTTCCGCCAGTGCTTTGAGCGTGTTGCGGTGGAAGTTGAAGACGCGCTGCGCCTTGTCCGGCACCACCAGCGCGCGTTGACGCAGGGCATCCTGAGTGGCGACGCCGGTCGGGCATTTGTTGGTGTGGCAACTCTGCGACTGGATGCAACCGATGGCGAACATGAAGCCGCGCGCGGAGTTGGCCCAGTCGGCGCCGATGGCCAGTACGCTGGCGATGTCGAAGGCGCTGACGATCTTGCCGCTGGCGCCGAGTTTGATCTTGTCGCGCAGGTTCAGGCCGACCAGGGTGTTGTGCACAAACAGCAGGCCTTCGCGCATCGGCACGCCGATGTGGTCGGTGAATTCCACCGGTGCGGCGCCGGTGCCACCCTCCTTGCCGTCGACGACGATGAAGTCTGGGAGGATGCCGGTTTCCAGCATGGCTTTGGCGATGCCCATGAACTCCCATGGGTGGCCGAGGCAGAACTTGAAACCCACCGGTTTGCCGCCGGACAGTTCACGCAGTTGCTGGATGAACTGCATCATTTCGATGGGTGTGGAAAACGCGCTGTGACGGGAAGGCGACACGCAGTCTTCGCCCATCATGATGCCGCGGGTTTCAGCGATCTCCTTGGTGACTTTGTGTTTGGGCAGGATGCCGCCGTGGCCGGGTTTGGCGCCTTGGCTCATCTTGATTTCGATCATCCGCACTTGCGGATTCTGCGCCTGGGTGGCGAAGCGTTCCGGGTCGAAACGGCCGTCGCTGGTACGGCAACCGAAATAGCCACTGCCCAGCTCCCAGGTCAGGTCGCCACCGTGTTCGCGGTGATACGGGCTGATGCTGCCTTCGCCGGTGTCGTGGGCGAAGTTGCCGAGTTTTGCACCCTGGTTCAACGCGCGAATCGCGTTGGCGCTGAGCGAGCCGAAGCTCATCGCCGAGATGTTGAACACCGAGGCCGAATACGGTTGCGAGCACTGCGGGCCGCCGACGGTGACGCGGAAACTGCTCGGGTCGCTCAGCGGCGCCGGGCGCATCGAGTGGCCGATGAATTCGAAGCCCGATTGATAAACGTCGATCAGCGTGCCGAACGGTTTGTCGGCGGTTTCGTTTTTCGCTCGCGAATAGACCAGCGAACGCTGGGCGCGGGAGAAGGGCAGGGCGTCGCTGTCGGACTCCAGCAAGTACTGGCGGATCTCCGGACGGATGCCTTCGACCAGATAACGGATGTTGCCGAGGATCGGATAATTGCGGCGCACCGCATGCGGGCTTTGCAGCAGGTCGAACAGACCGATCAGGCTCAGTACGCCGGTGACGGCGGTGATCGGCCACAGCCAGTCATGTTCGAGGAAAGGCAGGCTGGCGAGGGTGAAAATCACACAGACGGCAAAGAAGGCGTAGCGGCTCAGGAGTGACAGGCTCATACGGTTTCCTTGGGTTCGGACTCAGTATTTAAAAGATCGCAGCCTTCGGCAGCTCCTACAGGTCAGTGCATGACTTGGCCCTGTAGGAGCTGCCGAAGGCTGCGATCTTTTCAGGCGTTTTGCGCCTGAAGAAAAATCGAAAACAGCTCGGACTGGGATTTGATCCCCAGCTTGCTGTACATGTGTTTCTTATGGACTTTCACGGTTTCGACGGAGATTTCCAGCTTACGGGCGATTTCTTTACTGGAGCAACCGCTGAGCATCAAACGCCCGACATCCAGCTCCCGCGCCGTCAACTGCGCGCCTTTGAGTTGCTGCACCGACGCCTCCAGTTGCACCCGCCAGTCAGCCCGGACAGGGGCGGCGGCGAGGGCCACGGTTTCGTTGATTTCATAGGGCAGGCGCTGGCGCAGCAAGCCCAACACCCAAGGCTGGATCAATGACAGCAGGGCGATCTGTTCGCCAGTGAAACGTTTTTCACTGCCCAGTGACAGACACAGCGTGCGATCGCCTTCGAGCTGACAATTGAACTGGATTTCGTCGGCCACGACATTCAGACGAAAGTATCGCTGGTAATACTCGGTCAGCTCGAAATGCTCTGGCGCCACCTCGGACAGGCGATACAGGCCGGTGCGCGATTGCTCGCGGCAGGCGATGTAGAACGGATCGAGCAGATACAGGCCGCGCAGATAATCCTGAAACAACTGATCGGGGCTGCCGTCTTCGCCGGGGCATTCGGTGAAGACCTGGGGGTGTTGATCGGCGCTGAACAGCAGTGCCACCCAGCTATCAAACGGCACGTACTGGTCGAGCAGACGCACCAGTTGTGCCCAGAAGTTCGGCTTGTCGAGCGCATCGATGAGTTGCCCGACGGCGCGGTGCCAAGTGATGTCGTCAAACGAAAGTGCCATCGATCTACCCCTATCGGGTTACCCCGGCCGCGTAATTCCCTGGCCGGCTGCTTGCTGCGCATACTGGCCCACAGACAGCCACCGGGCAATCTTTCAGCGCCCGACGCTCATAACAAGGAACGCCCATGAAAGTCGAACTTGCCCAATTGGCGGGCCGTGACAATGCCACGGCCTACAACCTCGAACGCGCACTTGCCGCGATTGCCGCATGCGCGGCCGACACGCAATTGATCGTGTTCCCGGAAACCCACCTGATGGGCTTCCCGACGGCCGAAACCGTGGCGAAAACCGCCGAATCGCTCGACGGCCCGACGGTCAGCGCCGTGCTGGCCGCCGCGCGCGAACGCCGCATCGCCGTGGTGATCGGCATGGCCGAGAACGACAACGGTCGCTTCTACAACACCACGTTGTTGATCACCCCGGAAGGCATTGCCCTGAAATACCGCAAGACCCATCTGTGGGCGTCGGATCGCGGCGTGTTCGAGGCCGGCGACCGCTACGCCACGTGCGAGTGGAACGGCGTGCGCGTTGGCCTGTTGATTTGCTACGACATCGAGTTTCCGGAGTCGGCCCGGGCCTTGGCGCAACTGGGTGCCGAACTGTTGATCGTGACCAACGGCAACATGGACCCGTACGCGCCGACTCACCGCACCGCGATCATGGCCCGTGCCCAGGAGAATCAGGCGTTTGCGCTGATGGTCAACCGCGTGGAGGCGGGTGACGACGGCTTGATGTTTGCCGGTGGCAGTGCACTGGTCGATCCGCTGGGCTCGCTGCTGTTCGAGGCCGGGCGCGAGGAAGGGACGTTCAGCGTTGAGCTGGATTTCGCTCGACTGGAGACTGCACGCAAGGATTACCGCTATCTGGATGATCAGCGCTTGAAGTTGCCGGGGGAGGTGGTGGAGCACGGCGATGGTGTTCGTGAATTGTTGATTCCACGCCGTTGACCGCTGCCCTCACCCTAGCCCTCTCCCAAAGGGAGAGGGGACCGACCGAGTTGATTGTTCGAGGTACGCCGACCTGAAATACCGGGCCGAACTCAGGATTTGAAACTGCAAGTTCAAGTCGAACTGAGGATTGAATCTGCGGGTTCAAGTCGAACTGAGGATTTGAAAACCATGGAGATCGGCTCCCTTTCCCCCTCGCCCCCTTGGGGGAGAGGGCTGGGGTGAGGGGGAAAAGATTTCCAGTCGAATAAAAAATTCAAACAACACCAGAACAACAAATCCACACCCGAAAACATTCGCCGAACCCGGCTCTGCCATAAATCCAATAATATTCGGAGTAAGTCGCCCATGGCTCGTTTGCAACGCACCCTTTCATTAGGGTCGGTGGTGCTGTTCGGCATCGCCTACATGACGCCGATCATCGTCCTCGGCACCTTCGGCATCCTCGCCCAGTCCACCGCCGGCATGGTCCCCGCCGCGTATCTGGCGGCGCTGGTGGCGATGTTTTTCACCGCCATGAGCTACGGCCGCATGGCCGCCGCGTTCCCCGTCGCCGGTTCCGCTTACAGCTACGTGCGCAAGGCGATCAGCCCGAAACTCGGCTTCATCGCCGGTTGGGCCGTTTTGCTCGATTACCTGTTTCTGCCGATGGCGATCTGGCTGATCGGCGCGGCGTATCTGGCGTCGGCGTTTCCGTCGATCCCGCAATGGATCTGGGTGCTGGCGTTCATCGGCATCACCAGTGCGATCAACATCATCGGTTTGAAACTGGCCAACGGCATCAACGCCTTGCTGATGCTGGTGCAGTTTCTGGTGCTGATCGCCTTCGTCGCGCTGTGCGTGCACTACATCGGTGGCGATGCGGGCACGCCGTTGTGGTCGATCAAACCGTTCTTCAACGGCGACATGCAGATGCCGCTGATCATGAGCGGCGCGGCGATTGCCTGCTATTCGTTCCTCGGGTTCGATGCGGTCAGCACCTTGACCGAAGAAACCCGCGACCCACGCCGCACCATCCCGCGAGCGATCATGCTGATCACCTTGATCGGCGGACTGATCTTCGTCGGCGTGTCGTACTTCGTGCAGATCGCGCACCCGTCGTTCCAGTTCGACAGCGTTGACTCGGCTGCCTACGAAATCGCGCGCAACATTGGCGGTGATCTGTTTGTCTCGATCTTCCTGATCGGTTTGATTGTCGGCCAGTTTGCCTCGGGGCTGTCGGCGCAGGCCAGCGGGTCGCGACTACTGTTCGCCATGGGCCGTGACGGTGTGTTGCCGAAATCATTCTTTGGCACGCTGCATGCGCGCTTTGGCACACCGGTCAACAGCATCCTGCTGTGCGCCGTGGTGGCGTTGCTGGCGCTGAAACTCGACGTGACCACCTCGACCTCGTTCATCAACTTCGGCGCTTTCCTGGCGTTCAGTCTGGTCAATCTGTCGGTGATCTTTCACTACTGGATCGGCGGCGAGAAGAAGGGGCTGCGTGAGGGGGTGCTGTTTTTGATCTTTCCGTTCATTGGTCTGGTCGCGGATTTGTGGCTGATGGTCAGCCTTGATCATCTGGCGGTGTATCTGGGGCTGAGCTGGCTGGCGATTGGCGTGGTGTACCTGGCGGTGCTCACCGGTGGCTTCCGTCGGCAGCCGCCGGAGATGGATTTTCAGGAAGCGACCTGAGCCTTGCGGCTTGGCACACCGTTGACCGGCATGTGATCCTTGGCGCTTTTGCGCCAAAGGACACCCTGCATGCCGACGCCTTCCCAGACCATTCGCATCGCCGCCGCACTGTTGCTCAACCCAGAAGGGCAGACCCTGCTGGTGCGCAAGCGCGGGACCACGGCGTTCATGCAACCGGGCGGCAAGATCGAAGCGCACGAGTTGCCGGTGCATGCGCTGGCACGCGAGCTGGAAGAGGAGCTGGGCTTGCAGATCGATCCGGCGCAGGCGACGTTCCTCGGGCAGTTTTGCGCCCCTGCCGCCAACGAACCGGGGTTCGTTGTACAAGCCGAAATCTTTCAACTGACAATCGACACTGATGTCGCCCCCGCGGCGGAAATTGAACAGGTCATTTGGGTTGATCCCGCCACTGATCCTGCAGTCGATCTGGCACCATTGACACGCGACCTGATCCTGCCGTTTTATCGCAGCTCGCTGATCGAGATCGCCTGATCATCCCCGCAAAGGACTTTGCCATGATCCCGCTGCAAGACCTGCTGATTTTCGCTGCTGCCGCCTTGTTGATGGTGCTGACGCCGGGGCCGAACATGATCTACCTGATCTCGCGTTCGATCTGTCAGGGACGCAAGGCCGGGGTGACGTCGTTGCTCGGCGTGGTGGCGGGGTTCTTTGTGCATCTGTTTGCGGCGGCGGCCGGTTTGACCGCGGTGTTTCTGGCGGTGCCGATGGCCTACGAAGTGCTGAAATGGGCCGGCGCGCTGTACCTGCTGTGGCTGGCCTGGCAAGCGGTGAAGCCTGGCGCACGCTCGCCGTTCCAGGCGCAGCAATTGCCGGCGGACTCGTCGCGCAAGCTGATCACCATGGGCTTTCTCACCAGCGCGCTGAACCCGAAAATCGCCGTGTTCTATCTCTCGGTATTTCCGCAGTTCATCACCCCGGAACACGGCTCGGTGTTCACCCAAAGCATCGTGCTCGGCCTGACCCAGATCAGCGTGAGTTTCTGCGTCAATCTGCTGATCGCGCTGTTCGCGGCGGGCATCGCTTCGTGGTTTGTGCGTAACCCGACGTGGCTGGCGCTGCAGCGTTATTTCATGGGCTTCGTCCTCGGCAGCCTCGCTGTGCGCCTGATGCTTGAGCAGCGCAGGGCGGCGTGAACATGTGGATCGAACGGCTGGACGCCAGCCATGCCCTGGCTTACCGCGAACTGATGCTCGAAGCTTATGACCGTCATCCGCAGGCCTTCACCTCAAGCGTGCGCGAACGCGCGGTGATGCCGCTGAGCTGGTGGGAAGGGCGCCTGACCAGCAAGCTCGACGTCGTTCTCGGTGCCTTCGAGGGCGGCACGCTCGCCGGCATCGTTGGCCTGGCCTTCGAACCGCGCGAGAAGGCGCGCCATAAAGCGACCCTGTTCGGCATGTATGTTTCAGCGGATTTTCGTCAGCGCGGCCTGGGCCATGAACTGGTGCAGGCAGCCATCGCCGAAACGCGAAACCATCCGGCGCTGAAACTGCTCCAGCTCACCGTCACCGCTGGCAATGACGCGGCGTTCAATCTCTATCAGCGCTGCGGCTTCATCCAGTTCGGCCTCGAACCGCTGGCCGTGCGGGTGGGCGAGGATTATTTCGACAAGATCCACATGTGGCGTGAATTACCCTGAGAGGCGGGCAAGATCAAAAGATCGCAGCCTTCGGCAGCTCCTGCACCAATCTCTGCAGGAGCTGCCGAAGGCTGCGATCTTTTGATTTTTAGCGTCAGCGAACCGCGCTGACGCCGTCGAGGGTCGAGAAGGACGTGTCTTTGGCCGTCAGCAGAAAATCACGCATGTACGGCGCATCGAGCATGTCGGTGCGGATCGCCGCGTACAACGTCGCGAACAAGCCTTTTTCCCCCAGCCGTTTACCCTTCACGTAACCGCGTGAGCTGTATTCATGTAACGCCCAGTGCGGCATGCCGCAGACGCCACGGCCGCTGGCAACCAGTTGCATCATCATCACCGTCAGTTCCGAGGTGCGCACTTGCGCCGGCTCGATGTCGGCCGGTTCCAGAAAACGCGTGAAGATATCGAGGCGATCGCGTTCCACCGGGTAAGTGATCAGGGTTTCCGTCAGCAAGTCTTCGGGGACGATGTACGGTTTACTCGCCAGCGCGTGCTGATTGGCCACGGCGAGCATGGCTTCGTAGGTGAACAGCGGCACGTAAGTGATACCGGCGATTTCCAGCGGATCAGACGTCACCACCAAGTCGAGATCACCGCGTGCCAGCGCCGGTAACGGTGCGAAGGCGAAACCCGAAGCGAGGTCGAGTTCGACTTCCGGCCAGGCATCGCGGAACTGATCGATGGTCGGCATCAGCCACTGAAAGCAACTGTGGCATTCAATGGCCATGTGCAAACGCCCGGCAGTGCCACCGGCCAGACGGCCGATATCCCGTTCGGCGGCGCGCAACAGCGGCAGGGTCGCATCGGCCAGTTGCAACAGGCGCAAACCGGCGCTGGTGAAACGCACTGGTTTGGTCTTGCGCACAAACAGCGCCATGCCCAGCCGTTCTTCAAGCTCCTTGAACTGGTGAGACAGTGCTGACTGCGTCAGGTGCAAACGGTCGGCGGCATCGACCAGGCTGTCGGCTTCGCGCAAGGCATGCAGGGTTTTCAGGTGGCGGATTTCAAGCACCGATGGCTCCATGAGAAAAACTTGTGATTAGCGCAAAGATGGTGAGTTTGTCTCAAGTTGAGAGGGCTGTCGACGATTACACCGTTTTTACCCGTGCAGCACCGCACGTCCTTGCGCATTAGCGTGGCGCCGGTCCGAACCATTGGCTATGCAAACACCAGGTCGCGCTATTGTCAGATCTGACAGTAGCGACGGGCGGTAGCGAAATACGATTCAAACCACTTCGAAATGAGAAATCGCGCAAGGCGATGGCGGTACATCGATATCGTTTGCAACCCACCCCCATGACCGCTCGGCACTCTTCATCAAACTGTCATGGAACTGTGGCAGCGCGCTTGTACAAAGTTCATCAGACTCACGCTCTACTGGGGTTCTGCGTTTCGGTGTTTTTCATGGCTAAGGGTTTTCTATCTGTCGCGGCTTTGTTGGCTGCGATTTTTTTCGGGTCGTCGACATGGGCGGCGGCGCGCTGCGATGTGAATGTGCCGACCGAACACGTCGATCTGCCGCAGGTGAGCCTGGCTTACCAGAGCATTGGTCGCGCATCGGATCCGGCGTTGTTGCTGGTCATGGGCCTGGGTGGCCAGTTGATCCACTGGCCCGACGAAGTGGTCGTCGCGCTGTGTCAGCAGGGCTTTCGGGTGATTCGTTACGACAACCGCGATGTCGGTCTGTCGACCTGGCGTCAGGCGCCGGCTGAAGCCAATCTGACGTTCGAAGTGCTGCGCTACAAACTCGGTCTGCCGGTAGCGGCGCCTTACAGCCTGACCGACATGGCGGACGACGCGCTGGGTTTGATGGAGGCGTTGCACGTCGAGCAATTCCACGTACTGGGCGCAAGCATGGGCGGGATGATCGCCCAGCACATGGCGGCAATGGCACCGCAGCGGGTCGAGAGCCTGACATTGATCATGACCAGTTCGGGCGCCGAAGGATTGCCGGCCCCGAGTGCCGCGCTGGTTCAGTTGTTGTCGCGTCGCGGCGCACCGAATCGTCAGGCGGCACTGGAGCAACAGGCTGATCTGCTGGCGGCGCTGGGCAGCCCGGCGGTCACCGATGATCGGCAGGCCTTGCTGCAGCAGGCGGCGCTGTCGTATGACCGTGCGTTCAACCCCGAAGGCGTGAAACGGCAGATCATGGCCATTCTTGCTGAACCGAGCCGGGTGGCGCTGCTCAACCAATTGCGCGTGCCGACGCTGGTGGTGCATGGCACGGCGGACCCTTTGTTGCCGGTGATGCACGGCGTGCATCTGGCGGCGCATATTCGCGGCAGTCAGTTGAAGCTGATTCCGGGGCTGGCGCATCGTTTTCAGGAGGCGTTCAAGGAGCCGTTGCTGGCGGCGGTGCTGCCGTATTTGCAGGCGCATCGTGAAGACACTTCGCACTGGGCGCAGATTGAGCCGGTGGTGGGCGGGAATCTCCTGTAACCGATGGATGTGTAGCGTCGACCGGCCCTATCGCGAGCAGGCTCACTCCTGCATTGGAATTAGGAGTGAGCCTGCTTGCGATGGCGTCATCACTGTCACCCAAAGACCAGCCAGGTGTATCGTGCAAACTTTCCCGCACGATTTCCCCTGCGAGGTGTTTGATGAATTCCGCTCTGAAAATCGATTTTGTCAGCGACGTCTCCTGCCCTTGGTGCGTCGTCGGTCTATATGGCCTGATACAGGCACTGGAAATTCTGCGCAACGAAGTGCAGGCCGAGATCCGATTTCAGCCGTTCGAGCTCAATCCGAAAATGGGCGTCGATGGGCAGAACATTGCCGAACATATTCAAGAAAAGTACGGCTCGACGCCGGAGCAATCGCAGAAGAATCGCGAGGCGATTCGTGCCCGTGGCGCCGAACTCGGGTTTGCCTTTCGCACCGACGGCAACAGTCGCATCTACAACACCTTCGATGCGCACCGCTTGCTGCATTGGGCCGGGCTTGAGGGTTTGCAGTTGCCGTTGAAGGAGGCGTTGTTCAAGGCCTATTTCAGCGATGGGGGCAATCCTTCCGATCACGGCCAACTGGTGCAGATTGCGGAAAGTGTCGGACTGGATCGCCAGCGTGCCGAGGCGATTCTGGCGTCCGATGAATTTGCCGACGAGGTGCGCGAAGAAGAGCAATTGTGGTTGCAGCGCGGGGTGAGTTCGGTGCCGACGGTGGTATTTAACGGTCAGTACGCGGTGACGGGTGGACAGCCGGTGGAGACGTTTGTCGGCGCGATTCGGCAGATTATGGCTGAGTCCAAGGGCGGTACCGTCAACTGAAGAGCAAAAGCCCCTCACCCTAACCCTCTCCCGGAGGGAGAGGGGACTGATTGGGGGATGCTGGAGTGCTACGCCGACCTGAGCGTGTTGTAGCGAATCCATAATCGACTCGGTTTTTCAGGTCGATGTAACTTGAATGACACCCCGGTCGGCCCCCTCTCCCAGTGGGAGAGGGCTGGGGTGAGGGTGGCTTTTGACCTTAGCTGTGCAGGCGCACCCAAACGGTCACCAACACGGTGGCGGCCATCAACCAGGCCACCGCCGCGACGGCCAGCGACGCTTCCAGCCGCAAGCGGTCCACCATCACGTACAACGTTGCCAGATACACAAAGTACGGAATGATCGACCACATGCCGAACACGATCGTGGTCTTCAGATCCTCAATCGAACGCCCCTTGCCGACGATGTAATGCGCAATCAACGCGAACGTCGGAAACAGCGGCACCAGTCCGGCGATGTAATAGTTTTTGGTCTTCGACAGCGCCGCGATGATCAGCACCACCGCTGCGCCCAACAGGGCTTTGAAAAACAGATCCATCAGTGGCTCAACCCGTACTTTTTCACTTTGTCGAACAGCGTGGTCTTGGCCATGCCCAATTCCAGGCTGGCCTGAGTCAGGTTGCCGCCGCTGCGTTGCAGGGCATCGCTGAGCAGGTTGCGCTCGAACGCTTCGACCGCTTCGGCAAACGCCAGCCCTTGTCCGCCACTGTTGGCGCCAGACTTCTTGAACGCCGGCAAGCCGAGGGCGAAGCGTTCGGCGACGTTGCGCAGTTCACGCACGTTGCCCGGCCAGTCGTGGCTCATCAGGTTCGACAGGGTCTGGTTGTCCAGCTCCGGCAGCGCGCGATCAAAGCGCAGGGCCGACTGTTGGGTGAAGTGTTCGAACAGTTGCAGGATGTCTTCGCGACGCTCGCGCAATGGCGGCAGCTCCAGCGTCACAACGTTGAGGCGGTAGTACAAGTCGCTGCGGAACTCACCGGTCTTGCTCGATTCGTCGAGGTCGGATTTGGTCGCCGCAATCACCCGGCAATCCACGGCGACACTCTGGTTCGAGCCGAGGCGTTCGAGGGTCCGTTCCTGCAACACGCGCAGCAGTTTGATCTGCAACGGCAAGGGCATGCTTTCCACTTCGTCGAGGAACAGTGTGCCGCCGTCAGCGTGCTCGATCTTGCCGATCCGGCGTTTGCCGGCACCGGTAAAAGCGTTCGCCTCGTGGCCGAAAATCTCGCTTTCGAAAAGGTTTTCCGGCAGACCGCCGCAGTTGAGTGCGACGAATTGTTTGCTGTGGCGACGACTGAAATCATGCAGGCAGCGCGCGACCAGTTCCTTGCCGGTGCCGGTCTCACCCTCGATCAGCACGTTGGCCGAAGTATCGGCGACGTTGGCGATCAGTTCGCGCAGGTTCTGCATCGCCGGCGAGCGACCGATGATCCGTCCTTCGAGGGAATCACGTTCGGCCAGTTGGCGGCGCAGCGACGACACTTCGCGGGCGAGGCTGCGTTGCTCCAGCGCCCGTCGCGCGACATCCACCAGACGCTCTGGCGAGAACGGTTTTTCCATGAAGTCGTAGGCGCCTTTCTGCATCGCGCCGACCGCCATGGAAATATCGCCGTGGCCGGTGATCAGCACCACCGGCAGGCTGCGATCGCGTTGTTTCAGTCGGGTCAGCAGTTCCAGACCATCGATGCCCGGCAGGCGAATGTCGCTGATGACGATGCCGGCAAAGTTATCGCCGACACGCTCCAGCGCTTCTTCGGCACTGCCAACGCCCACGCAGGGAATATCTTCCAGGGTCAGCGCCTGCTGGCAACCGAGCAGCACATGGGGGTCGTCTTCGACGATCAGCACACTAAGGTTGTGGTTCATATTGGCTCGGCAGGAGTAGGGCTTACCAACGGTAAACTGAGGACGAAGGTGGCGCCACCGCTGGCCGGGTGTTCGACACCCAGATGACCACCGGTGGCAGCGGCGAGGCTGGCAGAAAGCGTCAGTCCCAGACCCAGGCCTTGTTCGCCGGGTTTGGTGGTGAAGAACGGCTCGAACAGATGCTTGCGCGCTTCGGCGTCGACGCCGTGGCCGTTATCGCGTACACGCAGGCGATATTTACCGTTGAACTCTTCGCCCTCCAGCCACAGTTCGGGCTGTGATTGCGCCTGCATGGCATCGAGGGCATTGCCGATCAGGTTGACCAGAATCTGTTCGAGGCGGGTCTGGTCGATCTGCACCTGCACATCGATGAACTGCCGGTGAATATGCAGCGTAGAACTCTCCACGCGCGCCCCGAGCAATTGCAACGCGGCATCGACCGCTTTGCCGAGGCTGGCCTGGCCCTGATTGTCACCACGGCGGGCAAACGAACGCAGGCTGGCGGTGATCCGCCCCATGCGGTCGATCAGGTCATTGATGGTCTTGAGGTTGGTGCTGGCCACATCCAGCTGACCGCGTTCGAGAAAGCGTACGGTGTTGCCCGACAGTGTGCGCATCGCCGCCAGCGGCTGGTTCAGTTCGTGAGCAATGCTGGTCGACATCTGACCGATGGCGGCGAGTTTGCCGGCCTGTACCAGTTCATCCTGAGCGCGGCGCAGCGTCTCTTCGGCCTGACGGCGTTCGCGGATCTGGCTCTTCAGGCGCTCGTTGCTGGCGCGCAGGTCAGTGGTGCGTTCGGTAATCCGACGCTCAAGCTGATTGTTCGCTTCCTGCAAGGCTTCGCGGGCGGCGAGGCGGGTGGCGATGACCTTGCGTCGCTCGTTCCAGGCGATCAGCAAGAAGGCGACCAACGCGAAGGCGACCGCGACCAGAATCCCTTGATTGATCGCTTCACGGCGCAGGTCCTGCAACGGCGTGAGCAGGGTGAAATTCCACGGCGTGTCGGTCAGTGGCCGGGTCTGCGCGAGATAGCTGATGTCGTCATCGTCGGAGCGCACTTCGCTGTTGGCGGGAAAGGTGAGTTTTTCCACGCCTTCGGACAGGGTTTCCCGGGCCAGCGGTTGCAGTTCGTTGAGCGGGAACCAGTAGTACTGCAGGCTGCGGGCGAGTTTCTCTTTGATTTCGTCAGTGAGCGGGATAACTGACTTGAGGCGTCGTGCCGGATCGCTGGAGAGAATGATGATGCCGTTTTCATCGCTGACAAAGGCTTCGAGGCGCGCGCGTTGCCAGCGTTCCTCCATGGCTTCCAGGCGCACCTTGACCACGGCGACGCCGATGATCTTGCCGTGTTCTTCAAGGCCGTGGGCGAGGTAGTAACCCGGTTCGCCGTTGGTGCTGCCGATGCCGTAGAAACGGCCCGGCTCGCCACGGATGGCTTTCTGGAAGTAGGCGCGGAAGGACAGGTCTTCGCCGAGGTAACTGTCGACATCGCGCCAGTTGCTGGTGGCCATGACCCGGCCGGTGGTGTCCATGACGTAGATGGCCCGACTGCGACTGCGCCGGTTCAGGCCTTCGAGGTAATCGTTGACCTTTTGCCGGTGTTCCGGGGTCGGCTCGGCCAGCAGCTGCGACACACTCGTTTCGAGTTCCAGCAGGCTGGGCAGGTAGGTGTATTTGCTGATCTCGCTTTCCACCGCACGGGCGTGCAGTTCCAGCTGACGCTGACCATTCTCGCCGAGGCTGCGAATGCCGAAATGTTCACTGGTCCAGAAGCCGATGAAGCCCAGGCCGATCATCAGGGCGATGATCAGTGGCGGCAGGAACAAATGACGAATCAGACGGGGTTTCACGGCAAGTGATGGCGGCGCTGCGCGATAGAGATTGGGGTCGCATTTCATCACAGTTGCCTTGGGTCAACCACCTCAACAAACTTCACTAATCCCCTGTAGGAGCTGCCGCAGGCTGCGATCTTTTGATCTTGCTTTTTAAAGGCAAAAGATCGCAGCCTGCGGCAGCTCCTACAGAGAGAGCGGTGTATTGCTTTTAGTGCTGCAGGATTTTCTCGAGGAAGTGCTGCGCGCGTTCGGAGCGGGCGCTGATGTCGCCGAAGAATTCCTCTTTCGGGCAGTCTTCGATGATCTTGCCGGCGTCCATGAAGATCACGCGGTCGGCCACTTTGCGCGCAAAGCCCATTTCGTGGGTCACGCACATCATGGTCATGCCTTCGTGGGCCAGTTGCACCATCACGTCGAGCACTTCGTTGACCATTTCCGGGTCGAGCGCCGAGGTCGGTTCGTCGAACAGCATGACGATCGGGTCCATCGCCAGCGCACGGGCAATCGCCACACGTTGTTGCTGACCGCCGGACAGTTGCCCGGGATGCTTGTGGGCGTGCGCTGACAGACCGACGCGCTCGAGCAGTTGCAGACCTTTTTTGGTCGCCTCTTCCTTGCTGCGTCCCAACACCTTGATCTGCGCGATGGTCAGGTTTTCGGTGATGGTCAGGTGCGGGAACAGTTCGAAATGCTGGAACACCATGCCCACGCGCGAGCGCAGTTTCGGCAGGTTGGTCTTCGAGTCGGCAATCGAGGTGCCGTCGACGACGATGTCGCCTTTCTGGAACGGTTCCAGCGCATTGACGCACTTGATCAGGGTCGATTTGCCGGAACCCGACGGGCCGCAGACCACGATCACTTCGCCTTTTTTGACCTCGGTGCTGCAATCAGTCAGCACCTGGAAGTCGCCATACCACTTGTTGATGTTCTTGATAGAGATCATACGGCAAACCTTTTTTGCAGACGCTTGACCAGCAGCGAGGCGGAAAAGCTGATGATGAAGTAGACGACACCGGCGAAGATCAGGAACTCGTTGGAACGACCGATGATGTCGCCGCTGGAACGGGCGGAGTTAAGGAAGTCCACCAGGCCTACGGTGTAGACCAGCGAAGTGTCCTGGAACAGGATGATCGACTGTTGCAGCAACAACGGGGTCATCTTGCGGAACGCCTGGGGCAGGATGATCAGACGCATGGTCTGGCCATAGGTCATGCCCATCGCCTGCGCGGCGGCCATCTGACCTTTGGGGATCGACTGCACACCGGCCCGGACGATTTCGCAGAAGTACGCGGCTTCGAACATCATGAAGGCCACGACGCAGGAGGTGAACGCACCGATCGGCGTGTCTTCGCCGGTGATCCAGCGCAACACGAACGGCACCGCCAGGTAGAACCAGGTGATCACCAGCAGCAGCGGGATCGAACGGAAGTAGTTCACATAAGCGCCGGCCACCCGCGACAGCAATTTGCTCGAGGACAGGCGCATCAGCGCCAGGATCGTGCCCAGCACGATGCCGCCGACCACGCCCATGACCATCAACTGCAAGGTCATGACCATGCCGTTCCACAGGCCCGGGATAGCGGGGATGATGCCGCTGAAATCGAAGTCCATTATTTACCCCCCACGGAGATCAGGCCGGGCACCGCGACTTTCTTCTCGACCATGCGCATCAGCAACATCAGGCTCATGTTCAGGGTGAAGTAGATCAGTGTGGCCAGGGTGAAGGCTTCAAACAGGTTGGCCGAAAACTCGGCGGTCTGTTTGGTTTGCGCCAGCAGTTCCATCAGGCCGATCAAGGACGCCACGGAGGAGTTCTTGAAGACGTTGAGGAATTCCGAGGTGAGCGGCGGAATAATGATGCGGTAGGCCTGGGGCAGCAGCACGTTCCAGTAGATCTGCGGCAGCTTGAAACCCATGGCGCGGGCGGCGGATTCCTGGCCGCGTGGCAGCGCCTGGATGCCGGTACGCACTTGTTCGCAAACGCGGGCAGCGGTGAACAGGCCCAGGCACACGACAACGCTCAGGTAAGCCGAGGTGGTCGGGTTAAGGTCTTGTTTGTACCAGTCCTGCAGGTTTTGCGGCAGCAGGTCGGGCACCAGGAAGTACCAGATGAACAGCTGAACCAGCAGCGGCACGTTGCGAAACAGTTCCACGTAGCAGGTCGCGATGCCCGATACGATGCGGTTCGGCACCGTGCGCATGACCCCCAGAATGGAGCCCAGCAGCAGGGCGATAATCCAGGCCACGATGGCGATGGCAATGGTCCAGCCCAAACCGGTGACGTACCAGTCGAGATAAGTCTCGCTGCCAACGCCGGTGGACTTGAAGAACACGCCCCAGTCCCAGTTGTAATTCATTAGGGTCTCCCCTCGAGATCGATCGATGTACAAGCACCCGCTTGGGGAAGATCCTTTCCCTCCCGACGTTGAACGTCAGGCACACGCGATCGGCTCGAAAACCGCCAGGTCGAGTGTTCCACAGTAAAGCCCGCAGGTAGTAACAGACGCCTGAGGGAGAGTGGCCCCCTCAGGCAATAAGGTTAGTCAGGAATCAGATTTTTACGTCAGGCGCCGGCTTGTCGCTCGGGTTGGCGATCAGATCTTTTACCTTGTCGCTCATCGGGAAGTTCAGGTTCAGGCCTTTTGGTGGAACCGGGCTTTCGAACCACTTGCTGTAGATCTTGTTGATCTCGCCAGACTTGTACAGGGCGACGATGGCGTCATCGACAGCCTTCTTGAAGGCCGGGTCGTCTTTGCGAACCATGCACGCGTAGGCTTCAAAGGACTGTGGAGTACCAGTGATGACCCAGTCGTCCGGCTTCTTGGCCTTGGCTTCTTCACCGGCCAGCAGCGCGTCGTCCATCATGAAGGCAACGGCGCGACCGCTTTCCAGCATGTTGAAGGATTCACCGTGGTCTTTGGCGGAGATGATGTTCATGCCCATCTGCTTGTCGGCGTTCATCGCCTTGATGATGCGCTCGGACGTGGTGCCGGCGGTGGTCACGACGTTTTTGCCTTTCAGGTCGGCAAAGTCAGCGTAGGACGGCTTGCCATCCTTGTCTTTCTTGACCAGCAGACGGGTGCCGATTTCGAAGATGTTGACGGTGAAGTCGACTTGTTGAGCGCGTTCGGCGTTGTTGGTGGTGGAGCCGCACTCGATATCCGCGGTGCCGTTCTGGATCAGCGGAATACGGGTTTGCGAGGTCACCAGGTTGTATTTGACCTGCAGGTCTGGCTTGTTCAGGTCTTTTTTCAGGGCTTCAACGATGGCCACTTGAATGTCGTGGGAGTAGCCCACGGGTTTGCCGGAAGCGTCCGCGATGTAGGAAAACGGAATGGAGCTGTCGCGGTGAGCGAGCGTGATGGTGCCCGAATCGTTGATTTTCTTCAGGGTGCCGGTGAGTTCGGCGGCGAAAACTGGCGTGCTGATCAGAGCGGCCGCAATGGCTGCGCCCAGGATATGGGGAACGATGCGCATCAAATTTTCCTCGACATTGTTTTTTTTATGGAGCCAGTTTGTCGGCCCTTTTGTGCTTCGAATGCCTGACGGCTCCTGAAGTGTTGGCGCAACAGGCATTCGTCGAGAGAGTGTAGAGCATGAGTCGTGCCAGACCAGTTGACGTAGGTTAACTGTTTGATTTTTAAGGGTATTAAAGTTTTGTGTCGATGTTTTTGGCCGAAGCTGATCCGGTTATCCGAATTGATCGGGAGGTCGCGTTCGGAAAACCGAACGTTGTTTTGCCGGTTGTTTCCGGCACGACGACCTTTGTGGCGAGGGAGCTTGCTCCCGTTGGACTGCGCAGCAGGCCCGCTTTTATGAGCGGGGCCGTTACGCGACCCCGCGGGAGCAAGTTCCCTTGCCACCGATTCAGCGTCCGGCGCGGATAAAAAAAAGCCCCTGAATCTCACAATTCAGGGGCCTTCGATCAAGCGATGTTCAGATCAGGCCGCTTCAATCTTGCGATTCTGCTCGACCTTGCCCAGGTAAGCCGCCAGCTTCTCCTGCTCGACCGGGGTGGTGAACAGCCCCAGTTTGCTGCGACGCCACAGAATGTCGTGCGCCGTGGTAGCCCACTCTTCGCTGCACAGGTAATCGACTTCACGGGTATAGAGTCCGCCGCCCAGGTGCTCACCCATGTCGGCCAGGGTTTCCACGCCTTCAAGCATCCGCCAGGTGCGGCTGCCGTAAGTGGTGGACCAGCGGCGAGCGATCTCGGTCGGCACGAAGTCGAACTTGTCGCGAATCTGCGCGCACAAAGCCTGTGGCGTGGTCATGTCTTCGCCGCCGGGCAGGGTCGCGGTAGCTGTCCAGCTCGGGCGCATCTGGGTGAAAAATGGCAGCAACTGCGCCATCGCCGACTCAGCGAGTTTGCGGTAGGTGGTCAGCTTGCCGCCGAACACCGACAGCAGTGGCGCTTCTTCGCTGCCAGCCGACAAGGCCAGGGTGTAATCGCGGGTGACGGCCGACGGGTTGTCGGATTCGTCGTTGCACAGTGGGCGTACGCCCGAGTAGCTGTGCTGGATGTCGTCACGGCTGATCTGCTGCTTGAAGTGCGCGTTGACCACTTTCAGCAGGTAATCGGTTTCGCCTTCGGTGATTGCCACTTTCGCCGGATCACCGGTGTATTCACGGTCGGTGGTGCCGATCAGGGTGAAGTGGTTCAGGTACGGAATGGTGAAGACGATGCGCTGATCTTCGTTTTGCAGGATGTGCGCGTGATCACCCTCGTACAACTTCGGCACGATGATGTGGCTGCCCTGAATCAGACGGATGCCGTACGGCGATTCCATCTTCAGGTCATCACGAATGAACTTGGCGACCCACGGGCCAGCGGCGTTGACCAGCGCTTTGGCAGTGATCGAAAACAGGCTGCCGTCGGCACGTTCCAGATTCAGTTGCCACAGGCCCTTGGCGCGGCGGGCGCTGACGCAGCGAGTCTGGGTGTGCACGTGGGCGCCTTTTTCGCGGGCGGCCATGGCGTTCAGAACCACGAGGCGAGCGTCGTCGACCCAGCAGTCGGAGTATTCGAAGCCTTTCTTGATTTCGCTTTTCAGCGCGCTGTCGGCGCCGAACTTCAGGCTTTTCGAACCTGGCAGTTTTTCGCGCTTGCCGAGGTTGTCATACAGGAACAGGCCCGCACGAATCATCCACGCCGGGCGCAGGTGCGGACGGTGCGGCAGCACGAAACGCATTGGCTTGACGATGTGTGGCGCCTTGGCCAGCAGCACTTCACGTTCGGCCAGCGCTTCGCGCACCAGGCGGAATTCGTAATGTTCGAGGTAGCGCAAGCCACCGTGAATCAGCTTGCTGCTGGCCGACGAGGTGTGGCTGGCCAGATCGTCCTTTTCGCAAAGGAACACCGAAAGCCCGCGACCGGCGGCATCCGCTGCGATCCCCACGCCATTGATCCCGCCGCCGATCACGGCGATGTCGTAGATCTCGGAAAGAGGGGGCGTACGCAAGGTAGAGGTGGACATCGGCTGGCCTCGGGTTCTTTTGATTTTCTATATTGGAAATCGAACATTAATGTTCATTTGCGAAAATGGTAGCCCATAAACACGCGCACAGCCAGTCACGTTCGATTGAAAAAACTCATCGAAGGGCGATTAAAAGAAAATTTTCGAACATTAAAAGTAAAAGATCGCAGCCTTCGGCAACTTCTACATGGGTTCACTTGACCTGTAGGAGCTGCCGAAGGCTGCGATCTTTTGATCTTGGGGGGTTAAACGACTTCCAGGCGAATCTTGTGCTGACTCAACAACTGCGCCAGCGCCGGCACGGGCTGCTGATCGGTCACCAGGCAATCAATCAGGCTGATCGGCCCTAACCGGATCATCGCATTCCGCCCGAACTTGCTCGAGTCGGCTGCCAGAATCACCTGCCGCGCATTGGCAATGATCGCCTGCGACACCCGCACTTCCTGATAATCGAAGTCGAGCAAACTGCCGTCCTCATCGATACCACTGATCCCGACGAGGGCGAAATCAACCTTGAACTGATTGATGAAATCCACACTCGCCTGGCCGACCACACCGCCGTCACGACGGACATTGCCGCCGGTCAGCAGCACATCGAAATCATCCTTGGCACTGAGCATCGACGCTACGTGCAGGTTGTTGGTGATGATCTTCAGATGATTGTGATTGAGCAGGGCGCGGGCAATGGATTCGGTGGTGGTGCCGATGTTGATGAACAGCGAGGCGTGATCGGGGATCTGCGCAGCGATGGCTTCACCGATGCGTTGTTTTTCATCGCGCATCTGATCGGCGCGCATCGCATAGGCAGTGTTTTCGACGCTGGAATCGTAGGCCGCGCCGCCATGGTAGCGACGTAACAGATTGGCTTCCGCGAGCTGATTGATATCGCGGCGGATGGTTTGCGGGGTAACAACGAACAGCGTGGCCATTTCCTCGATGCTCACATAGCCGCGTTCGCGGACCAGCTCGAGGATTTGCTGCTGACGGGGAGGCAGATTCATGGGGCTTCCTTTGGGCTGCCGTGCAAAATTTGCCCATGATGCCGCAGGAATCCGCTCCCTACCAGTTAGATGCCTATCTGGATCTGAAGGTTGGCTTATTCAGCGTCTTCACGTGCCCAGTCACGCGTACGGCTGACGGCTTTTTTCCAGCCTTTGTACAGCTTCTCTTTCTCCACTTCGTCCAGGCTCGGTTCGAACTCGCGCTCGATTACGGCCTTGCCGCGCAGTTCTTCCAGGCTGCCCCAGAAACCGCAGGCCAGACCGGCCAGATACGCCGCGCCCAATGCCGTGGTTTCGCGCATTTGCGGACGCTCGACCTGCGTACCGAGGATGTCGGCCTGGAACTGCATCAGGAAGTTGTTCGCCACCGCGCCGCCGTCCACGCGCAGGGCCTTGAGGCGTTCGCCGGAGTCCTGTTGCATGGCGTCGAGCACATCGCGGGTCTGATAGGCGATCGACTCGAGCGCGGCGCGGATGATGTGATCCACACGTACGCCGCGCGTCAGGCCAAACAGCGCGCCACGGGCATACGGGTCCCAGTACGGAGCGCCCAGGCCGGTGAACGCCGGTACCAGGTACACGCCGTTGCTGTCCTTCACTTTATTGGCGAAGTATTCGGTGTCGTGGGCGTCGTTGATGATCTTCAGTTCATCGCGCAGCCACTGCACGGTGGAACCGCCGTTGAACACTGCGCCTTCCAGCGCGTAGGCGACTTCGCCACGCGGGCCGCACGCGATGGTGGTGAGCATGCCATGTTGCGATTTCACCGCCTTGTCGCCAGTGTTCATCAGCAGGAAGCAGCCAGTGCCGTAAGTATTTTTCGCCTGGCCCGGCTCGACGCACATCTGGCCGAACAGTGCCGCTTGCTGGTCACCGGCGATACCGCCGATGGCGATACCGCTCTTGGTGCGGCCGTAGATTTCCGAAGAAGCCTTCACTTCCGGGAGCATCTCGCGCGGGATGTCGAGGATTTCCAGCATCTTCGAGTCCCATTCCAGCGAATGGATGTTGAAGAGCATGGTGCGCGAGGCGTTGGTGTAGTCGGTGACGTGCACCTTGCCGCCGGTGAATTTCCAGATCAGCCAGCTATCGACCGTACCGAACAGCAGTTCGCCGTTGCGCGCACGTTCGCGGCTGCCTTCGACGTTGTCGAGGATCCACTTCAGTTTGGTGCCGGAGAAGTACGGGTCGGTGACCAGGCCGGTGTTATCGCGGATGTACTCTTCGTGGCCGTCACGCTTGAGCTGCTGGCAGATCTCGGTGCTGCGGCGGCACTGCCAGACGATGGCGTTGTAGACCGGACGGCCGGTGGTCTTGTCCCAGACCACGGTGGTTTCGCGCTGGTTGGTGATGCCGATGGCAGCGACCTGGTCGTGGTGCAGACCGGCCTGGGCCAGCGCTTCAACCATCACCGCGCTCTGGGTGGCGAAGATTTCCATCGGATCGTGTTCGACCCAGCCGGCTTGTGGGTAGTGCTGAGCGAATTCACGCTGCGCGGTGCAGACCACGTTCGCATCGCGGTCGAAAATGATCGCGCGGGAGCTGGTCGTACCCTGATCGAGGGCAATGATGTAGTTCTTATTCTGAATGTCGGTCATGTCGATTGCCTTGGACGAAATAAGGGAGAGTGGGCCGTGGCGCAGGCTCTATTGGGCAGGAGCCTGCGCCGACTGTTTCAAGAAGTTCTTGGTTTGCCGTCAATGGCCGGTTCTGCATCCTTTGTAGCAGGTGTGGCGCCGGTCAGGTGACGGGCGATGAGCCCGCGATACCCGGCAGCGCCGAGGCAGGCACCGACAATCGGTGCAAAAATCGGAATCAGGAAATAGGGAATATCGCGGCCGCCAGTGAAGGAAATTTCACCCCAGCCGGCGAAGAAAGTCATCAGTTTCGGACCGAAGTCACGTGCCGGGTTCATCGCGAACCCGGTCAGCGGGCCCATCGAGCTGCCGATCACCGCGATCAGCAACCCGATCAGCAGCGGCGCCAGCGGGCCTTTCGGCAGGCCGTTGTTGTCATCGGTGAGGGACATGATCACGCCCATCAGGATGGCAGTGATGATCATCTCCACCAGGAAAGCTTGAGCAGTCGACAGCACCGGGTTCGGGAAGGTCGAGAACACCGAGGCCAACTCAAGGCTGGCAGCCGAACCGCGAACCATTTGGTGAGTTTGTTCGTAATCGAAGAACAGATTGCTGTACAGCGTGTAAACCAGCAGCGCTCCGCAGAAGGCGCCGGCGATCTGGGCAAGAATGTAGAACGGCAGTTTGCGCTTTTCGAAGTCAGCGAAGATCGCGAGCGCGATACTGACCGCCGGGTTCAGGTGAGCGCCGGAAACCCCGGCAGTGAGGTAGATCGCCATGCTCACGCCGACGCCCCAAATGATGCTGATTTCCCACAGACCGAAGCTGGCGCCCGCGACTTTGAGCGCGGCGACGCAACCGGTGCCGAAAAAGATCAGCAGTGCAGTACCCAGAAATTCGGCCATGCATTGGCTCGAGAGCGATGGTTGCTGTAAAGCAGTTGTCATTGAAAACCTCGATTTTTGTTGTTGTCTGGCGTCTTGCCGGTAGGGCAGGGCGCGATTTTCCCCGGTCAGGAATCCCCATTCCTTTCCCGGTTTACTGCTGGGTGCTGCGATGACGATAATTCTTACATTATTCAGATTCGAAAAAATATAGACAAGAAACAAACCTGTCAAAGGTCGAAAGTGAACCATCGGTCACAATAAAACTATTCGCTGTGTGAATGATCCTCCGCCGTCGATGCAGAACGGCGCGCTCAGAATGCCTGCAAGTCACGGGAATCGCGGCTTGGGATAGAGCCTTTTAGGGGCCGATCACCTAGAATCCGGCACAGTGTTTTTCCGTCACTGCCGAGCCCGGAGCTGCCATGACCCCTGCGTTGGACTTGTTGAAAAAAGTTCGTGCCGAACATCGCGTGCACAGTTACGAACATGACCCCAAAGCCGCGTCCTATGGACTGGAGGCCGCAGAAAAGCTGGCACTTGAGCCGGCGCAGGTGTTCAAGACCTTGCTCGCAGCCAGCGAAAAAGGTGAGTTGCTGGTGGCAGTCGTACCGGTCGTCGGAAGCCTTGACCTAAAAGGCCTGGCGCAGGCTGCCGGGGTGAAAAAAGTCGAGATGGCTGACCCGGCAGCCGCCCAGCGCTCCACCGGTTATCTGTTGGGCGGCATCAGCCCGCTGGGGCAGAAGAAGCGCCTGCGCACCTTTATCGATAACTCGGCTCAGGGTTTTGCGACTATTTATGTCAGCGCCGGTCGGCGAGGGCTGGAAGTCGAATTGGCGCCCGCTGTGCTCGCCGAACATACCCAGGCGAAATTTGCCGATATCGGCCGCCCGTAGCCGTTATCGCTGTATGCAGAAAATTGGCCGGTTCTGTCACTGGCGCTGATCGCTTCGTGGTTGCATGCTCGGCAGACTGACTGAGGGAGATGGTTATGCAGCTTGAGTTTCATCAGGTCGACGCATTCAGTGATCGACCGTTCAGCGGCAATCCGGCGATGATTTATCGGCTGGATGCCTGGCTCGCGGATGAGCTGATGCAGAACATCGCCGCGGAACACAATCTGGCGGAAACCGCGTTTCTGGTCCGCGAAGGTCAGGCGTGGCACATCCGTTGGTTCACCCCGACCACTGAAGTGCCGCTGTGCGGGCACGCTACGCTGGCCAGTGCTTATGTGCTGTTCGAGATTTACAAGGAAACCGTCGAGCGTATCGACTTCACCTCTAAATCCGGCCCGTTGAGCGTCACTCGGGAAGGTGATCGGTTGTGGCTGGATTTTCCATCGATCATGCCGTCAGAGATCGGCGTTACCCTGGATGTCGAGCGGGCGCTGGGTGTTGAAGCGGTTGATGTACTTGGCTCAAACGAACTGTTTGTGGTGCTGGAGTCGGAGCAGGCCGTGCTTGATTGCAAGCCCGACATGGTCGCGTTGGCCAAGCTGCCGTGGCTCGGCGCGATCGTCACGGCGCGAGGCAATCAGCACGACTTCGTCTCGCGCTATTTCGGACCGGCGATTGGCATCAATGAAGATCCGGTGACCGGCTCGACCCACTGCAGTCTGATTCCGTATTGGTCCAGACGTTTGGGCAAATCGAGCCTGACCGCGTGCCAGCGTTCGGCGCGGGGTGGGGAGTTGTTTTGTCGGTTGGAGGGTGAGCGAGTGAAGATTGGCGGTAATGCGACGCTGGTTGCGAGCGGTACGTTGCTGCTAGCTTAAAGTCAAAAGATCGCAGCCTGCCGCAGCTCCTACAGGGATCAATGCAGGAGCTGCCGCAGGCTGCGATCTTTTGATCTTAGAGGGCGGCGCTGTAGCGGCGCACGCCGTTTTCCGCAGCCGGGATTTGTGCCGCGGTACTGCCGCTGGCCTGGAACAGGACGAGGTGTTCGGCAGCGACACGAATCCCCACCTCAGCCCCCACCTGATGATCGGCATGGCTGGGGAAAATCGATTCCAGCTGCGCACCCGTCGGCAGTTGCAAACGATACAGCGTCGACGCCCCAAGGAACGTCTTGCCGACAATCCGCGCTTTCAGCCCACTGTCCGGCGCATAAACGATGTCGTCCGGACGCAGCAACACATCCACCGCGCCGCCAATCGGCCAGGTGTAAGCCCGATTGCCACGCAGCTCGCCCAGTTCAGTCTGCACCGATTCCGGGCTGCCGAGCTGGCCGCGAATGAAGTAACCCTGTCCGATAAAGCTCGCTACAAACGGCGTGGCCGGTTCGTGATACAGGTTGTACGGCGTGTCCCACTGCTCCAGTCGACCTTCCTTGAACACACCGACGTGATCGCTGACGGCGAAGGCTTCTTCCTGGTCGTGCGTCACCAGAATCGCGCTGGTGCCACGGGCCTTGAGGATGTCGCGCACTTCATGACTGAGCTTGCGGCGCAGTTCGCCATCGAGGTTGGAGAACGGCTCGTCGAGCAGCAGCAATTGCGGCTCCGGCGCCAGGGCGCGGGCGAGGGCGACGCGCTGTTGCTGACCGCCGGACAACTCGTGCGGGAAGCGTTTGCCAAGGTTTTTCAGGTTGACCAGTTCGAGCAACTCTGCGGTGATGCGCTCTTTGTTCGGGTGCTTGCGGATACCGAAGGCAATGTTGTCGGCGACGCTCAGGTGCGGGAACAGCGCGTAATCCTGGAACACCATGCCGATCCGGCGTTTCTCCGGCGCGAGGGTGAAACCGGCGCTGGAAATGGTCTCGCCACCGAGGGTGATTTCACCTTCGTGCACCGGTTCGAAACCGGCGATGGCGCGCAGGGTGGTGGTCTTGCCGCAGCCGGACGAGCCGAGCAGGCAGCCGATGTCACCGGCGTTGAGGTGCAGATTGAGGTTCTGCACCACGCGTTGGTCTTGATAGCCGCAAGCGAGGTTGCGCAGGTTCAGCAGTAATTCATGGCTCATGCGTGGTGATATGCCGGTTCGACGAGGAACTCGAGCAGGGCCTTCTGTGCGTGGAGACGGTTTTCTGCCTGATCCCAGGCGACGGAGCGCGGGTCATCAAGCAGGTCGAGGCTGATTTCTTCGCCACGGTGCGCAGGCAAACAGTGCATGAACAGCACGTCCTCGGCAGCGAGGTCGAGCAGGGCGCGGTTGACCTGGAACGGGGCGAACAACTTGAGGCGCTTGGCAGTTTCCTCTTCCTGACCCATCGAAGTCCAGACATCGGTGCTCACCAGATGCGCGCCGCGCACGGCGTCCTGCGGATCGCGGACAATGGTCACACGCTCGCCAGCCTTGGCCACGAACTCCGGGTTGGGCTCGTAGCCTTCCGGGCAGGCGACGCGCAACTGGAAGTCGAACTGGATCGCCGCCTCTATATAACTGTTGCACATGTTATTGCCGTCGCCGATCCAGGCCACGGTTTTGCCCTGAATCGAGCCACGGTGTTCAAGGAAGGTCTGCATGTCGGCCAGCAACTGGCACGGGTGCAGGTCATCGGACAGGCCGTTGATCACCGGTACGCGCGAGTTGGCCGCAAATTCGGTCAGAGTGCTGTGGGCGAAGGTACGGATCATCACCGCATCGAGCATGCTCGACATGACGATGGCGCAGTCGCCGATCGGCTCGCCACGGCCCAGTTGGGTGTCGCGCGGCGAGAGGAAGATCGCCTGGCCGCCGAGCTGGATCATGCCGGCCTCGAACGAGATCCGGGTACGGGTCGATGACTTTTCGAAGATCATGCCCAGCACGCGGTTTTTCAGAGGCTCGAACAGTACGCCGCGGTTACGCAGGTCCTTGAGCTCAACGCCTCGACGGATCACGCTGACCAGCTCTTCGGGCGTGCAATCCATCAGGGAGAGAAAGTGCCTTGCGCTCATCATTGACTACCTTTTTGCTACAAACCGCAGATGCTCAAAGCCTTGTTTAACGGAACAACGGGCGAGACCTGCGGCGTAAGCCGCACGGGGCGACGAAATAGGGGGAGGCGCGATATTGACACTAAATGTCGCGTTTTTCCAATAGGCTACGGTTTTTGCGGAAATCGAAGGGCGCACTGAATGTTGCAGTCGCGCATTTGAAGCCGGGTTCAGGGCAGCAGCGAGCCTCTTTGTACACTGGCCTCGCGGGGCTTGGCAATGCGCGGTGGCGGGGATCGAGCTGGCTGAGTCGGTTTACGACCGTGGCGCCATGCCATCACTTGGTCGGATGCTCGGGCTGAAACATTTGCTAAAGCAAAGTGCTGGGTTATAAATAAGTTTCGAGCGACGCAGGAAGCCTCCGCATGGAATCGAAAGAAAAACTGTTAATGGAATTGCTGGGCCATACGGCTCGCTCACTGACCCATCTCACCGCGTCGGTCACCTCAATGTCTTTCGAACTGCTGCGCAGCGAAGACGAAGTGGTCAAGACGGCCGGTCGCCACATGATTGATCGCATGGCCACCATCAGCGCCGGGCTCGACGAGCATTGGCGGTTGATTGGCGAACTGACCGGCGTACATGTCGCCCACGAGCAGATCGAAACCATTCAGGAAATCCAGTTGGCGGCGCCACCTCAGCTCCCTTCCAGTTAAACGTGGCGAGCTATCGGCTCACCTGATAGTCGTCGATTCACAAGACGAACGTCGCTGGTGCCTGGACGGCGCCGGGGCCATAGTTTTGTTCCCGCGGGCGCGATTGTCCGCCCAGAACAAGACAGAGACTGGCCATGACCAAGACTCTCCATCACCGTGCCTGCCACCTGTGTGAAGCCATTTGTGGTCTGACCATCGAGACTACCGAGAGCGATGGCCATGTTGCTATCACCTCGATCAAGGGTGATGCCCTCGACACCTTTAGCCGTGGCCACATCTGCCCCAAAGCCGTCGCCCTGCAAGACATCCAGAACGATCCGGACCGCCTGCGCCAGCCAATGCGCCGCGTGGGTAGCGAGTGGCTGCCGATCGAGTGGGACGAAGCGTTTGCACTGGTGGCCGAGAAACTGGCAGCGATTCAGGAGCGTCATGGCCAGAACGCCGTGGCGGTCTACCAAGGCAACCCGAGCGTGCACAACTACGGGCTGATGACCCACAGCAATTATTTCCTGGGGTTGCTGAAGACGCGCAACCGCTACTCGGCGACCTCGGTCGATCAATTGCCGCATCACCTGAGCAGTTATCTGATGTACGGCCATGGTTTGCTGTTGCCGATTCCAGATATCGATCACACCGACTTCATGCTGATTCTCGGCGGTAATCCGCTGGCGTCCAACGGCAGCATCATGACCGTGCCGGATGTCGAAAAACGTCTGAAAGCGATTCAGGCGCGCGGCGGCAAAGTGGTGGTGGTCGATCCGCGGCGCAGCGAGACGGCGGCGATAGCCGACCAACATTTGTTCGTGCGTCCGGGGGGAGATGCGGCGTTGTTGTTTGGTGTGCTCAACACGTTGTTCAGCGAAGGGCTGACCCGCGACAGTCATTTGCCGATTGATGGCCTGGACGATGTACGCGCGGCGGTGGCGGCGTTTACGGCTGAGGCGATGAGCCCGTTGTGTGCGGTGCCTGCTGAGCAGATCCGCCAACTGGCCCGGGATTTCGCCGGCGCGCCGAGTGCCGTGTGCTACGGGCGCATGGGCGTTTCGACGCAGGCCTTTGGCACCTTGTGCCACTGGGTCGTGCAATTGATCAATCTGGTCACCGGCAACCTCGACCGGGTTGGCGGCGCTTTGTGCACCGAGCCGGCCGTGGATCTGGTGGCATCGACCTCGGGCGGGCATTTCAACAAATGGCAGAGCCGAGTCTCGGGTCGTCCTGAATACGGCGGAGAGTTGCCCGTCTCGGCGCTGGCTGAAGAGATGCTTACCGAAGGTGAAGGGCAGATTCGCGCGCTGATCACCGTTGCAGGCAACCCGGTGCTGTCGACGCCGAACGGGCGGCAACTGGAGCAGGCGCTGGACGGTTTGGAGTTCATGGTCAGCATCGACCTGTACATCAATGAAACCACGCGCTACGCCGATCTGATCCTGCCGTCGACCTCGGCGCTGGAGAACGATCACTACGACACCACCTTCAATCTGTTCGCGGTGCGCAACGTCACCCGCTTCAACCGCGCGATCCTCGCCAAGCCTGAGGGTGCTTTACATGACTGGGAGATCTTCGTGGGCCTGGCCAAGGCGTTTGCCGAGAAGACCGGCAAGGAGCTGAAACCGACCATGCCACCGGCGAAGATGATCGACTTGGGCCTGCGCATGGGTCTGTACGGTGACGGGTCTGAGCGAAAGCTTTCGTTGGCGACTTTGTTCGATCATCCGCACGGGATTGATCTGGGCGCGTTGAAGCCGAACCTGGCTGCGCGCCTGAAAACGCCGAATCAGCGTGTGCAGGCTGCTCCGCCAGAGATCCTTGCCGACCTCGCACGCTTTGCCGCATTGCAGGCGCCGGCCGCCGATGAGCTGTTGATGATTGGCCGCCGCCACGTACGCAGCAACAATTCATGGATGCACAACTATCACCGTCTGGTGAAGGGCAAGCCGCGTCATCAGTTGCTGATGCACCCGGACGATCTCGCCAGTCGTGGGCTTAACGATGGTCAACGGGTGCGCGTCAGTTCGCGGGTCGGCCAGATCGAGGTGGAGGTACTCGGCAGTCTGGACATGATGAAAGGCGTGGTCAGTTTGCCCCACGGCTGGGGCCATGCGCGCCCGGGTGTGCAGATGGCGATTGCCAGTGGCCAGCCGGGTTCGAGTGCCAATGATCTGACCGATGAATGCCAGCTCGATGAATTGTCGGGTAATGCGGCCCTTAATGGTGTGCCAGTGACGGTGGCGGCCGCTTGAGCGTGACTGTCGGGGAGACCGAGCATGGCGCTCGGGATTCCGTTACAATGCGTCACCGTGCCGACCCATGAGTCGGAAAGTTCAGCCGAGGTGCTCCATGGATATCATCGAAACGATTAAAGAGCAGATTGCCAACAACACCATTCTGCTTTACATGAAAGGCTCGCCGAATGCCCCGCAGTGTGGCTTCTCCGCGAAAGCTGCGCAGGCTGTCATGGCTTGTGGCGAAAAGTTTGCGTACGTGGATATCCTGCAGAACCCGGAAATCCGCGCCAACCTGCCTAAATACGCCAACTGGCCGACTTTCCCGCAACTGTGGGTTGGCGGTGAGCTGGTCGGCGGTAGCGACATCATGACCGAGATGGCGGCAGACGGTTCGTTGCAAACCACCATCAAGTCGGCTGTTGAAGCAGCAGCGGCGAACAAGTCCGAAGCCTGATAAGGCTGGATTCCACGCGACGCCTCCTGCTTCTGTAGGAGCTGTCGAGTGACACGAGGCTGCGGTCTTTTGATCTTCAGCCAATAAAAAGCCCCGCACCTCGAAAGAGGGCGGGGCTTTTTAGTGCGTTCGAAAAGCTACTGCAAGTTGCCGGTGCAATCTGAAAAGATCGCAGCCTTCGGCAGCTCTTACTCTTCGCCCATCTGCGATTGCAGATAGTTCTCAAGACCGACTTTATCGATCAGGCCCAATTGGGTCTCCAGCCAGTCGATATGTTCTTCTTCGGATTCGAGAATGTCTTCGAGCAGTTCACGGCTGCCGAAGTCGCCAACGGTTTCGCAATGCGCGATCGCCGTTTTCAGGTCAGCGTGGCCGGTCTTCTCGATGCGCAGGTCGCACTCCAGCATTTCTCTGGTGTGCTCGCCGATGTGCAGCTTGCCCAAGTCCTGCACGTTCGGCAGGCCTTCAAGGAACAGGATGCGCTTGATCAGCTTGTCCGCGTGCTTCATCTCGTCGATGGATTCTTTGTATTCGTGCTTGCCGAGCTTGTTCAGACCCCAATCTTCGTACATGCGCGCATGCAGGAAGTACTGATTGATCGCGACCAGCTCATTGGCAAGGATCTTGTTGAGATGCTGGATGACTGTAATGTCGCCTTTCATGATCGGAGTCCTGCCCTGTAATAGCTGTATATACGGCAGAGTTTGAGCTTCGCACTTATAAGTGTCAAACCTAAGTTATTGAATAATATATGAAAATTAATCGGAATAAGAATGTTTGTGTTCCGCGTCTAGAGCCTAAGCAGTTGATTTACAGGCATAAAAAAACCGGACATTAGTCCGGTTCTTTGAAATGGGGTGTTATTACGCAGCGGTAAATTCTACAGGATAGGGGATCGCGGCCTGGGCGGTTTGCAGCTTGGTCAGGGTTTCGCGGACCACTTCCTTGGCAAGGCAGGCACATTTGCCGCATTGGCTGGCGACGCCGGTGGCCTGGCGGACTTCTTTATAGCTGCAGCAACCTTCATAGATCGCTTCGCGGATCTGTCCGTCGGTGACGCCAGTGCAGAGACAAACATACATAAGTGAGAACCGTCGCTGGTTGTGACTCAATTGCGATGGATCTTAATGTTAACGAGAATGATTGTCAAAGTGCTTTCGGAACGCTTCAGCCGATTAACGGCTGTGACTGACGAACGGTGATTACTGGCTAATTGCCTGGCCCCGTAAATGCAGCGTGCTTATCCGCTTCGTTTGAAAAACCGTTGAGGACAGGCGAAAAACGCAGTGTATGATGGTCGGCCCTTGCGAAGGGGGTTCGTGTCACAGGGCTGTCGCCTGAGGGTGGCAGGCTGGCGCGGACCCTGAACTTCAAGTTTTTACACCAGGAGATATCAATGAGCGTACTCGTAGGCAAACAAGCCCCTGACTTCACCGTCCCGGCCGTACTCGGCAATGGCGAGATCGTTGACAGCTTCACCCTGTCCTCGGCCATCAAAGGCAAATACGGCCTGGTGTTCTTCTACCCACTGGACTTCACCTTCGTCTGCCCGTCCGAGCTGATCGCTCTGGACAACCGCATGGCCGACTTCAAGGCACGCAACGTTGAAGTGATCGCTGTGTCGATCGACTCGCACTTCACTCACAACGCATGGCGCAACACTCCAGTGAACAATGGCGGCATCGGCAAGGTGAAATACACCATGGCTGCCGACATGAAGCACGACATCGCCAAGGCGTACGACGTTGAATCCGAAGGCGGCGTGGCTTTCCGTGGCGCGTTCCTGATCGACGACAAAGGCGTTGTCCGTTCGCAGATCATCAACGACCTGCCGCTGGGCCGTAACATGGAAGAGCTGATCCGTCTGGTCGACGCTCTGCAATTCCACGAAGAGCACGGCGAAGTCTGCCCTGCCAACTGGAAGAAAGGCGACAAAGGCATGAACGCTTCGCCAGAAGGCGTTGCTGCATACCTGACCGAGAACGCTGCTGCCCTGTAAGGCGCAACGTCGAGGTAGAAAAAAACCGGCCCACGTGGCCGGTTTTTTCATGTGCAGGATTTACCCGACGAGGATCAGTCGTCGAAATCTTCCCAGCCGCCCATCTGTTTCCAGCGATTGACGATGCCGCAGAACAGCTCAGCGGTTTTCTCGGTGTCGTAACGCGCCGAATGCGCCTCACGGCCGTCGAAATCGATGTCGGCGGCCTGGCAGGCTTTCGCCAGTACGGTTTGACCGTACGCCAGACCGGCCAGCGTCGCGGTGTCGAAGCTGGAGAACGGGTGGAACGGGTTGCGCTTCATGTCCAGCCGCGCAACCGCAGCGTTGAGGAAGCCAAGATCGAAGCTGCTGTTGTGCCCGACCAGAATCGCACGCTTGCAGCCGTTGGCCTTCAGCGCCTTGCGAATGCCACGGAAGATGTCGGTCAGCGCGGCTTCTTCGCTGACGGCCATGCGCAGCGGGTGATCGAGCTTGATTCCGGTGAACTCCAGCGCCGCCGCTTCGATGTTGGCGCCTTCGAACGGCTCAACACGGAAGAAGTAAGTGTGATCCGGGTAAACGAAACCCTTTTCATCCATGGCGATGGTGGTCGCGGCAATCTCCAGCAACGCATCGGTGGCCGAGTTGAAGCCACCGGTTTCTACGTCAACGACAACCGGCAGATAGCCGCGAAAGCGTGCTGCCATTGGGTGACGGGAACCGCCACCACCACTTTGACCGTCCAGTTCGTCGTCGAAATGGTCTTCACTCACGCGTGTTCCTCCAGCAGGCGCCAGCGCAGTTTTTCACCGGCGCGCAGCGGGATAACGGTCAGCTCGCCGAATGGCAGGCTGGTCGGGGCGGTCCATTCTTCACGAACCAGGGTGATGCGATCGGTGTTTGCCGGCAGGCCGTAGAAACGCGGACCGTTGAGGCTGGCGAAGGCTTCGAGCTTGTCCAGCGCGTTGCGCTGTTCAAAGGCTTCGGCGTACATCTCGATGGCGGCGTACGCGGTGTAGCAGCCGGCGCAGCCGCAAGCGGCTTCTTTGGCGTGCTGCGCGTGCGGCGCCGAGTCGGTGCCGAGGAAGAACTTCGCGCTGCCGCTGGTGGCGGCGTCGAGCAGAGCTTCCTGGTGCGTATTGCGCTTGAGGATCGGCAGGCAATAGAAGTGCGGCCGAATCCCGCCCACCAGCATGTGGTTGCGGTTGTAGAGCAGGTGATGCGCGGTGATGGTCGCGCCGACGTTGGCCGAAGCCTCGTTGACGAACTGCACGGCGTCGCCGGTGGTGATGTGTTCGAACACCACTTTCAGCGTCGGGAAGCGCTCGACTACGCGGCGCATGTGCTCATCGATGAAAATCTTTTCGCGATCGAACACGTCGACGTCACCCCGGGTGACTTCACCGTGGATCAGCAACGGCATGCCGACTTCGGCCATGGCCTCCAGCGCCGGCAGGATCTTGTCGATGCTGGTCACGCCGGAATCGGAGTTGGTGGTCGCGCCAGCCGGGTACAGCTTGGCGGCGTAGACAAAACCACTGGCCTTGGCTTCACGAATTTCTTCGGGCTGGGTGCGGTCGGTGAGGTACAGCACCATCAGCGGCTCAAAGCGACTGCCGGCCGGGCGGGCAGCGAGAATCCGCTGGCGATAGCCGTCGGCTTCAGCGGCGTTGCGCACCGGAGGTACCAGGTTGGGCATGATGATGGCGCGACCAAACGTGCGCGCAACATCGGCAACGGTATTGGTCAACACGGCACCATCGCGAAGATGAATGTGCCAGTCGTCGGGACGCAGCAGGGTCAGGCGGTCGGACATGAGGGGATTCCAGGCGGGTCAAACTGAGGCGAATGCTACCGGAAAAGACTCTTGCAGGCACTCGCTATCAAGTTTTGCGGCAAGCGTCCGATATCCCGTAGGTATGCCGTAAACATAGTGTGAATCGGTCTTTGTGTTTCAGAAGCCAATGGAGCCTCCCGTGCGCCAGCGTTATTTAGCCTTGCTCAGTGTGTTTGCCAGCCTTCCCGCGATGGCGCTCACCTACCAGACCCGTCTGGAGAACATTGAGTGGACGGTCGCCGGCGACAAGTTCGAATGTCGTCTGACCCAGCCGATCACCGATTTCGGTTCGGGTGAATTCGTGCGCAAGGCCGGCGAGCAGGCGATATTTCGTCTGAACGCCTACAACGCCATGCTCGGCGGCGGTTCGGCGACTTTGCTGGCGGCGGCTGCACCCTGGCAGCCGGGGCGTGGTGACATCAATCTCGGCTCTGTGAGGCTCGGCAGTGGCAACGTGCTGTTCAGCAGCTCGCAGTCGCAGGCCGGCGGTCTGATCAGCGGTTTGCTGGACGGTCGCAGCCCGGTAGTACGTCGCGCGTCTGGTGATGGCCGCGTATCTGAAGTCCGTCTGTTGCCGGTCAAATTCAGCAAAGCCTTCAACGATTACCAGACGTGTGTGGCGAAATTGCTGCCGCAGAATTTCGATCAGATCAAACAGTCGCAGATCGGCTTCCCCGGCGAAGGCGTTGATCTGGACGCCGCCGCCAAGGCCAAGCTGCAAGTGATGCTCGAATTCATGAAGGCCGATCCGACGGTCAATCACATTGAGCTCGATGGCCATTCCGACAACAGCGGTAATCGTCTGACCAACCGCGAACTGTCGCGCCGCCGGGCGTTGGCCGTTGTCGACTTCTTCAAGGCCAATGGTATTCAGGAGTCGCAAATCACTGTGCGGTTCCATGGCGAGCAATATCCCATTGTGCCGAATACCAATGCGGCCAATCGTGCGAAGAACCGTCGGGTCAATGTCAAACTGGCACGTGTGGCACCGACCAGCCCCGCACCCGCGCCACAAGCGAGCACGCCAGCCAGCACTGCAGCGACTTCCTGACTCGCCGGTCATCGTCGCGCTTAAGAAAGATTCTGTCGCTTTGTCGTCTTAAGCTGTCGCGCCTCTGTAAATTATCGCGTTTGAGCGGTAGACTCCTCGGCTTTCCGTAGAACCCCGTGGAGTGATGGCATGGCGGACGTAAACAAGGTCGTTCTGGCGTATTCCGGCGGCCTGGACACTTCGGTGATCCTCAAGTGGCTGCAGGATACTTATAACTGTGAAGTGGTGACCTTTACCGCTGATCTCGGTCAAGGCGAAGAGGTCGAGCCGGCCCGCGCCAAGGCTCAGGCCATGGGCGTCAAAGAAATCTACATCGACGATCTGCGCGAAGAATTCGTGCGTGATTTCGTGTTCCCGATGTTCCGCGCCAACACCGTTTACGAGGGCGAGTACCTGCTGGGTACTTCCATCGCACGTCCGCTGATCGCCAAACGCCTGATCGAAATCGCCAACGAAACGGGCGCTGACGCCATTTCCCATGGCGCCACCGGTAAAGGCAACGACCAGGTGCGTTTCGAACTGGGTGCCTACGCACTCAAGCCTGGCGTTAAAGTGATTGCCCCTTGGCGCGAGTGGGACCTGCTGTCCCGCGAGAAGCTGATGGACTACGCCGAGAAGCATGCGATCCCGATCGAGCGCCACGGCAAGAAGAAGTCCCCGTACTCGATGGACGCCAACCTGCTGCACATCTCCTATGAAGGCGGCGTGCTGGAAGACACCTGGACCGAGCACGAAGAAGACATGTGGCGTTGGACCGTCTCCCCTGAGAACGCGCCTGACACCCCGCAATACCTGGAACTGACCTACCGTAACGGCGACATCGTTGCACTGGATGGCGTCGAAATGACCCCGGCCACTGTTTTGGCGACGCTGAACAAGATCGGCGGTGCTCACGGTATCGGCCGTCTGGACATCGTCGAAAACCGTTATGTCGGCATGAAGTCCCGTGGCTGCTACGAAACCCCGGGCGGCACCATTATGCTGCGCGCTCACCGCGCCATCGAATCGATCACCCTGGACCGCGAAGTCGCTCACCTCAAAGACGAGCTGATGCCGAAGTACGCCAGCCTGATCTACACCGGTTACTGGTGGAGCCCTGAGCGTCTGATGCTGCAACAGATGATCGACGCTTCGCAGGTCAACGTGAACGGCGTTGTGCGCCTGAAACTGTACAAAGGCAACGTGATCGTCACCGGCCGCAAGTCCGACGATTCGCTGTTCGATGCCAACATCGCGACCTTCGAAGAAGATGGTGGCGCTTACAACCAGGCTGACGCTGCGGGCTTCATCAAGCTCAACGCGCTGCGCATGCGCATTGCTGCCAACAAGGGCCGCAAGCTGTTCTAAGCGTTGCAGACTGACGTGCAATGAAAAGGGCGGCCTTGTCATCGAGACAAGGCCGCCCTTTTTGCGTAATTCTTTGGCTGTTTCTGTTCGAGTCATGTTCAGTTTTTCGCGCGTGTGGCAACGACTCCGCCTTCAGGCCCGCCCCAGTAGTGTCACCGCTTGTGAGCACAGGTTATAAACAATACACAGCGTGTTGCCAGAGCCTTTTTTTAAGTGCCTGATTTGCAGTAGTGCATTTTGCGTCAGTAAAGAATCGGACACATGATTGGAAAGAAAGACGACCACACGGGCACTTTTCCTGTCCAGGTTGCGGATGTTTTCCACCATCGTGGCTAACTCTCTCGATGCATCGACATCCCTGGCGTCTATGAGATGGAGATTGCTGATCGACGCGGGCAACTGAATGTTGTGCTGAACAATCTGGCTCGTTTTTGCGTTGATATCCGCAGGCGGGTCGGGTGCGTTGTGTACTTTGCACGAGTCTTTGCATTCGACAGTGCCAGATTCGCTCGGCACGATACAACTGGAGAACCCGAATGTACCTGGTGTGGCAGGTTCTTGCGTCGAGGCATGTCGTTTGCTCTCGCGATCATTGTTATCGATTACTTTCAGGAAGTTCTTGTCTTTACCGAAATCGGAAGGTGAATAGAGCGAGCGGTAGTTGAAATTCAAGGTGATAAAGAAAAGAAATAACAAGTAAAACGGAAAGCTGATCAAGAACCACACATAGATTTCCCTGTCCTCGTTGTCAAGAAAGGGCAGAGACACGGCGGCTGATGTTTCAGAGATAGCCGCAAATATGGCAATGACGGTCATTGGGTTGCTGATCTTTTTTTTTATTTTAAGCATGTTTGTACTCTTTTGCCTGGTCTTTCTCATGGTTAATAAGTTCGTATTGTCTGGTGGTAGGTAGTTGGCTTTCAGTGTTTGTTTTTATAGCAAAATTATAGGGCTTGGTATAAATATCTTGTTTCAAGTGTTTATGGTTTTCTCGGCGTTATAGTGCCGGTGCCACCGCTGTTGCTTTGTGTTGCCAATATCCGGATATTTTTCAGTCGCGCGGATATGTCCAGGCGCCAATGCCGTTCGGTCACAATGAACTGCAGCGGCGAGGTTTTTGTTTTGCAGCGGTAGTCGTAGTCTGTAACAGGGTGAAAAGAGAAATTGGCTTCCGGCGAAAGAAGCTACGGCGTCGGATGTTTAGACGGGTGGAGGTTTTTTGTAGGATTAATCCGCGATGGATGTAGGGCATGTCTCTCGATGCAAGTGCGTGTTAACACTGGCATGCCGTAGAGCAAGTGACTGGGCTATTGTGCGTGTTCTAAAAATTCGAACAGCGAAACTGGACTTGCCCATGAATAAAGTGCTGATCGTGGATGATCACCCTGTCATTCGTCTTGCGGTACGTATGCTGATGGAACGTCATGGCTACGAAGTCATCGCAGAAACTGATAACGGTGTGGATGCGTTACAACTTGCTCGAGAACAAATGCCGGATATTGTCATTCTGGACATTGGAATACCAAAACTTGATGGTCTGGAAGTTATCGCACGCCTGACTTCAACGGCCATGCCTATTAAAGTACTGGTGCTGACTTCCCAGGCTCCCGGGCACTTTTCCATGCGCTGCATGCAATCAGGTGCGGCCGGCTATGTGTGCAAACAGCAGGACTTGACCGAGTTGCTCAGCGCAATCAAGGCCGTATTGTCCGGCTACAGTTATTTTCCCAATCAGGCTTTGCATACCGTGCGTACCAGTCTGGGCAATGCGAGTGAAGCCGATATGGTCGATCGTCTGTCCGGTCGGGAAATGATGGTGCTGCAGCAGTTGGCACGGGGCAAAACCAACAAGGAAATTGCAGATGGCATGTTTTTGAGCAACAAAACCGTGAGCACCTACAAGACGCGTTTGCTGTTGAAGCTCAATGCGCGTTCTCTGGTTGACCTGATCGAATTGGCGCAGCGCAATGGTCTGGTCTGAATCTATCGATGGCTGACAGGGTCATGGGCCGATCAAACTCAGCTAGCCGCACAAAGAGAAAAGCCTCCGGTCCGGGAGGCTTTCAGGTATCAGAGATCAAAATCGTACTCGGCCAACTGCCTTTGCAGTCGGCGCTCCTCAAGCAGGTTATCGATCGTACGGCGCTTGCTGAGATTGGTCTTGGCGACCTCGACCACAGGTTCGGTGTCATCAGTATCTGCAGCGATATCTTCATCTACATCCAGTGGCTCTTTGTCGCTACTCATAAGCTAACTCCCGGCTAAGAATGCCTTTGGCGCTCCTTATATCGACATTCCAGCAGCGGGTAAAAAAGATTTTTTCAATCGACTTATCAATTATTCCAATAGCCGATCAATCGTCAGACGTTTTGTCTTTGTACTCGCACAAGTCTTCGATCCGGCAACTCCCACAGCGTGGCTTGCGGGCCAGACACACGTAGCGACCGTGAAGAATCAGCCAGTGATGAGAGTCGAGCAGGAATTCCTTGGGAACAAACTTCATCAGCTTGTTTTCCACTTCGACCACATTTTTGCCCGGTGCAATGCCGGTGCGGTTGCTGACGCGAAAGATGTGGGTGTCGACGGCCATGGTCAGTTGGCGGAAAGCCGTGTTGAGTACGACGTTGGCGGTCTTGCGGCCCACTCCCGGCAAGGCTTCGAGCTCTTCACGGGTCTGCGGAACCACACTGCCATGGCGTTCGACCAGCAGGCGGCAGGTTTCGATGACGTTCCTGGCCTTGCTGTTGTAGAGACCGATCGTCTTGATGTATTCCGATAGACCTTCGACCCCCAAAGCGTGGATCGCCGCCGGCGTATTGGCCACTGGAAACAGCTTTGCCGTGGCCTTGTTGACGCCGACGTCAGTCGACTGCGCCGAAAGAATCACGGCGATCAACAGCTCGAACGGCGAGGAGTAGGCCAGTTCGGTCTTTGGCTCCGGATTGTCTTCGTGCAGGCGGCGGAAAATCTCCAGACGTTTTGCTGCATTCATGGGTGATGCGTTTCCTTGGATATCGAGTTCGGGCGAACCATCGCCTGACGCGCCGCCAGCAGCAGCGCCAACAAAATAAAAGCACCGGGGATCAAAGTGATCAGGTGCAGCCCTTCGCTAAATACAACAAGAGCGGAGCCATGCTCGAGCAACCCCCGTCCAAGGCTGCCCTGACCGATGAGTTCACGCAGCGCCGCTAGCACCAGCATCAAACTGCCAAACAATGCGCAAAGTTTGAAGCGCTGGGCCAGCGGTCGGCTGAAGAAACCGTTGTGCTCCAGCACCACGCACTGCAAGGCGATCAATCCGCCATAGAGACTGAACGACTGGTGCCACGCCAGAAACCAGCGTTGCGCCAGAAGATCTGCGCAACTGGTTAACGTTGCAGCAAGCAGCACTCCGGCCAGCAAGGCACTGCCATCTGTCATGCGCGGGCGCAGCGGTGACATGGCCAAAGCATAAATGCCCACCACGAGGACAAACATCACCATCGTCCCCAACGCGCCGGCCAGCGAAACGGTGGTGCCGAGCAATAGCACCAGCATCAGTGAGTTGGACAGGTTCATGCTCCGCTCCCCAATAACGCCGTTCGATGTTCGTCAAAGTAACGCAACGCATCCCGGATCGCGTTGATGGCTGCGCGCGAAGTAATGGTCGCCCCGGCCATTTGATCGAATTGTCCCTGATCTTTTTTCAATGCCCAGCCAGCGTCATTCGGTTCACCGCGTGATTTGCCGGTAAACACCTGAAGCCAGCGGTTCGGCCAGTCGCCAATGAGGCCGCCAAGTGCCGGGGTTTCGTTTTGCTTGAGGGTTTTTACGCCGAGCAACTTGCCGTTGGCATCGATAGCAATCAGCAATTCAATGGCACCGGCGTAGCCCTCGGTCTGGTTACGCAGCAACACTGCAACGGTTTGACCATTGCTGGTTGCACGGTAACCCGCCGCGAGCGTGCTATGGCTCAGACCCGTATCGGTCAGTGCAATCGGCTGGTCCAGCGGTTGGTTGTCGTAGCTGTCAGCGGCAAGCACATCGAGCAGTTTGCGACTGTCGGCCAAGCGCTGCTCAGCAGCGATCTGCGGTGCACTGCTGCGTTGCAGCAGGTATGTCGCGCCAATGCCTGCCCCCGCCAACAACAATAACGTCAGTGCGCTGGCCGTGCGGTTCATGAACTCACCTGTGGCTGACGACGCGCGGCAAACCGCTCCAGCACCGGCACGCAAAGGTTCATCAGCAGCACCGCAAACGCCACGCCATCCGGGTAACCGCCCCAGGCGCGAATCGCATAAGTCAGCAGTCCGGCGCCGACACCGAACAGCAGGCGGGCGAGCCTGGCTTTAGCGCCGGAGACCGGTTCAGTGATGATGAAAAACGCGCCCAGCATGGTCGCGCCACTGAGCAGGTGGAACAGCGGCGAACCGTGAGAGTCCGACCCGGAGCCATTCCAGAACAGCAGACTGACAACGAACAGGCTGCCGAGCATGCCTGCCGGTGCGTGCCAACCGAAGACCCGGCGCTGCAGCAAAAACAACCCGCCGGCGAGAAACGCCAGATTCACCCATTCCACACCGTGTCCGCCAAAGCGTCCGAAGGCCGGATTGTTGGCGAACAGTTCGTCCATGGTCAGGCTTTTGTTGATGCGCAGGCTGTCCAGCACGGTGGCTTGTGCCCAGGCGTCAGGTGACTGCGCGGCGCCGAACACTTGCTGAAACGCGGCGGTCAAGTCCAGGCCATGGGCTGGCCATTGGGTCATCGGTTGCGGGAACATCACCATGATCAAGGCAAACCCGAGCATCGCCGGATTGAACGGATTTCTACCGACGCCGCCGTAAACGTGCTTGCCCAACAGCAGTCCCGAAGCAATCGCCATCACCGTCAGCCACCAGGGGCAATAAGGTGGCAGGGCGGCAGCCAACAATGTTGCGCTGACCAACGCACTGCCGTCGCTCAACGCTGACTGGATTGGCTGTTGACGCAGACATGCGACGCCGGCCTCGACCATCAGCGCGGCGAAGATCGCCAGCAGCAGATTGATCAACACGCCCCAGCCGTACCACCAGAACAGCACCAGCAACCCCGGCAAGGCGGCCAGCAGCACCAGCTTCATCGCCTGTTGCAGGCGATTGTCCGGTGTTTCAAGGGGCGACATGATCGTGTACCTGGCGCTCGGCGATTTGCAGGCGGACGCGGGCCTTGTCGAGGACTTCGGTGGGCGTGTCGGCGCGTCGCTCGAGTTTGTTGAGGTCCGCACGGGCGTAGGCCAATTCGGTTTTCAACTGACGAAGCTGGCTGTCGATCGGACGTTTTTCGACGCGCACCAAGTCAGGCACTGGCTGATCGCTTGTGGCTTCGGCGGCGTGCAGGGCCTGTTCGGCGTCGCGCAATGCCTGTTCCAGCGCGGTGATCTGCTCGGGCGCCGCTTCGGCGGTTTGTGCTTTTTTCAGTTCAGCGCGACGCATGGCCAACTGGATCTTTGCCCGTTTCAGATCGGCGTCTTTGGCGGGGGCAGGCACGATGGGCGCAGACGCCGGGCTGCTTTCCAGTTTCGCCAAGGCTTGTTCGGCTGCTTCGAACTGCTGCTGCAACACGATCAGTTGCGTCTGCTGCTCAAACGTCGGTGGATGGCCGAAGGCTTTCAACGATTTGTGCAATTGCGCACGGCTCATCGCCACATCGATCTTGGCTTTCTTCAGCGCCGCATCAGCAGTCGCCGCTTTCTGCGCCCGCACCCGTTCCAGGGCTGCCTGTACCGGATCGGTTGCGGCCGCTTCAGGTTGCACCGCCCGTTTCGCCCGCGCTTCACGCTCAGCCTGTTTCTGTTGCTCTTCGCGGTGCAAGCGCTCGTTGCGGCGCTCGAAGCGTTGACGCGCGTGATCGCGCTTGGCCGCACGCGCGCGTTGCTCTTCGCGGCTGAAGGCGAGGCCGCCGACAACCGGCAATGTGCTCGGCGGTAACGGGTGCATTTCGATGCAATCCACCGGGCATGGTGCGACACACAGATCGCAACCGGTGCATTCGTCAATGATCACCGTGTGCATCAGTTTCGCCGCGCCGACAATCGCGTCGATCGGGCAGGCCTGAATGCACTTGGTGCAGCCAATGCATTCGGCTTCACGAATGAACGCCACTTGCGGCGGCGCCGAACCGCGACTGATGTCCAGTTCCAGCACCGGTACTTTCAACAGTTCAGCCAGCGCGGCGATGGTTTCGTCACCGCCCGGCGGGCACTTGTTGATTGGCTCGCCCTCGGCGATACCTTGGGCGTATGGCTTGCATCCGGGGTGGCCGCATTTGCCGCATTGTGTCTGCGGCAGAAGGGCATCGATGCGTTGAATCAGACTCATGTTTTGATCAGTCCACTGAATCCGAGAAAAATCACTGCGATCAGTCCGGCGCCGATCAGGTCGATCGGCAGGCCGCGAAAGGGCAGGGGAATGTCGTTGTCGGCGGTGCGTTCACGCAAGTCGCTGAACAGGCTCAGCACCAGCCAGAAACCCAGCCCGGCACCGAGGCTGAGCGCCGTCGCGTGGAGCAGGCCTTGATCGTTTTGCGCGTTGATCAGCGCCAGCCCCAGTACACCGGCATTGCCCAGCAACAGCGGCCATAACCCGTCAAACGGCAGCTTCGGCAGCCAGCGCGCCAGCCGCTTTAACAGCGGCGTGATCAGCAATACGCTCAGCGGCAGAAACACGAACAGGCGCAGGAATTCAAGTCGCAGCGGCACCAGCAGCCAATGCCAGATCGCGTAACCCACTACGCCTGTGATCAACATCAGACACAACGTCGCCAGCCCCAACGCCTGCACCTGTCGGCGACGGCCCGCCAACAGCGGATCGACGCCCAGCGGCCAGTGCAACACGAAGTTGTTGAGCAGCGCAGCACTGATGAGCGTAAGCACAAGTTCGGTCATGGTTCTGCCAGCGAAACGGGCGGGTGTTTCTTAAGGTTAGGCATTATCCGGCCAGATATGAAAAATCCCACAGGCATGCGTGGCACGCCGGTGGGATCGATTTGCCGCCGAGTGTTACTTGATGCGTTGACCTGGCTTGGCGCCGCTGTCCGGGCTCAGCAGGTAAATCTCTTCACCGCCAGGGCCGGCCGCCATCACCATGCCTTCGGAAATACCGAACTTCATTTTCCGCGGCTTGAGGTTGGCAATCATCATGGTCAGGCGACCATCGAGTTTGGACGGGTCCGGGTAAGCGCTCTTGATCCCGGAGAACACGTTACGTTGCTCGTCACCGATGTCCAGCGTCAGGCGCAGCAGTTTGTCGGCACCTTCCACGTGTTCGGCTTTGACGATCAGCGCGACGCGCAGGTCGATGGCAGCAAAAGCATCGAAGTCGATTTCCGGCGACAGCGGATCCTTGGCCAGTTCGCCATTGCCGGCCGGGGCGGCGGCACCGGTGTCGGTCTGGCTGGCGGTCAGGTCTTCTTTCGAGGCGTCGCTCATGGCTTGCACTTTTACCGGGTCGATGCGGGTCATCAGCGGCTTGAATTCGTTCAACTGATGGTTGGCCAGCAGGGTGGTGTGGTCGTTCCAGGTCAGCGGGGCGACGTTGAGGAACGCCTCGGCATCGGCGGCCAGCAGCGGCAGCACCGGTTTGAGGAAGATCACCAATTGGCGGAACAGGTTGATAGCGGTGGCGCAGATCGCCTGGACTTCATCCTGCTTGCCTTCCTGTTTGTTCAACGACCACGGCGCCTTGTCGGCGATCCAGGCGTTGGCACGGTCGGCCAGGGCCATGGTTTCACGCATGGCCCGAGCAAAGTCGCGGGCTTCGTAGGCGTCAGCAATGCCTGGCGCGGCAGCGAGGAAAGCCTCGGTCAGCTCAGGCGCAGCATTGGTGTCGACCAGCAGGCCGCCGTTACCTTTCTGGATGAAACCTGCGCAACGGCTGGCGATGTTGACCACTTTGCCGACCAGGTCGGAGTTGACCTTCTGCACGAAATCTTCAAGGTTCAGGTCAAGGTCATCGACGCCACGGCCCAGTTTGGCCGCGTAGTAGTAGCGCAGGTATTCCGGCGACAGGTGATCGAGGTAGGTGCGGGCCTTGATGAAGGTGCCACGGGACTTGGACATTTTCTGGCCGTTGACGGTCAGGTAGCCGTGCACGTTGATCCCGGTCGGCTTGCGGTAGCCCGCGCCTTCGAGCATCGCTGGCCAGAACAGCGCGTGGAAGTTGACGATGTCCTTGCCGATGAAGTGGTACAGCTCGGCGGTGGAGTCCTTGCCCCAGAACGCATCGAAGTCCAGCTCCGGCGTACGGTCGCAAAGGTTTTTGAAGCTGGCCATGTAGCCGATCGGCGCATCCAGCCACACGTAGAAATACTTGCCCGGCTCGCCCGGGATCTCGAAGCCGAAGTACGGTGCATCGCGGGAGATGTCCCACTGTTGCAGGCCGGCGTCCAGCCATTCGGCGATCTTGTTGGCGACGGCGTCCTGCAGGGTGCCGCTGCGGGTCCAGGTCTGCAGCATTTGCTGGAAGTCTGGCAGCTTGAAGAAGAAGTGCTGGGAATCCTTGAGCACCGGGGTGGCGCCGGAGATGGCCGACTTCGGATCCTTCAAATCAGTTGGCGCATAGGTCGCGCCGCATTTTTCGCAGTTGTCGCCGTACTGGTCTTCGGTGCCGCATTTCGGGCAGGTGCCCTTGATGAAGCGGTCGGCCAGGAACATTTTCTTTTCCGGGTCGAAGTACTGGGTGATCGAGCGCTGGGCGATGTGCCCGGCGTCACGCAGCTTGATGTAGATCTGGCTCGACAACTCACGGTTTTCTTCGGCGTGAGTGGAGTGGAAATTGTCGAAATCAACCAGAAACTCGGCAAAGTCGGCGCTGTGTTCAGCCTGCACGTTGGCGATCAGTTGTTCCGGGGTGATGCCTTCCTTTTCCGCGCGCAGCATGATCGCCGAACCGTGGGCGTCGTCGGCGCAGACGTAAATGCATTGATTGCCGCGATGCTTCTGGAAGCGCACCCACATATCGGTCTGGATATATTCCAGCATATGGCCAAGGTGAATCGAACCGTTGGCGTAGGGCAGGGCGCTGGTGACGAGGATCTTGCGTGGTTCGGACATGTGGGGCTTCGCTACTTGATGAAACGGAGGTCGGCCACTATAAAGCGCTGGCGCATATTTTTCACCCTGTGCGCCTGTTTCATTGGATGAGCAGCCAGAAAAGATCGCAGCTGCGGCAGTACGCCGATCTCCTGCAGGAGCTGCCGAAGGCTGCGATCTTTTTCAGGTACGATACCCGTCATCTTTTCCCAGTCTTGTTATCGGAGTTGCCCATGAGCGCCGTCACTCGCGCAGCGGTGGAAGCCGTCCTCAGCCAATACACCGACCCTTACCTGAATCAGGACCCGGTCAGCGCCGGTTGCGTGAAAAACATCGAGATCATCGGTGATCGCGTCAATGTTCAGCTGGAAATCGGTTACGCCGCCGGTCTGTTCAAGAGCGGCTGGGCGCAGTTGCTGCAATTGGCCATCGAAAACCTCGATGGCGTAGTGATCGCCAAAGTCGAGGTCAACAGCGTGATTGCCGCGCACAAGGCGCAGGCGCAGATTCCGGGGCTGGCCAACGTCAAGAACGTGGTTGCTGTAGCGTCCGGCAAAGGTGGCGTCGGCAAGTCGACCACCGCCGCCAACCTTGCACTGGCCCTGGCCCGCGAAGGCGCCAAGGTCGGTATTCTCGACGCCGATATCTACGGCCCGAGCCAGGGCATCATGTTCGGCATTCCCGAGCGCACCCGCCCTGAGGTCAAGGATCAGAAGTGGTTCGTGCCGCTCAAGGCCCATGGTGTCGAAGTCATGTCGATGGCCTTTCTGACCGACGACAACACGCCGATGGTCTGGCGCGGGCCGATGGTGTCCGGCGCGCTGCTGCAACTGGTCACGCAAACCGCGTGGGGCGATCTGGATTATCTGGTCATCGACATGCCGCCCGGCACTGGCGACATCCAGTTGACCCTGGCACAGAAAGTCCCGGTGGCCGGGGCGGTGATCGTCACCACACCACAGGATCTGGCATTGCTCGACGCGCGCAAAGGCGTGGAAATGTTCCGCAAGGTCAACATTCCGGTACTGGGCGTGGTGGAAAACATGGCCGTGCACATCTGCTCGAACTGCGGGCATGCCGAGCATCTGTTCGGTGAGGGCGGTGGTGAAAAACTGGCGACCCAGTACGGCGTTGAACTGCTGGCTTCGCTGCCATTGTCGATGCTGATCCGCGAACAGGCCGACGGCGGCAAGCCAACGGTGATCGCCGAGCCGGACAGCCAGATTGCCATGGTCTATCAGGAACTGGCCCGCCACGTCGGCGCGCGGATCGTGTTGCAGGAAGCGGCAACCCCGGCGATGCCGAACATCACCATCAGCGACGATTGATCGTCGCCTGTTAAAAGATCGCAGCCTGCGGCAGCTCCTACAGGAAAACAATGTGTAGGAGCTGCCGCAGGCTGCGATCTTTTGATCTTGCTTTAGATGCGCAACCCGCCATCCATCTCCAGAATCCGCCCGGTGTAGTAGTCGTTCTCGAAGATATACGCCGCCGAATGCGCGATCTCTTCAGGCTTGCCCATACGCTTGAGCGGAATCCCCGAGGTCATCTTCTCCAGCGCTTCCGGCTTCATGCCCAGGGTCATCTCGGTTTCGATGAAGCCAGGGGCAATCCCCGCCACGCGAATACCGTAACGCGCCAGCTCCTTGGCCCAAGTCACCGTCGCCGCCGCCACGCCGGCCTTGGCTGCCGAATAGTTGGTCTGGCCAACATTGCCCGCCCGCGAAATCGACGAGATGTTGATGATCGCGCCGCTGTTCTTCAGCTCGATCATTTTCGCCGCCACCTCACGGGTGCAGAGGAACACGCCGGTCAGGTTGACGTCGATGACGGCCTGCCACTGTGCCAGGCTCATCTTGGTCATTTCACCGTCCTTGACCTTGAGCAGCAAGCCATCGCGCAGGATCCCGGCGTTGTTGATCAGACCGTGGATCGCGCCGAAATCGGCGGCGACCTGAGCGACCATGTGCTCGACCTGCTCTTCATTGGCCACGTTGCACAGATAGCTGCGCGCTTCGACGCCCTTGGCTTTGCAGGCTGCGACCGCGTCGTCGAGTTTTTCCTGATTGAGGTCGACCAATGCGAGCTTCGCGCCTTTGCCGGCGAAATACTCGGCCATCGAACGGCCCAAACCCTGGCAACCGCCAGTGATAATGATTACTTTGTCGTTGAGTTGCATTCGCATGCCCCGATAGCAGGTCTGAGTCGTTTTTGTTTTCAGCAACTCCCGATCTGCACCGGCCGTGGCTGGGGTGCACATGAGAATTGCCCGTCGGCGTGACGGGGGACTTGATCCCGGGCGCCTGTCCGTTTTTTCGACGGATTCTATTTAAGGAGTCATAAATTGAGCGTTGAAGTGGCGAAGAATGCCCGAGAATTGCTTCTCAAGGAATACCGCGGAGTGCTGTCGACCCACTCCAAAGCGATGCCCGGTTTTCCCTTTGGCTCCGTGGTGCCGTATTGCCTGGACGAGCAGGGTCGGCCGCTGATCCTGATCAGCCGCATCGCCCAGCACACCCACAACCTGCAAAAAGCCCCGAAATGCTCGCTGCTGGTGGGGGAGCGTGAAGCCGATGACGTGCAAGCCGTGGGCCGCCTGACCTATCTGGCCGAAGCGCAAAAGCTCGCAGACGCAGCAGCAATTGAAGCCGCCGCCGAGCGTTACTACCGCTATTTCCCGGATTCGCAGAACTACCACAAGGCCCACGATTTCGATTTCTGGGTGCTGATCCCGGTGCGTCATCGCTACATCGGCGGTTTCGGCGCGATTCACTGGGTCGATCAACTGACCCTGGCCAATCCGTTCGCCGGCAAGGCCGAGATCAGCATGGTCGAGCACATGAACAGTGACCACGCCAAAGCCATCGCGCATTACGTCGACCTCGCCGGTCTGCCGAAAACCGCGCCGGCGCAACTCGCCGGTATCGACACCGAAGGCATGCACCTGCGCATCGGTCAGGCGCTGTACTGGCTGCCGTTCCCAGCACCTTGTAATACGCCGACACAAGTGCGCGAAGCCCTGGTTTCATTGGCTCATGCCGAGGTCTGGGCAAAAAATGCAGCGGCCGACGCTTGAATTCACGAAAGGGCGACGTCATCTAAGGCTTACTGCAAGGCATTTCTTGCGTTGAGGAAACTTTGATGCGCCCTTTTCTGTTGCTCTTTCTGCTGTTTCCAGTGCTGGAGCTGTTCGTATTCGTCAAAGTGGCAGGGGCTATCGGGTTTTTCCCGGCCCTGCTGCTGATCATTCTCGGCTCGATGTTCGGTGTGTTCGTGCTGCGCGTCGCCGGTCTGGCCACTGCATTGCGTGCCCGTGAAAGCCTGAACCGCGGCGAACTGCCCGCGCAAACCATGCTCGAAGGCCTGATGCTGGCACTGGCCGGTGGCCTGTTGATCCTGCCGGGCTTCATCAGTGATGTAATCGGTCTGGTCATGTTGCTGCCCGTCAGCCGCCGACTGCTGGCGAACAAAATGCGTCAGCGCGCCGAAGAACAGGCCATGCGTCAGCGTGCGTTCGCCGACGACCTGCAACCCCGTGGCGGTCCTGCACCGCGTCAGCCTTTGGGCCGCGAGGGTGATGTGATCGAAGGCGAGTTCGAACACCGCGACACCAAGTAACTGCGTTATCGACACGGCACCTGCGGGTGCCGTGTTCATTTGTGGGCTGCTTTTGTGCAAAGCCCCGGTGAAAAATTTTTAGCCTCGCCCTTGTAATAAGCTTATGCGCCCTTATGTATCGGTCACCGAAAGGTTTCTGGCATTTGCGCCAGTCAGTCTTCCGCGTCTCGCTCGACGAGGCGCAACCGGCGAAGGCCGGATTTGTTAAACCCGCCGGGACTACACCGGCCGATGAAAACCACAATTAGGAGAGATCGACAATGAAGCTTCGTCCTCTGCATGACCGCGTCGTAATCCGTCGCAGCGAAGAAGAAAAGAAAACCGCTGGCGGTATCGTCCTGCCAGGTTCGGCTGCTGAAAAAGCCAACCACGGTGTGATTCTCGCTGTAGGCCCGGGCAAAGCTCTGGAAAACGGCGAAGTGCGCGCACTGTCCGTGAAGGAAGGCGACAAGGTTGTGTTCGGTCCTTACTCCGGCAGCAACACTGTGAAAGTCGACGGCGAAGACCTGTTGGTAATGAGCGAGAACGAAATCCTCGCTGTTATCGAAGGCTGATCCCCCCGTTCATTTTCCCGCTACTACAAAGTATTTAAGGAATATCGATCATGGCTGCTAAAGAAGTTCTGTTTGGCGATTCCGCCCGTAAGAAAATGCTCAAGGGCGTCAACGTCCTGGCTGACGCAGTAAAAGCGACCCTGGGCCCGAAAGGCCGTAACGTGATCATCGAGAAGAGCTTCGGCGCTCCGACCATCACCAAGGACGGCGTTTCCGTCGCCAAAGAAATCGAACTCGAAGACCGTTTCGAAAACATGGGCGCGCAGCTGGTCAAAGACGTTGCCTCCCGTGCCAACGATGACGCTGGTGACGGTACGACTACCGCTACCGTTCTGGCTCAGTCGATCGTCAACGAAGGCCTGAAAGCCGTCGCTGCCGGCATGAACCCGATGGACCTCAAGCGTGGTATCGACAAAGCGACCATCGCGATCGTCAAAGAGCTGAAAAACCTGTCCAAGCCATGCGCTGACACCAAGGCAATCGCTCAGGTAGGCACCATCTCCGCCAACTCCGACAGCTCCATCGGCGACATCATTGCCGAAGCCATGGAAAAAGTCGGCAAAGAAGGCGTGATCACCGTTGAAGAAGGCACTGGCCTGGAAAACGAACTGTCGGTTGTAGAAGGCATGCAGTTCGACCGTGGCTACCTGTCCCCGTACTTCGTCAACAAGCCAGAGACCATGGTTGCCGAGCTGGACAGCCCGCTGATCCTGCTGGTCGACAAAAAGATCTCGAACATCCGCGAAATGCTGCCAGTGCTGGAAGCCGTTGCCAAAGCCGGCCGTCCACTGCTGATCGTTTCCGAAGACGTTGAAGGCGAAGCCCTGGCGACTCTGGTTGTGAACAACATGCGTGGCATCGTTAAAGTTGCAGCCGTCAAGGCGCCAGGCTTCGGCGACCGTCGCAAGGCCATGCTGCAGGACATCGCCGTTCTGACCGGCGGTACCGTAATCTCCGAAGAGATCGGCCTGAGCCTGGAAGCCGCTACCCTGGAAAACCTCGGTAGCGCCAAGCGTGTGACCATCTCCAAGGAAAACACCATCATCGTTGACGGTGCTGGCGTTGAAGCTGACATCCAGGCGCGTATCACTCAGATCCGTGCCCAGGCTGCTGAAACTTCCTCGGACTACGACCGTGAAAAACTGCAAGAGCGTCTGGCCAAGCTGTCCGGCGGCGTAGCAGTGATCAAGGTTGGCGCTGGTTCCGAAGTAGAAATGAAAGAGAAGAAGGCCCGCGTTGAAGACGCCCTGCACGCAACTCGTGCAGCCGTTGAAGAAGGCGTGGTACCTGGCGGTGGCGTTGCGCTGATCCGTGCTCTGCAAACCCTGAACGACCTGAAAGGCGACAACGCTGATCAGGACGTTGGTATCGCCGTTCTGCGCCGCGCTGTTGAAGCTCCGCTGCGTCAGATCGCTGCCAACAGCGGTGACGAGCCAAGCGTTGTGGTCAACGAAGTCAAGAACGGCAAAGGTAACTTCGGTTACAACGCTGCAACGGGCGAATACGGCGACATGATCGAAATGGGCATCCTGGACCCAACCAAGGTCACCCGTTCCGCTCTGCAAGCTGCATCGTCGATTGGCGGTCTGATCCTGACCACCGAAGCGGCAGTAGCTGACGCGCCGAAGAAAGACGGCGCTGCTGGCGGCGGCATGCCAGACATGGGCGGCATGGGTGGCATGGGCGGCATGATGTAAGCCAGCTTTACCCCTGTAACGCAAAACCCCGCTGACGCAAGTCAGCGGGGTTTTTTATTGCCCGGATATGAGCCTCACACCCAACCCTTGTAGGAGTGAGCCTGCTCGCGATAGCGGCGTGTCAGTCACAATTATGTTGATTGACACACCGCTATCGCGAGCAGGCTCACTCCTACATTGGATCGTGTTTCAGGCGCTGACCGGTTGTGCCTTGACGACGGCCTCGGTTTTCACCGCCGGGCGATACAACACCCAGTAATACGATCCCAGACAAATCAGCCAACAGAAAATCGCCGTCCATACGTTGTGCGAAAAGAAATGCGCGCCTTGCATCATCCGGCTGATCGAAAACACCGAACCCAGTGCAAACGCAAAGATGAACGCCTGACGCGCCAGACGCGGACGGCGATCACGCAGGACAAAGAACAGCGCAAACAAGGTGAAACCGGTGGCCGCATGACCGCCAGGCCAGCAACGGCCGGGCTTGTCGGTCTGCGGGCGATGCTCCATCAATTTACTGTAGGTTTCATGCCCACCGAATTGCTCCAGGCTCCACGGGCATTGCACGGCCGTTACTGCTTTCACCGGGGTGACGAACGAAGTGGCAAGCCCCAGCGACAGCACCAGACAGCCCAGTTCACGCTTGAACGGTTTCAGCCTGGCGAGAAAAAACGAGCCGATAAAGCCCAATACCGCAAACACCGAAAACGCGATCACCACCTGTTTGGCGCGGTCGTGCAGGATGTCTTCAAGGAAGAAACTATGGCGGCCAATGAAGTCGCCGGCCACCGGGTCATAGAACAACCGCGCCAGTACCATGTCCAGGTCAGTCATTTCCAGCAGGATCAGCGTGAGCGCTGCAACGACGGGGATTCCCAGATACAGCCACAGATTCATCGGGCGAGGCGTGGGGCGTACAACATTTGATGACATGTCGGATCCTGAATAATAGAAAGCGCCCCGGGGCATCAGCCCGGGGCGTCTCGATTAACGTTCGCTGACTTGCGGAGCCCCCTCCTTGGGTGCTTTCCAGGCAAGTAGCTGTTGCTTGAAGCCATAACTGGCGGTTTGGTAATAAGTGATCGCGCGGCTGATCAGTGGATCATCACTGGTCGCTCGGGATTCGCGGCTCTCGGTCAGCGCATCGTCATGCCGACGCAAGCCCTGACGCGGGCTGAGAATCGCCAGATCCTTGCCGTCGAACAGGCCCAGGTGCTGATAGTTGCCGACCACGACGCGCGGTGGCAGCGGGTTGTCCTGCAACAGGTTGCGACCGAAGAACGTCGACTGGTAATCCATGTTCAACAGGCCCAACAGCGTCGGCGCCAGGTCGATCTGGCTGGCCAGTTGGCCATTCTCGCGAGGTTCGATCAGCTTCGGTGCATAGATGAACAGCGGGATTTGATAGTTGGCGATCGGCAAGTCTTCTTTACCGGCGCTGCCCGCCGTGTGATCGGCGACGAAGATGAACAGGGTATTGTCGAACCACGGTTTCTGCCGTGCCTGTTCGAGGAATTGGCCGATTGCGTAGTCGGTGTACTTCACCGCGCCATCGCGGCCGTTTCCGGACTTGATGTCGATCCGGTTGTCCGGGTAGGTGTAGGGGCGATGGTTGGAGGTGGTCATCAACTGCAACAGAAACGGCTGTTTCCTCGCATAGTCGGCATCGGCCAGCTTCAGGGTCTGTTTGTACAGATCTTCGTCGGCCATGCCCCAGGCATTCTTGAAATGAATGTCGGCTTCATCCACGCTGCTTTGATCGACCACGCGGTAACCATTGCCGATGAAGAAGGCATTCATGTTGTCGAAGTAGCCGCGTCCGCCGTAGACAAACACGCTGTCGTAGCCCACCGCACTGAGTTGCTGGCCAAGGCTGGCGAAGCCGCTTTCACGGCCGATGCGCTTGACGATCGAACGGCCCGGGGTTGGCGGAATCGCCAGGGTGATGGCTTCCAGGCCTCGGTCGGTACGCGTTCCGGTGGCGTAGAAGTTGTTGAAGTACAGGCTCTGTTTGCGCAAGGCATCCAGATTCGGTGTCAGGTTACGTTCGTCGCCATTGCTGCCCAGGTACTTGGCGCTGAGGCTTTCGATGGTCACCAGCACGATGTTCGGTGTACGCGCGGTGCCCGGGTTATCGATCATCCGGCGGATGTCCTGCGGATCCTGACCGATGAAGCGGGCGTTGGGCTCGCTCAGCTCGGCGCGAATCTGTTGGGCGACCCTGTCAGGCGCGTGGCTGCTGTAGAACTGTGTGTAATCCAGTTCGTTATTGCGGAACGCGGCGAAGAACTGGTACGGGCCATTACTCGCCAGTTCATTCTGATAGGCGTTGCCGCCTTGGGCGCGGGGCGCATCCTGGCTGAGCAGTTGCAGGCTCAGACCGACGACGAGCAACAGCGCCAGCGCATTGAGCAAACGTCCACGCAATGGCGGCAGCGGAGCGTCCAGCGCCGCATTGAACGGCTTGCGCAGGGCGAAGCTGAGCGCAACGGCCAGTAGCGCAAGAATGCTCAGCAGCGTAGCGATCGGATACGACTCCAGCACGTTGTTCAGCACTTCGTCGGAATACACCAGATAGTCGACGGCGATGAAGTTGAAACGCACGCCGAACTCGTCCCAGAACAGCCACTCGGCCACCGACACGAACAACATGGCGAACAGGCTGACGGTCAGCAGGCCTTGCAGGAACCAGCGATGACCACGGCGGCGCCACAGGGCTGGCGGGCACAGTAGCAAGTAAAGGCCCAACGGCAGCGCCGCATAAGCGAGAAAACCCAGGTCATACAGCAAGCCGATGCCAAACACCGAAAAAGCGCCGCCGCCCGCCTCATCCAGATGAGTCAGCAACAGAACGGTTCGCGTCAGGATAAACACCAGCAGCCACGCACCCGTGACCAACAGCAGAAGGCGCAGGGGCGCCGTCTTGAAAAAGTCCATTGTCTACATTCCTTATATCTAATGGCGCGAGAGTCTCGCGTTGTCACTGTAGACAGGTTGTGAACCAAGAGTGAAAAACTCGTTAAGGTTTGAATATGCCTGAGAGAGTTGATTCACGAGGCTTTCAGCCCTAGCTCTAAGCTGAATCTGGCCGTAAGCTGCGCGGGCCATGACGGCCGTTACTGTGTACGGAGGAGGTGCCCATGCGAATTCTGCTGGTCGAAGACAACCGCGACATCCTGGCCAATCTGGCCGATTACCTGGGCCTCAAGGGCTACACCGTCGACTGTGCGCAGGACGGTCTGTCGGGCCTGCATCTGGCCGCCACCGAACATTACGACCTGATCGTGCTCGACATCATGTTGCCGGGCATCGATGGCTACACCCTGTGCAAACGCCTGCGTGAAGACGCTCGCCGGGACACGCCGGTGATCATGCTGACCGCGCGCGATCAACTCGACGATCGCTTGCAAGGCTTCAAATCCGGGGCTGACGATTACCTGGTCAAACCGTTCGCCCTGTCCGAACTGGCCGCGCGTGTCGAAGCGGTAATGCGGCGTGCCCAGGGGGGCGGTCGCCGGGCGTTGCAGGTTGGGGACTTGAGCTACGACCTCGACACACTGGAAGTCACCCGCGAAGGCAAGTTGCTCAAACTCAACCCGGTTGGCCTGAAATTGCTGGCGGTGCTGATGCAGAAGAGCCCACACGTGTTGCGCCGGGAAATTCTCGAAGAGGCGCTGTGGGGCGATGATTGCCCGGACAGCGACAGCCTGCGCAGCCACGTTCACCAATTGCGTCAGGTGATCGACAAGCCGTTCAGCAAGCCACTGCTGCATACCGTGCACGGCGTTGGTTATCGCTTGGCCGAGGGGCGTGATGGAGTTTAAGCAAAGCCTATCCCAGCGGATCATCATTGCCTTTGCGCTGATGAGCGCACTGGTGGCCGGTGCGTTTGCCATGGGCATTGTCGCGACCGTGCACCTTGTGGAAGAGAAGTTGATTTCGGCCGGGCTGGGCGGCGATCTGCAGCGCCTTTTGCTGATGGACAATGTCTCGGACTGGAGCCACCGCCCGGAACCGGATCAACTGTTCTACTTCAGCGGTGGGCCGGGGGATTTCGAACTGCCCAAGGACCTGCGTCACCTCGATGCGGGGTTCCATGAAGTGTTCCGCGAGCAGCTGTCGTATCACGCGATGGTCGAGATCGTCGACGGTCGGCGTTATGTGCTGTTGCAGGACCAAAGCGATTTCGAAGAGCGTGAACGCGTGCTGTTTGCCGTGGTGCTGGTGGGCTTCGTGCTCAGCCTGGCACTGGCGGTATTTCTTGGTTGGGTGTTGGCGCGCAAAGTGATGGCGCCGGTGGTGCGACTGGCCCGGCAGGTGCGCCATCGCGACCAGTTACTCGGGCTGGCACCGCCGCTGGCGCCGGATTATGCGGCAGACGAAGTCGGCGAACTGGCGGTGGCGTTTGATGCCACGCTGGGACGTCTGCGTCAGGCGCTGACCCGTGAAAGATTGTTCACCAGCGATGTCAGTCACGAGTTGCGCACGCCATTGATGGTGCTGGCCAGCTCCTGCGAACTGCTGATGGAAAACCCGGCCATCGATCAACGTGGGCGCAATCAGGTCGAGCGCATTGCCCGCGCCAGTGAGGAAATGCGCGAACTGGTACAGACCTTCCTGATGCTTGCCCGCTCCCAGCGTGAAGACGCCGGTTCGGCGCCGCAACAGAATCTCGCTCAAGTGGCGGACAGCCTGCTGTGCGTGTGGCGTGAGCCGATCGAAAGCAAAGGCCTGACCTTGCAGTTCGAACCGGGAAATCCGCCGACCACGTGCCACAACGCGACGTTGTTGACTGCGGTGATGGGCAACCTGTTGCGCAACGCGTGTCACTACACCGAACACGGCTTCATTCGTCTGACGCTCAATGCCAATGGCTTCGTGGTGGAGGACTCCGGTGTCGGTATTCCGGAAGAAAAACGCGAAGCCATGTTCGAGCCTTTCGTGCGTGGCAGCGAAAAACGCGGCGAAGGCTTGGGCCTCGGATTATCGCTGGTTCAGCGGATCTGCGAGAACCAGGGCTGGACCGTCACCTTGAGCACGATGGAACCCAATGGCTGCCGCTTCGAGGTGGATCTGGGCAAAATCTGACGCAAGAGGTGGCTCAAGGCTACTCCCTCTTACCTGTCTAAATCCTGTATAACGCTGTAATAATTTGTCTATTTACCAGACATTTTTTTCACAAATGGATGACCTGACGCTGACACGCCGCTCCTTAAGGTGGTGACATCAGCAATTCAGGAGTCCAGGTGATGGCCGGTCCGATCAAACTCGATTTTTCCGAGAAGTACGACGATCAACACGCGCAGAAATACCTGCGCAAGCACAAAGAAAGCCTTGGACGTCGTCTCTCCCACTGGCGTGACGAGCAATTGGCCCGCAAGGCGCTGGCGTCGGTGGGTGAACCGGGGCTGGTGCTGGATTTGCCTTGCGGTGCAGGGCGGTTCTGGCCCTTGTTGGGCGAAAAGGCCAACCGGGTGATTATCGGCGCGGACAACTCCGAGTCGATGATCAAGACGGCCATGCAGTCGCAACCGGCCGATGTGGTGAAACGGGTACAACCCTTGCACACATCAGCCTTCGACATTGCTTTGCCTGACAACGCCGTCGACAGCATTTTTTGCATGCGTCTGCTCCACCACATTGGTGAAGCCGAGCACCGCCGGGCGATTCTGCGCGAATTCGAGCGTGTCACCCGCGACAGTGTGATTGTTTCGTTGTGGGTCGATGGCAATTTCAAGGCCTGGAAGCGCGAACGTGCGGAGAAAAACCGTGACAAGCGCGACTACCAGAATCGCTTTGTGTTACCGGCCGCTACGGTCGAAAAGGAATTCGAAGCTGCAGGTTTTCGAATTCAGGAACAACTGGACTTTATTCCGCTCTACGCCATGTGGCGGGTTTACGTACTACGCAAGAGGTAACAGGATGGCAGTGCAATTGGCAGCAGAAACGGAAGTCGCTCAGCAAGATCGCTTTGACTTTTACTGGAACCAGCGCGGCGAGTGGGTGGAAGAGCCCAATGTTCGACGCGGTGGGGAAAGTGGCGTGCAAAGGGTCGTGGGGCGCGATGGACAACTGCTGTATGCCAAGCGCCAGACCGGTCATATCTATCGCAGTTGGTTGCACCCTTTTGGCCGTCCTACTGTTCTGCGTGAGCTCGACGCGCTGACCGGCGTGAGCAAGCTCGGTGTGCGCGTGCCCGAGATTGTTTTCTGCGGTGCCCAGCCTGATCCGCAACACAAGTGGCGTGCGCTTTTGGTCACCAAGTCCCTGGACGGTTTCCAGGAACTGGAACACTGGCTGGCGGCTGCCGGTGGTCGCGATCAGTGTGGCGATGTGGTGTATGAGCGTGTGCTCAAGGACCTCGCCGAAAACCTGGCGCGCATGCACAAGGGCCGTTGGCAGCACAGCTGCATCTACATCAAACACGTGTTTGTGCGTGTGACGGGCGAAGGCGAGTCGGCCAAGGTCGAGGTCGCATTGATCGATCTGGAGAAATGCCGCCAGCGTCTGACCGCCTATCGCGCCGCTTCCCACGACATGAAGCAATTGCGCCGCCATTCGTCGTTCCGCGACGCGGACTGGAAAAAACTCGTCTATTTTTATGAGACGGCGTTTGGCAGCGCTATCAAAGGTTTATAGCGATGAAACTAGAAATTGCACGAGGTTTGTTTTTGGTTGGAGCCTTGGCAGTTGCGTCATTGGCGGTGGCTGCCTGGGAGCAGCCTCGCATGCAAGTGGTTGGCGCGTCCGTAGACGACGCCCACTGCGCAGTCCCACGGGTGGCAAAAGCCTCCGTGGCGACCAAACCCGATCATGATTTATTGCTGTTCATGTTCGGACTTTCCCAAGGGATGAGGCCGCAAAGTTGAACCGATTGAAGCCAACATAAAAGGCCTCGCAGATGCGAGGCCTTTTTTATTCAAGCAAGATCAAGAGATCGCAGCCTTCGGCAGCTCCTGCACCGATCCATGTAGGAGCTGCCGAAGGCTGCGATCTTTTGCTTTCAATTCTTATCAGGTTTCGCCAGCAGGGTGTAAACGCATGGCAAGACGAACAGCGTAAACAAAGTGCCAATCGACATCCCGGTGGCAATCACCATGCCGATATCAAACCGGCTCACCGCACCCGCACCCGTGGCCAGAATCAGCGGCACCATGCCAAACACCATCGCCGCCGTGGTCATCAACACCGGCCGCAAGCGAATCGCTGCCGCTTCCTCAACGGCTTCACGCGCCGTCAGGCCTTTGTCCTTGCGCAACTGGTTGGCGAACTCGACGATCAGGATGCCGTGCTTGCTGATCAGGCCGATCAGCGTCACCAACCCGACCTGGGTGTAGATGTTCATGCTCGACCAGCCGAGGAACAGCGGGATCAACGCCCCACAGATCGACAGCGGCACCGTCACCAGAATTACCAGCGGATCGCGGAAGCTCTCGAACTGCGCCGCCAGCACCAGAAAGATAATCGCCAGCGCCAGCGCAAAAGTTACCCACAGGGCACTGCCTTCCTGGACGAACTGGCGTGACGCGCCGCCATAGTCGAAGGCAAACCCGGCCGGCGCTTCTTCGCGGGCTATCTGCAACACCGTGTCGATGGCTTCGCCCATGCTCACCAGCGGGAAACCGGAAATCTTCGCCGCGTTGAGCTGCTGGAACTGGTTGAGCTGGCGCGGTCGTGCGCGGTCGCTGACCTTGATCAGCGTCGACAGTGGCAGCAACTCACCCTGGGTGTTCTTCACGTAGTAACTGTTCAGCCAGTCCGGGTTGTCGCGATAGGGGCGCTCGACCTGGGCGATGACCTTGTAGCTGCGCCCTTCGATGGTGAAACGGTTGATTTCCGCCTCGCCCAGCAGAGTGGCAAGCGTACCGCCGAGATCCTGCATCGACACGCCCATCTGCGCGGCTTTGGCGCGGTCGATGTCGACCACCACTTCAGGTTTGTCGAACGCCAGGTCGAGATCGACAAAGGCGAACTTGCCCGACTCCATCGCGCGCTTCTTGATCCGGTCAGCCACTTGCAGCAGCAGTTCGTAGTCGTTGGCCGTGTTGACGACGAACTCGAACGGCAGGCCTTCGCCGGTGCCGGGCAGGGAGGGCAGGTTGAAACCGAAGATTTGCAGGCCCGGGATGGCGCCCAGTTTGCCTTGCACCTCGGGGAGTATTTGCATCTGCGTGCGGCTGCGCTCGTTCCACGGCTTGAGTAGGAAACCGCCGATCCCCGCCTGCACGCCGTTGTAGCCATTGATCTGGAACGAGGAGTAGTACTCCGGAAATTCCTTGAAGATCTTGATGAACTCGTCGGTGTAGGTGCTCAGGTAATCGAGGTTGGTCGGCTGCGGCGCGTTGGCCATCATGAAAATGATGCCCTGGTCTTCATCCGGCGCCAGCTCCGACTTGGTGAACTTGAGGAACACCGGGATCAGGCACAACACGATCACCGCGAACACCAGCACCACCGGCCGCGTGTTCAGCGTGCCGTGCAGCAGGCTCTGATAGCGGCGCTTGAGGCCATCGAAGATGCGGTCGAGGCGATGCGCCAGGCCACTGGGGTTTTCCTCGTGGCGCAGCAAAAACGCGCACATCATCGGCGACAGGGTCAGGGCGACGATCCCGGAAATCACCACCGCGCCGGCCAGGGTCAGCGCAAACTCCTTGAACAGCGCCCCGGTAAGCCCGGTGAGAAAGCCGATCGGCGCATACACCGCCGCCAGGGTGATGGTCATCGACACCACGGGCATGGCGATTTCCCGCGCGCCTTCCAGCGCCGCATCAAACGGCGTCTTGCCTTCCTCGATGTGCCGGTGAATGTTTTCCACCACGACAATCGCATCGTCGACCACCAGACCGATGGCCAGCACCATTGCCAGCAGCGTCAGCAGGTTCATCGAGTAGCCCATCATCTGCATGAAGAACATCACGCCGATCATCGACAGCGGAATGGTCACCACCGGGATCACGACTGAACGCAATGCGCCGAGGAACAGGAACACCACGACAATCACGATCAGCACCGCCTCGAACAGGGTTTTCACCACTTCGTCGATGGAGGCCTGGATAAACAGCGTGGCGTCGTAGGCGATCTCGCTTTTGAGATTCGGCGGCAGCTGCGCTTCCAGCTCCGGCATCAGCTTGCGCACTTCCCTGATCACGTCCAGCGGGTTGGCGCCCGGTGTGGCTTTGATGCCGATATACACCGACGGCGTGCCGCCGAACGAGCTGATCGAGTCGTAGTTTTCCGCACCCATTTCCACCCGCGCGACATCGCTGAGCAGCACGCGGCTGTCGCCACTGACCTTGAGCGGAATCGCCGCAAAAGCCTCGGCGGATTTCAATTCGGTGTTGGCGTTGATGCTGGTGACCACGTACTCGCCTTTCACTTCGCCGGCGGCGGAGAGGAAGTTGTACTGGCGCACGGCGTTGGTCACATCGCTGGCGCTGAGGCCGAAACCGGCGAGTTTCACCGGATCGAGCCACAGGCGCATGGCGAACACCTGATTGCCGAGAATTTCCGCTTCGGCCATGCCCGGCAGAGTCGCCAGTTTTGGCTGAATCACCCGGGACAGGTAGTCGGTGATCTGCGGGTTGCTCAAGTCTTTGCTGAAGAAACTGATGTACATCAGCGCCGAAGCGTCGGCGGACTCCTTGCTCAGCACCGGGTCTTCGGCGTCCTGCGGCAGCTTGTTTTTCACCTCGTTGGCCTTGGCCAGCAATTCGGTGAACAAACGGTCGGTGTTGGCGCCGATGCGTGCGTAGATCGAGATCACCGAGAAGTTCTGCCGGCTGACCGAGGTCATGTAGTCGATGCCCTCGGCGCTGGCCAGGCTTTGCTGCATTGGCTGGGTGATGTAACCCTGAATGGTTTCGGCGTTGGCCCCGGGGTACGCCGTGGTCACGGTGATCAGGGCGTTTTCCATTTGCGGGTATTGGCGCAGCGGCAGCTTGCTCCAGGCCTGAAAGCCCAGCAATACAATCAACAGGCTGACCACAGTGGCGAGCACCGGGCGGCGGATGAACGGATCGGTAAAAGCCATGGGGATTCCTTGATCAGTCGGCGCGAGGCGGACTGTTCTGCTCGCCGAGGGTCTTGTCGTCGCTGATGGCGATGTGTGCACCGTTGTCCAGTTTGATCTGGCCGGCCGTCACCACTTGTTCGCCGTTCTGCACGCCCTTGTTGATCATCACCAGGCCATCGCGGCGCTCACCGGTTTCGATGAAGCGGCGCTCGGCGATCAGTACCGGTTGGCCCTTATCGTCTTTTTCGACGCTGCCGTCCTCGGCTTTCTTCTGCCCGACGACGTAGATCGAGTTGCCGTAGAGGGTGTAAGTGATCGCACTTTCCGGCACGACGATGTGTTTCTGCGGATCCGGCAACAGCACGTCGAGGCTGGCGAACATGCCCGGCAGCAGTTTGCCGTCGGGGTTGGCCAGTGTGGCGCGCACGAGAATGTTGCGCGTGGTGCTTTCGACGATCGGGTTGATCGCACTGATTTTACCGGCGAAGTTTTGCTTGGGGTATGCGGCGACCGCGATCTGCACCGGTTGGCCGATAGCCAGTTTCGGCACCGATTGTTCGGGCAGATAGAAGTCGGCGTAGAGACTGCTCAAATCCTGCAAGGTGGCGATTTTGCTGCCGCTGGCGAGGTAGTCGCCGACGTCGACCTGACGGATGCCGATGGTGCCGCTGAACGGCGCGAGGATGCGTTTTTTCGCCAGCGAAGCATTGAGCTGATTGACCGTCGCCTTGTTCTTTTGCAGTACGGCGGAGAGGCGGTCGTACTCGCCTTTGGAAATGGCGCGGCTGTCGACCAGTTGGGCACCACGACCGAAGTCCAGTTGCGCCAGGCCGAGATCGGCCTTGGCGGTCTCCAGCAGGGCGGTTTCTACGGCGCTGTCGAGTTGCAGCAACGGCTGTCCGGTCTTGACCTTCTGTCCGGATTCAAACTTGAGTTCGGTGACGGTGCCGGCGACTTCCAGACTCAGCTCGACACCTTGCAATGCCTTGAGTGTGCCGACGGTGGGCAGGCGCATCTGCCACGGCTGCTCGCTGGCGTTGGCCACGGCGACGCTGATTGGCGGTTTCGGCTTGGAAAAGCCCTGGATCATCGTGTAGATCGAAAAGGCTTTGTACCCGCCCAGCACCAGGACGATCAGCAAAACAACACCCAACATGATCAGCATGCGGCGACGCAGCATATTTCCAGTTCCTTGGATAAATCAGGTGAGACAGGCGGGCACATTACTCCGAGTGCAGGGAGGTTTCCAACTGGCAGTTATTACAGGGTGGCGCAAAAAGATCGCCGCCTGCGGCAGCTCATACAGAGGAGTGCATTCCACTGCAGGCGCTGCCGCAGGCGGCGATCTTTCAAGGCTGTTTCAGGCCATCAGGTGAAGATGGTTGTCCCAGAGCCCCGCCGGCAATTCCAGCGGCTTGGCCAGCAGCTCATCCTGACGGCAATCGTAGTACCGGCAACGCCCTTGCCCGGAGGTCACGACAAAACCGTCCTTCACCGCACCGACGCCAGCGCAATCGGGCAATGGCGCATCGAGGCGCACTTCGCCGCTGTCCAGATCCCAGATAAAGAAACGGTTGCCACGCGGCGCCGTCAGCGCGACCAGACGCAGATCGCTGTGCACCGCAACACTGGCGGTGTAATGCCCCATCGACTGCAACTGATGCTCCGGCACCGGGAACGCCACGAACGGCTGCCCCGGACGCTTGATCGCCAGCAACTCCGAGCGCTCATGCGATGCGCCCATAAACTGTTGGCCGGCAACGATGGTGCCGTCGCTGGCGATGCCCAGGTGCCGCACGCTGTTCATCTGCTGGGCGAGGGTTTCCTTGCTCAGCAACGTACCGTCGCGCTGCATCAGCACCAGGCTTGGCTCCATGGCGTTGAGGTTCATGTCGACGCGGCTTTCCGCCTCGGTACGAATCCCGCCATTGGCCACCACCAGCGTCTCCCCATCAGGCATCCATGACACCTGATGGGGGCCGAGGCCGTGGGTGGAAATCTCGCCCGTGTGCAGCAGCCGCGCGCCTTCGAATTTGTAAACACCAAGCAAGCCGCGACCTGGGTCGGTGGTGTCGTTCTCGGTGGCGTACAGGTATTCGCCGTCCTTGTGCACCACGGCGTGGCCATAGAAGTGCCGGTTCGGCTGCGAGGTCACGGTCTGCAGCAACTTACCGTCGCGCAGGTCGATCAGGTAACTCTCGGTACCCGGACGACGGGCGACGAACAGCGCAATCGGCTGCGTCGGATGGTTGATGATGTCGTGGCAGCGCTGGCCGACTTCGGTGGCAAACACCCGCGTGCCGTCCAGCCGATAACCCACGGCGTAATGCTTGCCGTCGGTGTCGTCGCGCGCCGACAGCAGCAGCGGGCTCTGATCCTTGCGTTTGAACAGCGTCCAGCCGCCCAGCGTCACTGCTCCCAGCAGCACACTCCCTAAAGTCAGAGCCTGGCGTCGCAGCATGGCACTTGCCCTCATCAGTCACCGTCGTTGGCGTTGAAGCCCAGTTGGATGCCCAGCGCCTTGGCCAGTTCGCCTTCGTGCAGGCGATGGACGACGTTGAGGCTGTCGTAGATATCGTTGAGTTGCTGGCGACCGGCGTCATCTTCGAGCATTTCGCCGAGCGAACGCTGGGTGCTGTCGAACAGTTTCAGCGAGGCGGCATAAGCGGCGTCAATCTTGTCGGCCAACGGCTTCTGATCGCTTGGCAGCAGGCTGCGCAGGCCTTTGTTGTCGACACCTTCCCAAACGGTTTTGGCGGCGGCAAGGCTCGCTTCCAGCGCGGTCAGGGACGACTGGCTGCGCCATGCATCCGCCTGGAACGGCTGAGGCACGCCCTTGCTTTGGCGGCCCATTGGCGTGCCCAGTTTTTTCTTCAGGGTGTCCAGTGCGGTGACTTGCACACGCAGCAGGTCGGCGATCGCTTCGTGGGAGTCGGCGTAGCGCTGGTTCGGGAACTTGGTCATCTGCGCGAGCATGCCGTCAGTGTTGTTCCAGCTCTGCAGAATCTCTTCGGCCAGTTGCTTCTGACGCTCGCCGATGGCGATCAGCAGTGGGCAATATTTGCCTTTCTGATCAGCGTTGGCCACGTCAGGCTTGGCGTCGAACAGGATGTACTCGTAAGCCGACAGGCCTTGCACCACGACGCTCGATTTGGCGAGTGCGGCGGCATCGATCTGCGGCTGCGCGACGACCAACTGCTCGACCTGACGGCCGACGAGGTTCTTCTTGTCCGGCCAGAACTGCACCTGCCACGACCGGTTGCCCTCGGCCAGTGGACCGATCAGCAGCGGTTGCAGCTCGGCCCAGGCTTTCTGTGCGTGCAGGAAGTCGGCGCGGGCGGTCTCCAGGGTTTCTTTGCCCTGGCAGTAGGCGAGGGCGCTGACCGCCAGTTGCTTGTCGGCCTCGACCCAACGGGTGTAGGTCGGCAGGATCACCGATTTGGCGATGGCCGCCGAGGTGACCGCTTGCGGATCCTGCGGCGAGCAGGCGCCGAGGGCGAGCGCGGCAAGGCTGGTGAACAGTAGCTTGGGACGGAACATGTCGGGCTCCCGATTCTTTATCAGTGTTTAAAGTGAGTTCAAAAATGCCAGCAACGCAGCGCGTTGCTCGGCATTGAAAGACAAAACCTGTTGCTGCGCGGCTTTCGCCTCGCCACCGTGCCAGAGCACGGCTTCGAGCAGATTGCGCGCGCGACCGTCATGCAAAAACTGCGTGTGGCCACTGACCGCTTGCGTCAGGCCAATCCCCCACAACGGCGGCGTGCGCCAGTCGCGGCCGGAAGCCTGGAATTCCGTGCGGTTGTCGGCCAGACCGTCGCCCATGTCATGCAGCAGCAGATCGCTGTACGGGCGAATCACTTGATTGGCCAGTTCCGGTTCGGCGGCGGTGGCGGCGGTGGTGTATTTCGGTGTGTGACATGAATCGCAGCCAGACTGGAAAAACAGGTTTTTGCCGGCAATGACGTGTGCATCGTTAATGCCTCGGCGTGCGGGCACGGCGAGGTTGCGGCTGTAGAACAGCACCAGGCGCAGGATGTTGTCGCTGACTTCCGGCTCGCCGTCCGGGCCATTGCCGTTCGGTGCCTGTTTGCAGGCAGTTTGCGCATCGGTGCAGTCATCGAAAGGTCTCAGGCTGGTCGTGAGGCCCATGTCACCCGAAAACGCGTGAACATTCTGTTGATTGAGGTTCGGTTGCCCGGCTTTCCAGCCGAATCTGCCCATGACCGTTTTCTGCAACGCGTCATCCCAGACTTGATTGGGACGACCATTAATACCGTTTTTCGCTTTGGCCTGTGCGGCCGCGTTGGCGAGGATCGCTTCTTCGGGGATCGCTTCGAGCAGGCCGAGGCCGATCATCGGCGGAGCGACGCGCGCGGAGAAACGCGTGTCCGGGTGCATCGGGCCGTAACCCAGTTGGGTGATCTGCAACACTGGCTTGCGCAATTCGATTTCGGTGCCGTCCTTGAAGCGTACAGGCACCGGCGTGTAGTCAACGCGCACTTTGCCTTCGGGGGCGACGCCGGGGACCGCCATATCCTGGAACTGGCCGCCGTAGACCGGCTCCGGCACCACGCCGACCTGCTCGATGAGCCGGGCATATTCAGGCGCATCAGGAATCGACAAGCGCACCAGCATTGACACCGCGTTGGCCGCATCCGGCGTTGGCGGATGACCGCGACCGTCCTTGATGTGGCAGTTTTGGCAAGCGTTGGTGTTGAACAGTGGCCCAAGACCATCGCGGGCGGTGGTGGTCGACGGGGCGATCACCCACGGGCTGCGGAAGAAACTGTTGCCGACGCTGAAATCCACTCGTCGGGACGGCGGCAGGTTGGCCGAGGGCAGGGAGAACGCATTCTGATCGGTCTTGCGCACGGTCGCTGCACCGCCCGAGCGTGCTTCACCGGGCTCGGCCTTGGTGAAACGCGGGGCGTCATCGCAGGCACTCAGGCCCAGGGCCAGCAACAGTGCAGACAAGCGAAGAGGCAGCGAGGGCATCAGACATCCTGCGGACGGGCAAAAATAAAGGCGCAAAGTCTAACAGGGCGAGGGGGTTTGAATAAGAGGAATTATCGTTTGCTTGATACAACGCAAATCTGAAGAGCAATGCAAAACCTCTGTAGGAGCTGCCGAAGGCTCGGGCCGCGATCGGACGATCTTTTGATCTGTCTTTTTTAGAAGCAAAGTCAAAAGATCGTCCGATCGCGGCCCGAGCCTTCGGCAGCTCCTACAATTATCAGTGAGCATCCAGCATGAAAAAGGCGACCCGAAGGTCGCCTTTTTTGACGCGCACGCGGTTGATCAGAACTCGTGATCAGCGTTGTCCGGGTTCAGGTCGCTGATGCCCAGTTTGCCAGCGGCGGCTTCGATCGAACCGGTCTGCTTGACCAAGGATGCGATGGCGTCGCGGACGATCTGGTTGCCAGCGGTATTGCCGGCAGCGATCAACTGGTCGTAGTGCTCACCCTTGTTGGCGTGATCGACCATGACCTGGATCTTCGCTTCGGTAGCGGCCAGATCGGCTTTCAGCGCGGTGTCGGCGGCCGGGTCGGCCTTGGCCACCAGCGACGACAGGCTGGCGCCGGTCATTTTGCTGCCATCAACACGGGTGTACTCGCCCAGGTAGACGTTACGAATGCCTTTGGCATCGTAGAAGTGCGAGTTGTGGGTGTTGTCGCTGAAGCAATCCTGCTCGTCTTCAGGGGAGTTGGCTTCCAGGGACACCTTCATGCGCTCGCCCGCCAGTTCGCCGAGGGACAGGCTGCCCATGCCGAAGAGCATTTTGCGCAGACCGGTTTCGCCCGGCTCGGCTTCCAGCGTGGCGCGGTAGTTGTCAGCCACGTTCGGCTTCCAGTTGCCGACCATTTCCTCCAGGTCGCTGACCAACAGTTGGGTCACGGACTTCAGGTAGGCACGACGACGATCGTTGTGACCGCCAGTAGCGCCGGCGCCTTCCAGATAGTCGGAGGCAGGACGGTTGCCAGCGCCAGGGCCGGTGCCGTTGAGGTCCTGGCCCCAGAGCAGGAATTCGATGGCGTGGTAGCCGGTGGCGACGTTGGCTTCGGAACCGCCCAGCTCGTTGAGGCTGGCGAGTTTTTCCGGGGTGATGTCTTTGACGTCGACCTTGTCTTCGCCGACCTGAACTTCGGTGTTGGCGATGATGTTGGCGGTGGCCCCCGGGTTACCCAATGCGTGCTCGTAGGATTTGTCGACGTAGTCGATCAGACCCTCGTCCAGCGGCCAGGCGTTAACCTGACCTTCCCAATCGTCGATGATGGTATTACCGAAGCGGAACACTTCGCTCTGCAGGTACGGAACGCGTGCGGCGACCCAGGCAGCCTTGGCGGCTTTCAGGGTGTCGGCGTTCGGCTTGGCGAGGAACGCGTCGACGGCGGTCTGCAGGGTTTTCGCAGTGGATTCGGCATCGCTGTAGACGGCGAAGACCATGTCGGCGTAGTGCGCGACCACAGCCTTGGCGGCGGCTTCGTCGACTTTACCGGCAGCGGCAGGAGCAGCCGCAGGCGCGGTGGTGCTGGCGGCTGGCGTCGGCGCGGCCGGAGCGGCAGCCTTGTCTTTGCCTTCGCCGCAACCGGCGAGGGAAATAGCGATGGCCAGCAGACTGGCGGTAGCCAGAGGCATACGAATCATGGCGAACATCCTGCTTCGGTAGTTGATTGAACTGGCGCGGGGGTGCGCAAAACTGCGACATAATGCAAATCTTTCGCATTATGTGTAAAGGGTTGTGGCTGGAAATATTTCTTATTTACGCAGGTGTGATGGCACAGATCAAAAGATCGCAGCCTCGTTGCACTCGACAGCTCCTACAGGGGAATGCGATTCATGTAGGAGCTGCCGCAGGCGGCGATCTGTTGATCTTCTAGAGAATGGCCGCGTTACTGCGTTGCGCCTGTTTGAGATAGGCGCCCAGTTCCCGGGCCGGCAGCGGTTTGCTGTAGTGGTAACCCTGACCTTCGTGACAGCCTTCGGAAATGATGTAGCTTTCCTGTTCGGCGGTTTCCACGCCCTCGGCAATCACCTGCATGCCGAGGCTCTTGCCCAGTTGAATGATCGCGCGAACGATGGTCGCATCGTCGTCGTCATCGAGCAGATCCTGAACGAAGCTCTTGTCGATCTTGATCTTGTCCAGCGGCAGACTTTTCAGATAGCTCAGCGATGAATACCCGGTGCCGAAGTCATCGATGGCGATCAAGGCGCCGGAGCGGCGCAGGCTCAACAGGTGCTGGGCAGCGGTGCTGATGTCTTCCATCAGGCCGGTTTCGGTGACTTCCAGTTCCAGGCTGCGCGGCGGCAGGCGGTACATCTGCAGCAGGTTGTTGACCACGCGCGGCAATTCGGCGTGGTGCAACTGCACCGTTGACAGGTTGACCGCCATGCGCAGGTCGGCGAAACCCATATCGTGCCATTCGCGTAATTGCTTGCAGGCCTGATCCAGGACCCATTCGCCGATGGCGATGATCGTGCCGTTCTGTTCGGCCAATGGAATGAACAGGTCCGGCGGCACCAGACCGTGTTCCGGATGCTGCCAGCGAATCAGCGCCTCGACGCCGACCACGCGGTGATCGCGGTAGCTGATCTGCGGCTGATAGACCAAGTAAAACTGATCGCGCAACAAGGCATCGCGCAGGTCTTTTTCAAGTTCGCGACGACGCCGCATCTCGCTGTCGACGCTGGCGATGTAGAACTGATAACGGTTGCGCGAACGGGTCTTGGCCAGGGTCATGGTCTGCTCGGCTTTCTGCAACAGCTTCTCGGTGCTGTCGCCGTCCTCCGGGAACAGGGTGATGCCGATGGTCGCGCGCAGGCGGATTTCCTGATGGTCGAGGGCGAACGCCGCTTCCAGATCATCAAGGATGCTTTGCGCCAGTTCCGCGGCTTCGTAAGGTTGTTCGATGTCGGCCTGTACCAGCGCGAACTGGTCACCACCCAGGCGGGCGAGGGCGCCGAGGCGGCCGCTGTGGGCACGCAAGCGGTCGGCCAGCGCCAGTAACAATTGGTCGCCGGTCTGATAGCTGAATTGTTCGTTGATACCCTTGAAGTCATCCAGCCCCACGCACAACACCGCGACCCGGCGTTGCAGCTTGCCGGCGTCGACGAGAATCTTGTCCAGTTGCTGCTGCAATTGCTGGCGATTCGGCAGGCCGGTGAGGAAGTCGTATTGGGCCATGCGCAACAGACTGTTTTCCGCTTCGTGGCGCAGATGGGTGTTGCGCTCGATCGACTCAAGCAACTGATTGGCGGTGTTGATCCAGATCCCCAGTTCGTTTTTTTCGTGGCCCTTGAGCTGCGGAATCTTGTGCTCGCTGGGACGATCCGGGTTGATCTCGGTGAGATGTTCGATGATCCGCGACAGCGGCTTGGTCAGCAGCCAGTGATAGACCAGATACAGCACCAGGCCCATGGCCAGTGCGCGCAACACGCCGGATATGAAGATGATCACCGAACTGACAATAAACCCCTCGCCATAGGTGGCGGTGTCGAGGGTGATGCTCAGGTCACCGTAATATTCACTGTACGGCCCACGCCCCACCAGTTGGGTGGTGAAGGTGCGTTCCTGACCGAGGATCAGGTCAGTCAGCCAGCGGCTGTTGGAATGCTGCAACTCGCGGGATTTCTGCGCGAGCATGGCTTCGTTGGGATGGCCGATGGAGGCCTGACGTACGGCATCGTCCTGGAACAGGCCTTCGATCACCTGCATGCCCATCTCCCGGTCCAGGCTGTAAACGGCCTGGGTCGACGGGTCGCGGAACATGTCGAGGATGCGTTCGGCGTCGCCGGCAACGGCCTGACGGGTTTTATAGGCATCGAAAACAATCTGCGCGCAGCTCAAGACTACGCCGACGATCAATGCCGACAGGAGCACGACCCGGAGCAACTTCACCGACAAGCTGTTCTTGAGTTCCAGCTTCAAAGGGTTATTCCTTGTTCCGTGCGGGTAGCGTCAAGTTGCCATGAGTATTGGCAATCCCGTGTTTGCAGTCAAAGGGACAATCAGACCGGGGATGATTTGCCCGTGGCCTTGGCCGAAATGCTGCTGTTTGGAGTATTAGCCCTATTTGTACTGTGTCGGTAGTTTCGGCCCTCAACTTGAGCGGTCTGGAACAATTTTTCCCTGATTTGATGGTAGCCCGCTGTGGCACGGCAGCAAGGGGCCTCAGGCTGCATTTTCTGTGGGAGTAACGCCATCCAGATGTAGGAGCTGCCGAAGGCTGCGATCTTTTGTGTTTGATCGTTCCCACGCTCAGCGTGGGAATGCCTCCAGGGACGCTCTGCGTCCAGTGACGCGGAGCGTCACGGGCTGCATGCCCACGCGGAGCGTGGGAACGATCATCGTCCGGGGTTTTCTCCGGACAAAAAAAACCCGGCCAAAGCCGGGTTTTTTGACTGGCGCGCAGCTTAAGCGGTGAAGGTTTTGCCTTCGAACTGCTCAGCAACGAACTTCCAGTTGACCAGGTTCCAGAACGCTTCGACGTACTTCGGACGAACGTTGCGGTAGTCGATGTAGTAAGCGTGTTCCCAGACGTCGCAGGTCAGCAGCGGGGTGTCGCCGCTGGTCAGCGGGTTGCCGGCGCCGATGGTGCTGGCCAGGGCCAGGGAACCGTCAGCCTTTTTCACCAGCCAGCCCCAGCCGGAACCGAAGGTGCCGATCGAGGTTTTGCTGAACTCTTCCTTGAACTTGTCGAACGAACCGAAGGCTGCGTTGATGGCTTCAGCCAGCGCGCCGGTTGGTTGACCGCCGGCGTTTGGCGCCAGGCAGTTCCAGTAGAAAGTGTGGTTCCAGACCTGAGCGGCGTTGTTGAAGATACCGCCCGAGGAAGTCTTGACGATTTCTTCCAGAGTCTTGCCTTCGAACTCGGTGCCTGGCACCAGGTTGTTCAGGTTCACGACATAGGTGTTGTGGTGCTTGTCGTGGTGGTATTCCAGGGTTTCCTTGGAAATGTGCGGCTGCAGGGCATCGTGTGCGTAAGGCAGCGGCGGCAATTCGAAAGCCATGATGATTCTCCTAATCAGGTCTGTTGCGGTGAGCGCAAGGCCGATCACGGGCGGCCAGAAATGCACCGGCGAGTTTTTACTCTTTGCGGCGCAGGGTTCGGATCATAGCACCGGGGTTGCGGCTTAACCACGCAACAACTGTGTGGGATAGAGGTTCCAGAGCCTTTTGGAATAAATCAACGGGCGATAATTAATTGCCCGGCCACCGTGAACATCATCACCGCCACCAATAGATCAAGAATCCGCCATGTACTCGGGCGAGCCAGCCACGGTGCGAGCCACGCGGCACCCAGCGCCAACGTGAAAAACCACAGCAGCGAAGCACTCGCCGCGCCGACCACATAAGCGCCCGGCACCGATTGCTGCGCGCCAAGCGAACCGATCAGCAACACGGTATCCAGATAAACGTGTGGATTGAGCAAGGTCACCGCCAATGCACTGAGCATCACAGCCCTCAGCGAGCGCACGGTCTGGTTTTCGCCCTGATCCAGACTCTGCTTCGAAAACGCGCGGCGCAGCGCCTGGCTGCCGTACCAGATCAGGAACACCGCGCCACCCCAACGTGCGACCGCGAGCAATGTCGGGTTCTGCGCCAGCACGGTCGCCAGGCCGAACACCCCGGCCGCCACGAGCAACGCATCGCAGGCCACACACAGCGCAGCGACCGGCAAGTGATGCTCACGCCGCAGACTTTGCGCCAGGACAAACGCGTTCTGGGTGCCGATCGCCATGATCAGCCCGAACGCCACCAACAGACCATTCATATAGCTTTGCCACATAACGGTTACTCCGCGTTGGCTGCGAGATCACGCAGCACTTGCATGGCGCGTTCGGCGTCGGCCTGACCGACGAATAAATGGTCGTGGTAGTAACCGGCGATCACGTTGCAACTGATCCCGGCCTTGCCCAGTGCGGTGGCGAACGCCGCCGTCAGACCGACGGCTTCCAGCGCCGAATGCACATTCAGCGTGATCCACGCCGCGACGTAGTCGAAACTGAAACCGGCCTTTTCAGCGTGGGAACGTTCGAGAATCACGGTCAGACCTTCCTGTTCGCGAAAGCTGCCGACCATCTCCAGTCCGTTTGGCAACTGGCCGTCAAGCAGGGTGCAGAACACGTATTCGCCGGCGTTGAGTTGCGGACTCATGCTGCGCAGCAAAGTGCTGAGTGAGGTTTCGCCAGCCATTGGGGTAGTCCTTGATAAAGAGTGCTTGCTGGCTATTCTCCGGTCGAAACCTGTATAAGAAAAACCAATAGTGCTGATCGCTCATTAGGAAAACTGATGTTCGACTACAAATTACTCTCTGCCTTGGCCGCCGTGGTCGAGCAGGCCGGATTCGAACGCGCGGCGCAGGTGCTGGGCTTGTCGCAATCGGCGATTTCGCAGCGGATCAAATTGCTTGAGGCCCGCGTCGGTCAGCCAGTGCTGGTGCGCGCTACGCCGCCATCGCCGACCGAGATTGGCCGGCGTCTGCTCAACCATGTGCAACAAGTGCGTCTGCTTGAGCGCGATTTGCAGACGCTCGTGCCCTCATTGGACGAAGAAGGGCTGCCGGAACGCCTGCGCATTGCGCTCAACGCCGACAGCCTCGCCACCTGGTGGGCCGAGGCAGTGGGGGATTTCTGCGCCGAACAGCATTTGTTGCTGGATCTAGTGGTAGAAGACCAAACGGTTGGCCTCAAACGCATGCGCGCCGGTGAAGTCGCCGCATGCCTGTGCGCCAGTGAACGCCCGGTGGCCGGTGCGCGCAGTGTGTTGCTCGGCGCGATGCGTTATCGCGCGCTGGCCAGCCCGGCGTTCATCGAGCGGCATTTCCCCGACGGCGTTCGCGCCGAACAATTGCCGCGCACACCGGCGCTGGTGTTCGGCCCTGACGATTTTCTCCAGCATCGCTATCTCGCTTCGTTGGGCGTCGATGGCGGATTCGAACACCATTTGTGCCCATCCTCGGAAGGTTTTATCCGCCTGACTGAGGTCGGACTCGGTTGGGGCCTGGTGCCGGAACTGCAAGTGCGCGAACAGTTGCAACGCGGGTTATTGCGCGAACTGTTGCCAGATAAACCGATCGATGTGCCGTTGTACTGGCATCATTGGCGCAATGGCGGTCAGCTGCTGGGCTTGCTGACCGAGCAATTGGTGCGTTCATCGGCGCAATGGCTGGTGCCCTGGAAGCAGCCCTGAGCGTCAAGCTGCAAGCGGCAAGTCAAGCGCTTGCGCACTGTTTTAATCTTGCAGCTCGAAGCTTGATGCTCGTCGCTGCATTTGTTGGAGCTACACATGAAAATTCTGGTCACCGGCGCAAGCGGCTTCATTGGCGGACGCTTTGCGCGTCTCGCCCTGGAGCAGGGCCTGGACGTGCGGGTCAACGGTCGCCGGGCCGAGAGCGTCGAACATCTGGTGCGCCGTGGCGCCGAGTTTGTCCCCGGCGATCTGACCGATGCCGATCTGGTCCGTGAACTGTGTTCCGATGTCGAAGCCGTGGTGCATTGCGCGGGCGCCGTCGGACTGTGGGGTCGCTATCAGGACTTTCATCAAGGCAACGTGCAGGTCACCGAAAACGTTGTCGAAGCCTGCCTGAAGCAGCGCGTCCGGCGTCTGGTGCATCTGTCGTCGCCATCGATCTATTTCGACGGCCGCGATCACTTCAACCTGACCGAAGAGCAAGTGCCCAAGCGCTTCAAACATCACTACGCCGCGACCAAGTACCTGGCCGAACAAAAGGTCTTCGGTGCGCAGGAGTTTGGCCTCGAAACCATCGCCCTGCGCCCGCGTTTCGTCACCGGCGCCGGCGACATGAGCATCTTCCCGCGCCTGCTCAACATGCAGCGCAAGGGCCGTCTGGCGATCATCGGCAATGGTCTGAACAAGGTCGATTTCACCAGTGTGCACAACCTCAACGAAGCGCTGCTCAGCAGTTTGCTCGCCGCCGGTTCCGCGCTGGGCAAGGCCTACAACATCAGCAATGGCGCGCCGGTGCCGTTGTGGGATGTGGTCAATTACGTGATGCGCAAGATGGAGGTGCCGCAGGTCAGCAAGTACCGCTCGTATGGCCTGGCCTACAGCGTCGCGGCGCTCAATGAAGGCGCGTGCAAGCTCTGGCCCGGACGTCCGGAGCCAACCCTGTCGCGCCTGGGCATGCAGGTGATGAAAAAAAATTTCACCCTCGACATCAGCCGCGCCCGGCATTATCTGGACTACGATCCGCAAGTCAGCCTGTGGTCGGCGCTGGATGAGTTCTGCGCGTGGTGGAAAGCTCAGGACATCCGTTGAAACGATTCGGCCGGGCGGCAATGAACCGTGTAGCCGCTTGGGGGTCAATCCCTGCGGCTGCGGCGGTTATACTTCGCAGCATTTAGCCATCACCGCGTTTCACAAAGGTTGCCTCAATGTCCATGCGTAATGATGCCCACGACGATTTCGATGATGTCCCGAGCCTGCGTGCCGACACCTTCGACGACGATGACATTCCGACCACCGCCCGCACCTCCGTGCACTCGCGCACGCCACCGGTGGTCAAGGTCAAAGCCGCGAGCACCGGGCCGCTGTGGGCATTGGTCGGCGCGTTGTTCTTCGCTTTCATCGGCCTGGCCTGGTGGAGCTTTCAGCAGATTTCGTTGATGGAGCAGCAACTGGTCGCGACCCAGGAAAGCTTTGCACGCATTAGTGAAGAAGCGGCGGGGCGCCTGCAGGATATTTCCGGCAAGGTCGTCGCCAGTCAGTCCAACGTCACCAGTGACAGCGAAGCCTTGAAGCTGCAAATCAAACAGCTGGAAGGCAAGCTGCTCGATCAGAGCAAACAGCAGCAAGGCGTAGCAGGGCAGGCCAGCGATCTCGATAAGCGCCTGGCGCAGATGACCGCGCAGACCACCGAACAACAGAACGCCAATACCCAGTTGCAAGCGCAGGTCAAAGCGTTGAGCGCGGAACTGGCGACGGTGAAAAGCACGCCGGCCGATACCAGCAAGGTCGACGCGCAGTTGAAGGCTTTTGACGCTCAGTTCAAAAGCCTCGGCGCCGATATTGCGGCGTTGAAGAAGCAGGGCAATCCGAGCGCGGCGATCGATCGCCTCGAGCAGGAAATCGTCGTACTCAAAAGCGAGCAGGACAACCGCCCGGCAGCCCCGCAGGGCGGCGGCAATACCGCAGAGTTCGATGCCTTCCGTGGGCAGATGACCCGCAACATCAATACGCTGCAGGCGCAGATTCAGAATTTGCAGCAGCAGATCAACGCCCGCCCGTAAGACCTGAACAATGCTGGTGAGGTTTTCCTCACCAGCGGATTCGCGACACGTTCAGAAACCTCCTGAATATCCATACATGACTCCAAGCCGTCTACGCTCTTGAAACACCAACAAGAACGAGGGATGCGCTATGGGGTTTTTGCATAAAGTGGCCTGGCTCAGCGTGATGTTACTGGCCGGTTTCGGCCAGGCCAGCGCCGCCACGACCGCCAAGGATGACAGTCAGGCCGCCATCGCCTTGCTGGAAAAAGCCCTGGCCTATTACCACGACAACGGCGACAAGGCGTTCGCTGCGTTCAGCCGCCAGGGTGAGTTTGTCGACAAGGATCGCTACGTGTTTGTCGTCGACACCAAAGGCGTGATGCTCGCCAGCGGCGGGCCTTCCTCGGCGTTGATCGGCCGTGACGTCAGTGAGGTGATCGGTCCGGATTTGCAGAAAGCGTTCAAGGATGCCCTGAAAGTGCCCGAAGGCAATGGCATCCAGCAGGCAGAATATCGCTGGCAGAACCAGACTGACGGCAAGGTCGAGCGCAAGCACGTGTATTACCAGCGCATCGGCCAGCGAATTCTGGCGGTCGGTTATTACTTGCCGCGAGCCTCGGCCGAACAGGCCAAAGCCCTGCTGGATAAAGCCGCGACTGATCTGGGCAAAGACGAGAAAGCCACGCTGACTGCGATCAATTCGCTCAAGGGCGGTTACTTGCAGGATGACCTGTATGTGTTCGTGGTTGACCTGAATACTCAGCGTTACGTCGCCCACGGCACCAATCTGCGGTTGATCAATACCGACTTCGGCAAGGTCAAGGATCCCGAAGGCAAACCGGTGGGCGAGCCGATTCTGGCGCTGATCGGCAAGCAGGATGAAGGTGAGTATGAATACCGCTGGAAGAACCCGGTGACCGGCAAGGTCGAGGACAAGCATGCTTACCTGAAGAAGGCCGGGCATTTCCTTGTCGCGGTGGGTTACTACAGCCCCTGAAGGATGATCGTTCCCACGCTCTGCGTGGGAACGCATCCCGGGACGCTCTGCGTCCCATCCGAAGCCGAACGCAGAGCGTCCGATGAGACATTCCCACGCAGAGCGTGGGAACGATCAAGGGGAGAACGTTATTTGGCGCCGTGTTCGCGCCCGCGCAGCAGGTTATTGGGCATCGCAAGCGCCGCCGCCAACCCCAGCAACGACACCGCTGCACTCACCCACAACAGATGCCGGAACGTCACCCGCAATTCCGCACGCAAGGCGTTCTGCGCATCTCCCGGCGCGGCGTTCAGACCATCGAGCAGGACATTGCCCGAATGCCCCTCGCTCATCAGCGAACTGCTCGCCAGATGGGCGAAACTGGAGTCCTGCAGCAATGCCAGCAACAGCGCCGACATCAACGCCACGCCCACCGCACCGCCCAGCGAACGGAACAGGTTGGTGGTGCTGGTGGCCACGCCGATGTCGCGTTGCTCCACCGAATTCTGCGTGCCGACCAACGAGGTCGGAAACTGCATGCCGCTGGAAATACCGCAGAGCAACATGCACAGACCACTGACCAGTGTCGCCTCGGGCGGACTGAACGCCATGCCGAGAATCGAGATCGGCATCAGCATCGCGCCGGTCAGAATCTGCGGTTTGTAACGCCCGGTAATCGACGTGCGACGCCCGGCGAAGAACGCACCAATCGGCAGCCCCATGGCCAACGGCAGCAAGTGCAAGGCGGCACTGTCGGCGCCGGCCCCGGTGACACTCTGAAAGCGCAGCGGCATCAGTACGATCAGTGAAATCGCCTGGAAACTGGTGAAGAAAATCGTGCACCAGCACAGCAGGGCGTTGCGGTTGGCGAACAGGTGCATCGGCAGCAACGGCTCCCGCGCCCGTCGTTCATGCCAGACAAAAAACGCCAGCACCACCACCGCGCACGCGAACAACCCGAGCACTTCGCTGCTGCGCCAGGAATGACCCTGACCGACCTGGGTGATGCCGAGCAACAACGCGGTCAGGCCGATGATCATCAACACCGTGCCGAGGTAATCGATGATCGGTTTACGATTGGGAATCGGCAACCCGCGCAGATTGCGCTGGGCGACCCACCAGGCGCCGAGACCCAGTGGCAGGTTGACCAGAAATACCCAACGCCACGACAGGTACTCGGTCATGTAGCCGCCGAGCACCGGGCCAGCCACGCTAGCCATCGCATACATGCTGCTGAAGTAACCCTGATAACGGCCACGTTCGCGCGGTGGCACGATGTCGCCGATGATCGCCTGACTCACGGAAATCATCCCGCCGGCGCCGATGCCCTGAAGGATCCGCGCCAGCACCAGTTGCTCCATGCTCTGCGCCATGCCGCAAAACAGTGAGGCGAGGGTGAACAGGCCCATGCCGAACAGCATCAGTTTGCGTCGCCCGTACAAATCACCGAGCTTGCCGTAGATCGGCACCGCCACCGTCATCGCGACCATGTACCCGGAAATCACCCAGGCGAGCAGGCTGACATCCTTGAATTGCGCAGAGATGGCCGGCATCGAGACGGCGACGATGGTCTGGTCCAGCGCACCGAGAAAGATCGCCATCATCAGCGCCACCAGCACGCTGCGAATGGCCGGTTTGGGCGTTTCGGGGTGATTGAGATTGGTCACGGGCAAAACCTGCGGGCAGTGAGAGTCCCGCAGATCGTCAGGCGAGCGCGGATGCTCGCCAGTGTAAGTCGGTAGCAGGCTATTCGATAGCCTCATAAGGAAGTCCGACGTAATTTTCTGCAATGGTTTTTCGCCCCGCTTCTGAACTGACAAAGTAGTCCAGTTCCGAGGCGCTGATGCGCTGGCTGAAGTCATCGTGATCGTCGAAGCGATGCAGCATCGAGGTCATCCACCAGGAAAAGCGCTCGGCTTTCCAGACGCGGCGCAGGCAGATTTCCGAGTATTTCTCCAGCAGATCGGTGCGCCCGTCGCGGTAAACCTTCAGCAGAATATTGAACAGCGTGCTGACGTCACTCGCCGCCAGATTCAAACCCTTGGCGCCTGTGGGCGGGACGATATGCGCGGCGTCGCCGACCAGAAACATCCGCCCGTACTGCATCGGCTCGACGACAAAACTGCGCAGCGGTGCGATGCTTTTTTCAATCGACGGGCCGGTGACCAGCTTCTCGGCAAGCGCCACCGGCAGGCGATTTTTCAACTCGTCCCAGAAGCGTTGATCGCTCCAGTCGTCGACGTTTTCATCCGCCGGCACTTGCAGGTAATAGCGGGTACGGGTGGTCGAACGCATGCTGCACAAGGCGAAGCCGCGTTCATGACGGGCGTAGACCAACTCGTCATGCACCGGCGGCGTGTCGGCGAGAATGCCCAGCCAGCCAAACGGATAAACCCGCTCGAAAATCTTCAGGCAATCGGCTGGAATCGACTGTCGAGCGACACCGTGGAAGCCATCGCAACCGGCGATGTAATCGCAATCAACGCGCCAGGTTTCACCGTCCTTTTCAAAGGTGACAAAAGCTTCGTCGCTTTTCATGCCGTGGGGAACGACATGGCTCACTTCATAAAACGACAGCGCTCCGGCCTCCCGACGAGCGGCCATCAGGTCGCGAGTCACTTCAGTCTGGCCGTAGATCATCACCGTCTTGCCGCCGGTCAACGCGTGCAGATCGATGTGCACCTGACGTCCGTCCAGAGCCAGATCGAATCCGCCGTGCACCAGCCCTTCGGCGTCCATGCGCTGACTTACGCCAGCCTGACGCAACAGCTCTACCATGCCCTGTTCGAGCACACCGGCGCGGATGCGGCCGAGGACATAATCGGGTGTCTGACGTTCGAGGATGAGGGTGTCGATGCCGGCGTTGTGCAACAACTGGCCGAGAAGCAATCCGGACGGACCGGCGCCAATAATGGCGACTTGGGTTTTCAGCGTTTTCATTGTTTTTATGACTCGCAAGCTTCACGCGGCCAAGACCGGTGAGTGATTTTTATGGATCGAGTGCTTGCATTTTTCCCTTGCGGGTCTGTCAATTGAAGGTGAAAACTGAGCCGATACCTGTACATTCTGCCAATCGGTGCGATTATCGCCCACAACCCCGAGGCCTGGATTGAAGTGATGAACAAGCCTGAGCTGCCTTCGATTCCAGTGTTCAAGCTCTACGGTGAAAGCCTGGACTGGCCGACCCCTGACTTGCTGCACTGTGAAACCATTTCCTCCCGCAGTCGCGAACATCAATGGGAAATCAAACCCCACCGCCACGCCGATTTGTGCCAGTTGCTCTTCGTCTTCAAAGGTCAGGCAGAGCTTGAGATCGAAGGGCAACGCACGCAACTCCAAACCCCGGCCATTCAAGTGCTGCCACCGTTATCGGTGCACGGCTTTCGTTTTTCCGAGGACGTTGAGGGGTTCATCGTTACCCTCGCTACACCGCTGATCAATCACTTGCAGGCGCAACTGGGCGATTCGGTACAGGCGCTTGCCAGCGCGGAAAACTACCCGGCCGGCCCGGATGGCGATTACCTCAACAGCCTGTTTTCGGCGTTGCAGGCCGAATACAACGGCCACCAACCGGCGCGGGAAATGCTCATGCATTCGCTGGTCAGCGTGATCATGGTCTGGGTCAGCCGTCAGGCAATCGTGCGGCACAAAGCCAGTCAGCGGCCGCAACGTCAGCGCGAATACCTCAACGGTTTTATTCAATTGGTCGAAGAGACCTATCGCCAGCATGTGAAGGTCGAGGACCTGGCGCATCGCCTGGGGATTTCGGTGTCGCACCTCAACGGCACCTGCCGAGAATTGGCGGGGCAGCCGGCGTTGCAGATCATGCATGAACGGCAGTTGCTGGAGGCCAAGCGCTTGCTGACCTACACCAGCATGACGATTTACGAGATGTCGGAGTTGTTGGGGTTTTCCGATCCGACCAACTTCACACGGCTGTTTCGGCGCCGGGTGGGGATATCGCCCAAGGCTTTCCGTGACCGTCTGAAGGCCGAGCAGTAACCACTCACACCACAAGCCCCCTGTAGGAGTGAGCCTGCTCGCGATAACGGTGTGTCATTCAGATAAAGTTTGACTGACACACCGCTATCGCGAGCAGGCTCACTCCCACAGTTGAATATCAGCGCAATGCGTTCAGCGTGGCATTGTGCGGAATGCAGCGCTCGAAGTTGCAGCTCGCATACTCGCGCGGCAACTGTCGCAGCTGTTCGACCCGCCAGGCAGCCGTGCCGTACAGCGCCAGCGTGGCGGCGCAGGTGATGAAAATCGCGAAGTACCTTCTTGTTTTGATGTTCATGGCGTAGACCTCTGAACGACATACCCTGCGGTATTACTTTCAGCATAGAACAAGATCAAAAGATCGCAGCCTTCGGCAGTTCCTACAGAGATCGGTATAGGAGCTGCCGAAGACTGCGATCTTTTGACTTTTAAAAGCCCAGGTCCCATTGCGGATTTTCCGGAAAGCGCTCCACCAGAAAATCCAGCATGCTGCGCAGCGCCGCCGGCATGTGTTTGCGCGAGGCGTACACCGCGTAGATGCTCATCTGCCGCGGTTCGGCATGGGGCAGCAGGCGGATCAGTTCACCGCTGTGGATATGCACCCCGGCCTGATAGGTCGGCAGCATCGCCACCCCCGCGCCCGCCAGTGTCGCGCGCAACAAGGTGCTGGCTTCATTGGCGCTGATGTTGCCCTGCACCGGCACCGAAACCGCTTCGCCATCCTCCTCGAAATGCCACAGGCTTTTGCCGAAATACGAGTGCGTCAGGCAGTTGTGTCGGCTCAGTTCCTCGACCCGCAGAGGCGCCGGCTGTTCTTGCAGATACGCCGGCGCGGCGCACACCACCGAGCGACAAACGGTCAGGCGTCGGGCGATCAGGTTGGGGTCGAGATCGTTACTGGTACGAATCGCCAGATCGATGCGTTCATCGACCAGATTCACTGTGCGATCGAGCATTTGCAGATCGATGCTCACACCCGCATAGCGCTTGACGTACGCGGCCATCGCATCGGCCAGTTGTGCCTGACCGAACGAGGTGCTGACGCTGATGCGCAACAACCCGCGCGGGGCATCGTGGGGTTCGCTGACGGCCGCCTGCATGTCCGTCGACAGATCGATCATCTGCCGACAGCGCGGCAGGATTTCGCTGCCGGCTGCGGTCAGGCTTAACTTGCGCGTGGTGCGGTGCATCAGGCGTGCGCCGACCCAGTCCTCAAGCTCCGCCAGATAACGTGAAACCACCGGCCGCGAAAGGTCAAGATGATCGGCTGCGGCCGACTGGCTGCCCAGATCCACCACGGTGACAAACACCCGCATTGCTTGGAGACGATCCATGATTTGCCCGCTTTCAGAAACAAACTATGTTCAAGCATCGCATTTTTTGTACTGAGTCAGGCAACTAAGCTCTGTCCCATCGCAAACACGGCATTCGGACACCGGAGCAACAGATGATCGGCTTCACCACACTCAAACGCGTTCTGCTCGCCACCGCTTCCCTGGGTTTCGCCGCGCATGCAGCGGCTGCCAACCTGACCCTCGACGTCTACAACCCGGGAACCAAGGCGATTTTCCCGGTGACCTCGGTGCTGGTCAGCGGTGAGAAAGACGCGATCCTCGTCGATGCGCAATTCGGCAAATCCCAGGCTGAACAAGTCGTGGAAAAAATCCGTGCGAGCGGCAAGCACCTGACCACCATTTACATCAGTCACGGTGACCCTGATTACTACTTCGGTCTCGACACTCTGACCCAGGCGTTCCCTGACGCCAAGGTGCTGGCCTCGCAACCGACCGTCGATCACATCAACAAAACCGTCGCCGGCAAACTGGCCTTCTGGGGGCCGAAAATGGGCGCCGATGTGCCAGCGAAAACCATCGTGCCGGGTGTGCTCAAGGGCGACAGCCTGATGCTCGAAGGGCAGAAGTTGCAGGTGGTCGGTCTTGAAGGCAAACAGCCGGATCGCAGCTTTGTGTGGATTCCGTCGCTCAAAGCCGTGGTCGGTGGCGTAGTCGTCGCCGAGAACATTCACGTGTGGATGGCCGACACCCAGACCGCGCAATCCCACGCTGACTGGCTGGAAACGTTGCACTCGATCGAAACCCTCAAGCCGAACACCGTGGTGCCGGGTCACTACCTGGGCGACAGCAGCCGTTCGCTGGCCAGCGTGAAATTCACCGCCGACTACATTAAGACTTTCGACGCGCAAACCGCCAAAGCCAAAGATTCCGCCGCACTGATCGAGGCGATGAAAAAGCGCTACCCGACACTCGGCGAAGAAAGCTCGCTGGAGCTGAGCGCGAAAGTCGCCAAGGGCGAAATGCAGTGGTAAGCCGAATCTGAAAACGCAGCAATCTCAAGCCAACTGGAGAATGTCATGAGCAAGATCGCAATCATTGGTGCCACCGGCCGCGCCGGTAGCCAATTGCTGGAAGAAGCCCTGCGTCGTGGCCATAGTGTTACCGCTATCGCCCGCGACACCTCGAAGATCGGCGCCCGTGCCGGTGTGGTCAGCAAGAATGTCGATGTGCTGGATTCAGCAGCGTTGCAAGACGCGGTGGCGGGTCACGATGTGGTGATCACCGCCGCACATTTCGCCACCGTCCCTGCGGCGGCGATTGTCGGGCCGGTGAAGCAGGCGGGCGTGCCACGCTTGCTGGTGGTGGGCGGTGCCGGTTCGTTGTTGCTGCCGGACGATACGCGCGTGATCGACAGTGCGGGGTTCCCGGCGGAATACAAAACCGAGGCCAGTGCAGGTTCGGCGTTTCTTCAGGCGTTGCGTCAGGAGAAGGATCTGGACTGGACCTTTCTGTCGCCTTCGGCAGAGTTTGTCGAAGGTGAGCGCACGGGTAGTTTCCGTGTCGGCCAGGATCACTTGCTGGTGAGTACCGAGGGGCGTAGCTGGATCACCTTTGCCGATTACGCGATTGCGCTGATTGACGAGGTGGAAGCGCCGAAGCATTCGCGTCAGCGGTTTACGGTCGGGTATTGAGTGAAACCTCGCCCCTCACCCCAGCCCTCTCCCGAGGGAGAGGGAGCCGACCGAGTTGTCTGGCGTGGTACATCGACCTGAACGATCGAGTCGATTATGGATTCGGTACAGCATTTTCAGGTCGCTGTATTTCTTCAGCAACCCGCAATCAGTCCCCTCTCCCCCTGGGAGAGGGTTAGGGTGAGGGGAAAAGCCTCAGCGCAAATGGGCCTGCTCAACCAGCCAGATCATCAGTTCTTCCAGCTGCGGCGATGGCTCGGTTCCCGCAGGCACCACCACGTAATACGCCAGCCCCGTCTTCACCTTCAACTCAAACGGCATCACCAGCCGCCCGGCGCGCAGGTCATCGCCGATCAACGACCAATCTCCAATCGCCACCCCCGTCCCATGCGACGCCATCGACATCGCCTGATCCAGCGTTTCGAAATGCTGGCCCATGTTCACGTTATTGAGCTGCAACTCCGCCGCCGTCAGCCACACTTTCCAGTCCTGCGTATCGGCAGTCGGATGTAGCAACAAGTGCTGTTGCAGATCGGCCGGCTCGGACAATGCCGGCGGGCCTTTCAACAGTGCCGGTGAACAGACCGGGGTCAGTTGTTCATCGAACAGATGCAGCGCGGTCGACGAGTTATCCGGTGGCGTTCCATAAATCACCGCCGCATCGAATTGCTCACGTTGAAAATCCACCCCATGGGCCAGAGTGGTGGTGAGTTTGACCGGCACATCCGGGCGCTCCTTCTGCCATTGCAGCAGGCGCGGCACCAGCCAGCGCATGACACAGCTCGGCGCCTTGAGTTGCAGGGTTTCGCGCTTGAGACCGATCTGCTCGGTGGCCTCGGTGATCAGAGCGAAAACCTTCTCCACTCGCGGCAGCCACTCACGACCTTCAGCCGTCAGCTCCAGACCCCGGGCCAGACGAATGAACAATTCATACCCCAGATGATCTTCCAGCCCGGCGATCTGCCGGCTCACCGCGCCCTGGGTGATGTGCAACTGCTCGGCGGCCCGGGTGAAGTTGCAGCACTGCGCGGTGATCAGAAACGTATGCAGGGCGGGCAGGGGTGGCAGTCGTTTCATGTGGATCCAAGGTATGACGTGAGGACATGGCTAGTATGACTTTTAATCGATTGTTGCCGCTACCTGCCGACCGTTCAATGAGCCCATTGAAGGCCTTCATGGGCCTTGTGTCTCAAACGAACAAGAAGGGCAACGACATGGCGACGTGTGGCGAAGTACTGGTCAAGTTACTCGAAGATTATGGGGTCGAGCAGGTGTTCGGCATTCCCGGCGTGCACACCGTGGAGCTGTATCGCGGGCTGGCCCGTTCGAGCATCAACCACGTCACCCCACGGCATGAGCAAGGCGCCGGTTTCATGGCCGACGGTTATGCGCGCACCAGCGGCAAACCGGGTGTGTGCTTCATCATCACCGGGCCGGGCATGACCAACATCACCACGGCGATGGGCCAGGCTTACGCCGATTCGATCCCGATGCTGGTGATCTCCAGCGTACAGACCCGCAACCAGTTGGGCGGCGGGCGCGGCAAGCTGCACGAGTTGCCGAACCAGAGCGCACTGGTCGGCGGTGTCGCGGCGTTCTCCCACACGCTGATGTCGGCGTCGGAATTGCCGGGCGTGCTCGCTCGCGCATTCGCCTTGTTCCAGGCCGGCCGCCCGCGTCCGGTGCACATCGAAATCCCGCTGGACGTGCTGGTAGAAGAAGCCGATGACTTGCTCGCCAGCCGCCCGGTCAACATCGACCGCGCCGGTGCCGCCCCCGCTGCCGTCAGCCGCATGAGCGAGTTGCTCGCCGGCGCACAGCGTCCCTTGATTCTCGCCGGTGGCGGTGCGATCGATGCCGCTGCCGAACTCACCGAGCTGGCCGAACTGCTCGATGCCCCGGTGGCGCTGACCATCAATGCCAAGGGCATGTTGCCATCCGCGCATCCGCTGCTGATCGGCTCGACGCAAAGCCTGGTCGCCACCCGCGCACTGGTCGCCGATGCCGATGTGGTGCTGGCGATCGGCACCGAACTGGCCGAAACCGATTACGACGTGACCTTCGCCGGTGGCTTCGAGATTCCCGGCAAACTGCTGCGCATCGACATCGATGCCGATCAGACCGTGCGTAACTATCCGCCAAACGTCGCACTGGTTGCTGACTCGCGCAATGCCGCGCAAGCACTGCTCAGCGCCTTGTCGCAGAAGCCGCAGGCCGAGCGCCGCAACGATTGGGGCCAGGTGCGCGCGGCGCGTCTGCGTGAAGATCTGGCCGCGAACTGGGATGCCCCGACGCTGGCGCAAACCCGTTTCCTCGAAACCGTGCTGCACGAATTGCCCGATGCGGTGTTCGTCGGCGACTCCACGCAACCGGTGTACACCGGCAACCTCACCTTCAACGCGGAGCGCCCGCGGCGCTGGTTCAACTCATCGACCGGTTACGGCACCCTCGGCTACGCGTTGCCCGCTGCGATTGGCGCCTGGCTCGGTGGTCAACTCGACAAAGGCGCGCGCCCGCCAGTGGTGTGCCTGATCGGCGACGGCGGTCTGCAATTCACCCTGCCGGAACTGGCCAGCGCCGTCGAAGCACGCACGCCGGTGATCGTCCTGCTGTGGAATAACCAGGGCTACGAAGAGATCAAGAAATACATGGTCAATCGCGCCATTGAGCCGGTCGGCGTCGATATCTACACCCCGGACTTTATCGGTGTGGCCAAGGCCCTCGGCTGCGCCGCCGAAGCGATCAGCTCGGTTGAGCAATTGCGTGGTGCACTGCGCGCCGCCACCGATCGCCAAGGCCCGACCGTGATCGAAATCGACCAGAACCAGTGGATGCAGGCGGTGGCCCGATGATCAGTTTCCCAACCACACTCGACGGCCTCTACATCAACGGCCAATGGTCGGCCGGTCGCGAACATCTGCGGGTGATCAACCCGGCCACCGAAGCGCTGCTGACCACGGTCAATGGTGGTGACGAGCAAGCGGTCGAGCAAGCCGTCGCCGCTGCGACTGAAGCATTCAAGGACTGGTCGCAAACCACTGGCGCCGAGCGCGGCGCGATCCTGCGCAACATCGCCAATGGCGTGCGCAACGGTCGCGATCATTTGATGAACCTGCAATCGAGCAACAACGGCAAACCGCAGTTCGAAGCGGCCATCGACGTCGATGACGTGATCGCCACGTTCGAGTATTACGCCGAACTCGCCGAAGGCCTCGACGCCAGACAGGACAGCCATGTGCCGCTGCCCAGCGATGATTTCAGCGCACGCCTGCGTCGCGAACCGTGCGGTGTGGTCGGGCTGATCGTGCCGTGGAATTTCCCGATGGTCACCACCGCGTGGAAACTCGCACCGGCCCTCGCCGCTGGTTGCTGCGTGGTGTTGAAACCGTCGGAAGTCACGCCGCTGCCGGAGCTGGAACTGGCGGCAATCATTGCCGAATCCGGTCTGCCCAAAGGCGTGTTCAACGTGGTTTGCGGCACCGGTCTGGCCGTGGGTGCGCCGCTGTCGGCGGATCCGCGCATCGCCAAGATTTCCTTCACCGGCAGCAACGCCGTCGGCGTGCAGGTGATGCAGCGCGCCGCTGAAACGGTGAAGGGCGTGAGCCTTGAGTTGGGCGGCAAATCCTCGCTGCTGGTGCTGGACGATGCCGATCTGGAGCTGGCGGTAGAACTGGCTTGCGGTGGCGGTTTCTTCAACGCCGGGCAAATGTGCTCGGCCACCAGCCGCGTGCTGGTCGCCGATGAACTGGCGGATGAATTCCTCGAACGTTTGCAACAGCGTGCGCAAGCCATTCGCGTGGCGGATCCGTTCGACCCGGACGTGGAGATGGGCGCACTGGTCAACCAGGCGCAATACCAGCGCGTGCTCGGTCACATCGACCGTGGCCTGAGCGCCGGGGCGCAGCTGCTGTGCGGCGGTAATCGTCCGGCGCATTTGCCGCGCGGCTATTTTTTGCAGCCGACGGTGTTCACCGATGTGCCCCTCGACAGTGCGTTGTGGTGCGAAGAGATTTTTGGCCCGGTGTTGTGCGTGCGTCGTTTCAGCAGCGAAGCCGAGGCAATTGCCTTGGCCAACGACAGTCAATTCGGGCTGGTCGCCAGTGTGGTGACGCGTAACGCCGAAACGGCTGACCGTGTCGCCAACGCCCTGCAGGCGGGACTGGTGTGGCTCAACGCGCCGCAAGTGATCTTCCCGCAAACGGCGTGGGGCGGTTACAAGCAGAGCAGCATCGGTCGCGAGTTGGGGCCGTGGGGCCTGACCGCGTTTCAGGAAATCAAACACGTGATCCGGGCGCTCTGAAACGCCCGAAAAAGGTCAGCGCATGCCTCGCAACGAGGCATGCGCCGGCGTCATGGCTTCAATGAGTTTTTATCGATAGTCAGGTGTTTTGCACGACCTCAGGATGAACCCGTCGGCAGCGCTCAAGCCCTTATGAATCGGGGCTTGGCGCGGATCCGGCCGCGCGGATGCAACGGTTGCGACCAACCTCATACTTAAAAGAACAAAGGGAGTCCGTCATGGGCGAGCACGATCTGAACAGGCGTCAATTCATTAAAACCGTTGGCGTCGCCTCGGTGGCGGCCGCCGCCATGAGCATGCCCTTCATCCGGGCGAGCGCCAGCGACACGCGTTTTGCCGGCAAGACCCTGCGTTTACTGACCTGGTCGGATGACACCGGCCTCGCGGCACTGCGCAACATCGCCGCCACGTTCGAAGCCAAGACTGGCGCCAAGGTCATCGCCGACCGCACCGGCAGCACCTCGGAAATGGTCGCCAAACTCAAGGCCGGCGGTGATCGTCCGCAGTACGACATCATCACCCTGGCGGGTGTCGGCGCCGAAGGTCTGGCCGCCGCCGGGCTGTTGGAAAAACCCGATCTGAACCGCATTCCCAACCTGGTCGACGTCCCGGAGAAATATCGCACCGGCGCCAATGGCCACGGCATCGGTTACCTGTTGTGGTGCAACAGTCTGGTCTACAGCACCCGCACCCAGAAAGAAGCGCCGACCAGTTATGCCGCGCTGTGGGATGCCGATCTGGCACCGAACATTTTCCTGCCGCCACCAAACTGGACCGAGGCCATGGACCTGATCATCATCGCCGCGAAACTCGCCGGCGGTGACGAACACAACATTGAACCGGGCTTCAAGAAACTCGCCGAACTCAAGGATCGTGTGGTGACGTTGGGTGAAAACCCGAACCAGATCGCCGAACTGTTCCGCACCGGTTCGCTGGACATGGGCGGCTTGTACGCGCCGGCATTTTTCCCCAAGCAGATTCGCGATCCGAACTACGGCCTCGGCGCTACGTTTGGCATGAAGGAAGGCTTCTACACCGACCTGATGCTCTCGGTGATGCCGAAGAATCGTCCGGGCGATAGCGATCTCGCCTACGCGTTTATCGACCACTCCCTCGACCCGCTGGTGCAGGGCAAGATGGCCGAAGACATCTTCAACGGCCCGGTCAACGCCAAGGCGATCATCTCCGCCGAAGCGCGCAAGAGCCCATACATCCTCACCCCGGAGCAGATTGCCGAGAAGGCGATCATGCACGACAACGCCTTCCTGGCCACCGTGCATGACCAATGGATTCGTCGCTATACGGAAATATTTTCTTCCTGACCCGAAGTCCCCCTGTAGGAGCTGCCGAAGGCTGCGATCTTTTGCCTTTGATCTTCTCTGAGCAGATGAGGATCAACAGCAAGATCACAAGATCGCAGCCTTCGGCAGCTCCTACAGGGATGTGTTGTTTGGCTTTCCATTGACGAGATCATTGCTATGGAACATCAATCCCTGACCCAACCGGTCGGCGCCGCTGCCGTGCGCCCGACGCGCGCTGTTTCACCGACCGCGCGGGCGTGGCTTTTCCTCACGCCGTCGATGCTGTTTCTCGGCGTGCTGATTGCCGCCAGCCTGCTGGTGCTGCGCATGAGCGTCGGCACCAAAGGCGCGGAGTGGACAGGTTTCAGCCTGGCCAGTTACGCCCAGTTGCTCGAACCCTATTACCTGAAATCCTTGCTGCTGACCTTGCGTCTGGCGCTGATCAGCGCGGTGATTGCCGTGGTGCTGGCGATCCCGGTGGCGTACACCATGTCGCGGCTGACCTCGCCGTTCCTGCGACGGATCTTCCTCGCTGCGGTGCTGCTGCCATTGCTGGTCAACCTGTTGCTGCAAAGCTACGGCTGGCTGGTGATTCTCGGCCCCGCCGGGATGCTCAATCAGGCGCTGATGGCCCTCGGCCTGATCAAGCGCCCGATCATGTTGCTGTACAACCAGAACGGCGTGTTGATGGGCCTGGTGCAAACCGCGTTTCCGCTGGCCGTGCTGCCGATTGCCAGTGCCATGCGCGGGGTTGCCCGCACCTATGAGGAAGCGGCCGCGACCCTCGGCGCCAGCCGTTTTCAGGTGTTCCGCCAAGTGGTGTTGCCGATGAGTTTGCCGGGGATCATCACCGGCGCAACGCTGGTGTTTGCCTACAACGCCAGCAGCTTCGTGGTGCCGTTGCTGCTCGGTGGCCGTCGCGTGCCGATGCTCGCGGTGATGGTGCATGACCAGATCGCGCCGCTGATGAACTGGCCTGCCGCGTCCGCTGCCGGTGTCGTACTGATTGTCACCACACTGGCAATCATGACCTTGTCCGAATACATCACGGGTCGTCGTCGGCGGCTGCTGGAGGCTTCGCAATGAGTGCCCTGATCAACAAGCGCATGGCGCTGCTGCCCGGCGACACCGGCAAATTCGCCGGCATCCTCTCCGGGTTCATTCTGCTGCTGGCGGTGTTGCCGATCCTGACGATGATCGTCATGTCGTTCAGCGGTGCGTCGAACCTCGACTTCCCGCCGAGCAGATACAGCCTGCAATGGTACAAAGCGGCCTGGCACACGTTTGTTTCGCCGGATGCCAGCGACGTGCTGAGCCTCGGTCAGGCGATGGCCACCAGTCTGCTGGTGTCGTGCCTGACGATGATCTTCGCCACGCTGATCGCAGTGCCCGCTGCTTACGCGCTGACCCGGTGCGAGTTCCGTGGCAAAGCCGTGGCGCTGCAGCTGATGTCGCTGCCGCTGGTGTTTCCGATGGTGGTGTTGGGCCTGGCGTTGTTGTTGGTGTTCGACAGTCTGCCGTTCCACATGACCACGTCGCGACTGGTGATCGCCCACGTGATTCTGGCCTTGCCGTTCGTGGTGAAGAACTGCACCGCGGCGATGCTCTCCATCGGCAGTGAAGTCGAAGAAGCCGCGCGCATGCTCGGCGCCTCGCCGCTGCGCGCGATTGTCGATGTGGTGGTGCCGTTGATGAAGTCGGGGATTCTGGCGGGCATGCTGCTGGCGTTCATCGTCTCGTTCAACGAATTCACCGTGACCTATTTCCTCTACACCATCGACGTCATGACCGTGCCGATCTGGATGTACAGCCGCACCGTGTCATCGCTCGACCCTACCGTGTTCTCGTTTGCCGTGCTGATCGTGCTGATCGACTTCGTCCTGATCTGGGCGCTGGAGAAGCTGGTGGGCGAGGGCGGCGTTTCCTTTTGATTTGAGGTGCAACATGACTGGTCTGATTCTGGAAAACGTCGAGAAATTCTACGGCTCGGCTTGTGCGGTACAGGACGTCAACCTGCATTTGCCGGAGGGCAAACTGGTGTGTTTCCTCGGCCCTTCGGGCTGCGGCAAAACCACCTTGTTGCGGATGATCGCCGGGCTGGAAACCCTCACTGGTGGTGAGATTCGTCTGGATGGCGAGGACATCGGCCAGACCCCGGCGCACCTGCGCAACTTCGGCATGGTCTTTCAGTCGCTGGCGCTGTTCCCGCACATGACCGTCGGTGAGAACATCGCCTACCCGCTGAAACTGCGCGGCGTCAGCAAGGCCGAGCAGCAGGCGCGGGTGGTCGAGTTGCTGGAGCTGATCCAGTTGCAGGCGATGATCGACCGTCCGGTGGCGAAGCTCTCCGGTGGTCAGCGCCAACGCGTGGCGATTGCTCGGGCGATTGCCTCGCACCCGAAAATCCTTCTGCTTGATGAGCCGCTGTCGGCGCTCGATGCGAAGTTGCGCGAATCGATGCAGGTGGAAATCCGTCAACTGCAACAGCGCCTGAACATCACCACGATCATGGTCACTCACGACCAGCGCGAAGCGATGACCATGGCCGATATCGTCGTCGTGCTGGGCGAGCACAAGGTGCAGCAGGTCGGTACGCCGATCGAGATCTACCGGCATCCGGCCAACGAATTCGTCGCGGACTTCATCGGCTCGGGCAATATTTTTCCGGCCACGGCGCTGGGCGACGGCAAGGTCAGCCTGCCGGGCGGCGATGCGCTGCAAGTGCCGATCTGCAGCAGCATTGTCGTGGGGCAGAAAGTGAAGATGCTGATTCGTCCGGAAGACCTGCAACTGTCCGCGCCGCAAGCGACGGCGGGGAATCGATTACTTGGCAAAGTGACGTTTGTGCGTGATATCGGCGCGACCATCGAGACGACGGTGGAGTGTTCCGGGGTGACGTTTACGGCGTTGAGTACGCCGTGTCAGGGAATTGGATTGGGGATAGGGCATCCGGTGTCGGTGACGTTGCCGGTGGAGGCGTGTCGGGTGTTGGGGGCTTAGAGCGAGGTCTGACTCCGAATCGCCCCTCACCCCAGCCCTCTCCCTCCGGGAGAGGGAGCCGACCGAAGTGTCTGGCGCTATCCATCGACCTGAAAAATCCAGTCGATTATGGATTCGGCAGAACACTTTCAGGTCGGTGTACTTCTTGAACATCCCCCAATCAGTCCCCTCTCCCTCCGGGAGAGGGTTAGGGTGAGGGGCTCTTGACGGTCACACCGATAACCGCAACCGCGCCAGATCCCGCAGCGGTGGCGCACCAAACAAGCGGCTGTACTCGCGGCTGAACTGCGACGGACTTTCATACCCCACGCGATACCCCGCCGCCGACGCTTCCAGCCCTTCGGCCAGCATCAAACGCCGCGCCTCTTGCAGGCGCAATTGCTTCTGATACTGCAGCGGACTCATCGCCGTCATCGCCTTGAAGCGGTGATGCAGGGTCGACACGCTGAGATTCACTTCCTTGGCCAGATCATCAATGCGCAGCGGCTGTTCAAAGTTGCCGTTGAGCCATTTGATCGCCTGGCTGATGCGGTGGCTCTGACTGTTGGCAATCGCGATCTCATACAAGCGATGCCCCTGCGGGCTGCGCAGCAGGCGATAAAGAATCTCGCGGCGAATCAGCGGTGCGAGCATGGCGATGTCTTTCGGCGTATCGAGTAATCGGGCCAGACGCAGCACCGCATCGAGCATCGAACTGTCGATCTGCTCGACATACAAACCCCGTCCGGTCGGCCGGGTCGGCACGCCCATGGGGCCGGCGTCGGCGATCAGTGCAGTGATTTCCGCCGGGTCGATGTCCAGGCGTACGGCGAGGATCGGCTCCTCCGGTGACACATTGACCACCCGCCCGCTCAGCGGCATCGAAACCGACACCACCAGATAATTCAGCGGGTCGTAATTGAAGTACTCATCGGCCAGTCGCACCTCTTTGCGTCCCTGCGCCATGATGCACAGCGCCGGTTGCGCGAGCACCGGGGCAAAGTCGTGGGATTGGGTGTGACGCGACATGAACAGCGAGCCGATGGCGGTCTCGTAGCTGCCATCGTCGGTGGTGTTGCGGCGGATGATCGCCGCCAGTTCCGCACGCTGCTTTTCCATGTCGGCGTCGGGCGGAGTTTGAAAACGATCGAATGACGTCATGCACGGCATCCTCGGCAGGGGAGGTGGAATGGAGCAGAGCATATGTTTGTGCAAGCGAGAGCGGTAGACACATCCTGCGAAATGCTTGCCTGATTCTGCACCGCGCTATTGCTCAACATCGACGCGACGCCCACCTGTAGGAGCTGCCGAAGGCTGCGATCTTTTGATTTTTGTCTTTAAGGTCAAAAGATCGCAGCCTTCAGCAGCTCCTGCATGGGATGTGTGTGAACTCAGCTTCAGGCAAGTCTCGCAGGATTGTGCAACGCGGCGGCAGGAATCGACTAACGGCGGCCGGCGCGCGGCCCTTAATCTTGGATCCTGTCGCAGCCCGTCCCCCGGCTGCCACGCGACTCCCTGGGAGGGTTGAACATGTCCAAGCAGATTCCCGTCAGTCATATGGCCTTCGTTCGAGCGCGCGCCGGGCGTTCGGCGGAGCTCGGTGTACGCCTGAGCGCGTTGATCGAGCCGTCCCGCGCCGCCCCCGGTTGCCTGAGCTTTGCCTTGCAGCATTCGCAGTGTGATCCCGAGCTGTGGCTGGTCTGCGGGTTCTGGAGCAGCCAGCAAATGATGACCAACTATTTCAACAGCCCGTCGATGGAAATCTTCGCCGAGCTGGTGCAGGAACTGGTGGTCAACAGCCTCGACTTCCACACCTTCAAGGACGTGTCGGCGGCGCAAGCCATCGGTCAATGCCCGGCGCCGGTACACAAACTCGTCGGTTGAGGGTTTAATGTCCGGCTTAATTTGTCTGAGCCGGGATGTGTGACATGGCACGTAAAGAGTTCGAACACTTCGAAGCAGTTTCCGCAGTCGTCCCCGTCGAGTTGGGCGGCAACAAGGGCTATCACGCGGCAATCGCGGTCAAGGCCCTGGTCGATGGCGGCGCACCACGCTTTCACAAACTGCTCAATGATCAGGTCTTCCCCGGCGCCATCGCCGCCGACGAGGCCGCTATCAATGAACTGGATAACCTCAAGGGCGTCACTGACGACGCCGAGTTGATCTGGTAACGCGTTACCTGGTTGCGCCCGGACGCCACATCTTGAACAGGGCCTCAGGCCCCAGCTGGAAGTAATCCGCCGGCCCGCCGCCGCGCAGAATCGGTTCTGCCGCGGCGGTGTCGTAGATGCCGTCCTTCAACAGCCACTTGGCGATATGCACGGCGACCACTTCGCCGAGGATAAGCCAGCTCGGCACCGTCTCGCCATCAGCGCGCTGCAATTGAATGATCTGGGTGACCTTGCATTCGAAGGACACCGGGCTTTCGGCCACCCGTGGCACCGAAATCACTTTTGACGCGGCCGTCGTCAATCCCGCCAATTCAAATTCGTTGACCTCAGGCGCGACCATCGCGCAGCTCTGGTTCATCTGCTCGGCCAGCGGGCGGGTGGCGAGGTTCCAGGCGAATTCGCCGGTCTGTTCGATATTGTTCAGGCTGTCTTTGCGCCCGACGCTGGAAAAACCAATGATCGGCGGAATGTAGTTGAAGGCGTTGAAGAAGCTGTACGGCGCCAGGTTGAGCTGACCATTGGCATCCTGCGAAGAAATCCAGCCGATGGGCCGTGGACCGACGATGGCGTTGAACGGATCGTGGGGCAGACCGTGGCCGTTGGCCGGTTCGTAGAAATGGATGTCATCGGGCATGGTGGGTGAATTCCTGAGGCTGCGGTTCGGATGCAGCCATAGTGCAAGGACGCCCGGCATATTTCCAGCCAGACGAGGATCCCCGTGTAGGAGCTGCCGAAGGCTGCGATCTTTTGATCTTGATCCTTAAAGCAAAATCAAAAGATCGTCCGATCGCGGCCCGAGCCTTCGGCAGCTCCTACGAGGATTTGTGTGGAATTCAGAAATTGTCATCCCCCAGAAATAACCAAGCCCGGCCAAGGCCGGGCTGTGTGAGGACTGCTGATACTTAGCTGATGGCAGCGGCAGTACCGGTTTTATCGAAGCCGTCAGCCGCGACGGTTTTACCCAGGTTGGTTTTATCGAAACCATCGGCAGCCACAGCTTTACCGATATTGGTTTTATCAAAACCGTCAGCGGCATAAGTACCGGTGTGGCTGGTTTCGATGGCGGCGCTGGCACCGTTGATGAAGTCAGCGGATTTGGTTTTGTCCGAGCCATCGGCAGCGAAAGTGTTGGCAGCCAGTACGGACAGGGTCAGGGCGAGGATCAGTCGGGTTTTCATGTTCGTTACTCCGGATTCATTGGCGGGTGTGTCTTGCATGGGTTTAATGCTACGCCAACTAAATTGATTAAAAAGCGCAAAATGATGCTAAAAACAATCGATTAACTTGATATTAAGGGCGGCGCATTCAATTCGCTTTCGTCGTGGGAGCGAGCGTCGCGCAGGTCATCGATCAGGTGATTGCAGAATGCAGGGGCCGCATTAATTAGCGATTAATCGCTGTTTTTTGCGGCGTGACAGATTTTTCATACTTTGCCGACCGCTTTTTCACCGTTGCAACGCCAGTCTGCCCACGGCCAGAAAACCAAGAACCGGCCGTCACACACTGGAGCGTTCCCTGCGATGAACAAACTTCCTCAAATCACCCTGGCCTTCTGGATCATGAAAATCTGCGCGACGACCCTGGGGGAAACCGCGGGGGATTTGCTGTCGATGACCCTCGACGTCGGCTATGCCATGAGTTCGCTGATTTTGATCAGCGTCTTCGTCCTGACGCTGATCACGCAGTTGATGGCCAAGACTTACAAGCCATTGCTGTACTGGCTGGTGATCCTGTCGACCAGCACCGCCGGCACGACCATGTCGGACTTTATGGACCGCACCCTCGGACTGGGTTACGCCACCGGCTCGATGATCCTGATTGCGATTCTGCTGGCGATCTTCGCTGCGTGGCGCCTGAGCGGTGATTCGCTCAACGTCAGCAAGGTGCAGACCTTCCGTGGCGAGATGTTCTACTGGATGGCAATTCTGTTTTCCAACACCCTCGGCACGGCACTCGGTGATTATCTTGCCGACGATTCAGGGCTGGGTTTTGCCGGTGGCGCGCTGTTGATCGGCTCGACCATCGCGGCAGTCGTACTGCTGAAGTACTTCACGAAGATTTCCACGGTGCTGTTGTTCTGGGTGGCGTTCGTGCTGACCCGGCCGTTCGGCGCGACCCTGGGTGACTTGATGACCAAATCCCATGAGAAGGGCGGGCTGGACTTCGGCACCGTCGGTTCGTCGGCGGTGCTGGCGGGGATTCTGCTGGTGATGATTGTCGGGGCTTCGTATGCGCAGAAGCGTTATGGCAAGCAGCAGGTTGCCGAGTTGACTTGATACCGAGTCGCCCCAATCGCGAGCAGGCTCACTCCTACAGGGGAACGCATTCCAAATGTAGGAGTGAGCCTGCTCGCGATGGGGCCAGAACAGCCACCGTTGCAGTGGCTGTGAAAACGCGATCAGTCAGTGACGATCCGCGAATGCTTCTGGGTGTCCTTCATGGTGATGTACACCAGCAACGACACCGCGATGCATGCCGTCACGTACCAGTAGTAACCGGTTTCCATGCCGATGCTCTTGAACCACAGCGCGATGTATTCGGCGGTGCCGCCGAAGATCGACACGGTCAGTGCATAGGGCAGTCCGACGCCCAGCGCGCGGATTTCAGTCGGGAACAATTCAGCTTTCACCACCGCGTTGATCGAGGTGTAGCCGCTGACGATGATCAGCGCCGCCATGATCAGGAAGAACGCGCCCCACCAGGTTTGAATGGTGTGCAGGGTCATCAGGATCGGCACGGTGAAGATCGTCCCGAGCACGCCGAAGGCGATCAGGATCGGACGACGACCGATCTTGTCCGACAGGCCACCGATGATCGGCTGCAGGCACATGAACAGAAACAGCGTGGCGGCAGAAATGGTGGTCGAGTCGGAGATGCTCATGCCGACGGTGTTCACCAGGTATTTCTGCATGTAGGTGGTGTAGGTGTAGAACGCCAAGGTGCCGCCCATGGTCAGGCCGACCACGGTCAACAGCTCTTTGGGGTGGCGCATCAAAGTGCGCATGGCGCTTTCTTTGGACTTTTCTTTCTTGGTGAACGACTCGGTTTCTTCCATGCCGCGACGCAGGTACAGCGCGACGACTGCGCACAGCGCGCCGATGGCGAACGGAATACGCCAGCCCCACGCGTACAGCTGTTCAGTGGTCAGCACGTTCTGCAGCACGATCAGCACGCCGAGCGCGATGAGCTGGCCGGAGATCAGGGTCACGTACTGGAAGCTGGAGAAGAAGCCGCGACGTTCCTTGGTCGCCATTTCCGAGAGGTAGGTGGCCGAGGTGCCGTATTCGCCACCGACCGACAGACCTTGCAGCAGTCGCGCGAACACCAGCAGGATCGGCGCACCGATGCCGATGGTCTCGTAGTTCGGGCTGAGGGCGATCAACAGCGAGCCGAAGCACATCAGGTAGACCGAGGCCATCAGGGCTTTCTTACGTCCGACCTTGTCGGCGTACATCCCCATCAGCCAGCCACCGATCGGACGCATCAGAAAGCCGACGGCGAAAATCGCGGCGGTGTTCATCAGTTGGGCGGTGGTGGAACCGGCGGGGAAGAAGGTCTTGGCGAAGTACAGCGAGAAGGCGGCGTAGACGTACCAGTCGTACCACTCGACCATGTTGCCGACGGACCCGCTGAAGATCGATTTGATCCGGCTGGCGGTGGTTCTTTCTTTGGCGGGCACGGCAGCCGACCCAAGTGGCAGGGCGTTGGAGTTATCCATTGAAGGATCCTTCGTTTAATTGTTTTTGTGGAGCGCGTTGGAACGCAGCCTGCGAGGGCTATAGCAGGACGTGTGCCAACGGTGGGAGGGGCGGTTTAGAGGGGGTGACGGGATTGGGTGAGCGGGTTTGTGCCGATGGATTTGATCTTGTGAGCGGATTTCCGCTTATTGGGGCGAAGATCAAAAGCCCCTCACCCTAACCCTCTCCCGGAGGGAGAGGGGACTGACCGAGCTGTTCTTGAGGGTTACGCCGACCTGAGATACCGAGTCGAACTCAGGTTTGAAAAGCATGAAGATCGGCTCCCTTTCCCCCTCGCCCCCTGGGGGAGAGGGCTGGGGTGAGGGGGATGGATTTAAGCCACAGCAAAAATCCCGACCCAGCCTCACTCGGCCAGAAACATCTCCCGACTCAACCCATGCCGCTGCATCTTTTCATTGAAGGTGCGGCGCGGCAGTTGCAGCTCTTCAAGCACCGCTTTCACATCGCCCTTGTGCCGCGTCAGTGCCGCACGCAGGCACTGCGCTTCAAACGCCTCTTGCTGCGTCGCCAGCGACTGCCCCGGATCTATCCCCGGGGCCGGCTCGGCCAGCCCCAGCACTTGTCGTTCGGCGACGTTCGCCAGTTCGCGGACATTGCCCGGCCAGTCGTGGCTGAGCAGATGACTCAGCTGAGCACCGGTCAGTGGCGGGAATGTCCGCCCCAGCCGTTGAGCGGCGCTCTGGGCAAAGTTTTCGAATAACAACGGAATGTCTTCACGCCGGTCACGCAGCGCTGGCAAGCGCAGCTCGGCGACGTTCAGGCGATACGCCAGATCCTCGCGAAACCGTCCGGCCCGCGCTTCGTCGAGCAAGTCGGGTTTGGTCGCCGCAACTATGCGTAGATCCACGCGAATGCTCTGATTCGAACCCAGGCGCTCCAGCTTCTGCTCTTGCAATACCCGCAGCAGTTTCACCTGCTGGGCCAGCGGCATGCTTTCGATTTCATCGAGAAACAGCGTGCCGCCATCGGCGTATTCCAGTTTGCCGATGCGTTTGCCCGACGCTCCGGTAAACGCGCCGCTCTCATGGCCGAACAGCTCGGCTTCGAACAACTGTTCAGGAATCGCCGCGCAGTTCAGCGCCACGAACGGCTTGGCCGCACGCGGGCCGAAATCATGCAGGCAACGCGCAACCAGTTCCTTGCCGCTGCCGGTTTCGCCACGGATCAACACATTGACCGGCAACGCCGCCAGATCCAGCACTTGCCGACGCAACGTCTGCAGGCCACGGGACACGCCGAGCAGGGTCGCGTCGAGTTTCGCGCGGTTGTCGGCCTGCTCGTGCAACGCACGGTTTTCGAGGATCAGACGGCGTTTGTCCAGCGCCCGGCGCAAGCTGCCGAGCAAGGTTTGCGGGCTGAAGGGTTTTTCCAGAAAGTCGTAGGCGCCGTCGCGCATCGCTTCGACGGCCATCGGCACATCGCCGTGGCCGGTGAGCAGGATCACCGGCAGATCGGCATCGCGGCGCTGCACCTCGGCCAGCAGTTCCAGGCCACTGAGACCGGGCATGCGCACGTCGCTGACAATCACCCCGGCAAAGTGCGCGGGCAGGGCGGCGAGGCATTCTTCGGCGCGGCTGAACAGTTGCACCTCGAACCCCGACAGGCTCAGCCACTGCTCCACGGCGCTGCGAATGCTGCTTTCGTCATCGACCACCATCACCGAGTTGAGCATCAGATGTGTGCCTCCAGATCGATCGGCAAAGTCAGGCTGAACACTGCGCCTGTTTCAGCGTTTTCCACACTCAGGCGTCCGCCGGATTCATGCACGATGGCAAACGACACCGCCAACCCGAGGCCGAGGCCGTCACCCACCGGTTTGGTGGTGAAGAACGGATCGAACACCTGACCCAGATGTTCATCGGCGATGCCGCCGCCATTATCGCTGACGCTCAGCCGCCACAGTTGCTCATCGGCTTCCAGGCGGATTTGCAGACGCTTGCACGGCTTGCCCTGCATTGCGTCGAGGGCGTTGCGCAGCAGGTTGATCAGCACTTGCTCCAGACGGATCGCATCACCGCGCACCCATGCCGGGCGGGTCAGGTGCAGCACCAGACTGACCTGTTCGTCACGCAGCCGGGCGTCGAGCAGTTGCAGAGACTGATCCACCACCGTCGCCAGGTCCAGCCGCTCGCGCAAACCGCTGGGGCTTTTGCGCGCGAAGGTCTTGAGGTGGCCGGTGAGGGCGGCCATGCGCGTGAGCATCTCGTCCACCGGTTTCAGTGCTTTGTAAGCATCGTCGACGCGGCCATGTTCGAGCAGCAGACGCAAGGTTGCCAGTTGCATGCGCTGGGCGGTCAGCGGTTGATTGATCTCGTGGGCGAGCGCGGCGGACATCTGGCCGAGCGCGGCGAGTTTGGCCGACTGCACCAGACCGTCCTGGGCGGTACGCAAGTCGCGAGTGCGCTCCTCCACCAATTGCTCGAGTTCTTCGCGGTTGCGCTGACGGATTTTCGACAGCCGCCAACGCTGATTAAGGAACAGCAACAGAAACACCAGCGCCAGCCAGACACCCGCGGCAGCGAGGCCAGCGTTGCGCAGATCCTCGAACGCCACTTGTGGCTGGCGCAGCAGATGCAGAGTCCAGCCTTCAGCCGTCAGCGGCAGTGATTCCCACAGATAATCCGCCGTGCCCTGCGGGCCTTCGACCCGGCGCAGGTCGCTGTTGTCATCGAAGCGGCGCAGCGACAGATGAGTCAGTGGCACCAGCGACTGTTTATCGTACTGGCGGGTGGCTTTGATCTCGGCCAGATCACTGGCATTCAACGGTCGCAACGCGCGATAGCGCCAGCCGGTCTGGTTGGCGATGAAGATGATCCCGCGCGCATCGCTGACCAGCAGGGTGTCGCTGCCCTGGCTCCATTCGCGTTCAAGTTCGGGGAACTCCAGCTTGACCACCATCGCCCCGAGGAACTCGTCGTTGTCGCCGAGCACTGCGCTGGAGAGAAAATAACCGGGTATCCCGCTGGTCACGCCCACCGCATAAAAACGCCCGCTGCCCTGGGTGCGGGTCTGGCTGAAATAGGGGCGAAAACCGTAGTTGTGGCCGACGTAACTGCTCGGCAAACGCCAGTTGCTGGCGGCCACCGCAAGGCCGGTGTGATCGAGCAGTTCAAGGGTCGAGGATTGCGCCGCGCCGTTGATCTTTTCCAGCTTCAGATTCAGTGCCGCCTGTTCCTCGGCATCGACCGGCCCGGCCAGCGCCGAGCGCAACTGCGGATCCAGCGCGAGTACAGCGGGAAGGGCGCGGTAGCGGTCGATCAGGGTGTGCAGCGAGTTGGCATAAAGCGACAGTTGCTGGTTGGCGCGAGCGGCGTCCTCTTCCAGCGCCTGACGCTCGGCGTGGCGGATCGCAAGCGTGGCGGCAAGCGCCGCACCGGCGATGATCAGCAGGGTATACAACGACAGACGCAGGGTACGGGAAGTCGGCAGCATGCTGGGCAGATGGATGGCAGGTCGGGCGGGCACGATAGCATGCAGAATGCGATTTGATTTGCCTGAACTGACCTGAGCGGTCTGCTCATTCAAGTATGGTTTTAAGCCTATTCAAGTTATCGATCGTCGCGGATGTTGCAGCGGCCACGCTTTGTCGAGTATCACCGGGTGCATGGCCGAAGATCTTTGAGAACATGCGGTAGGTATTAATTGAATCGCGATGGGCGGCGCTGAAACTGCTGTTCACTTCATCCAGTCCCCTTTCCAATATGTCAATCAAACCGGGGATGTGTTGCTTCAGCTTGCCGAGCTTCTCCTGCATCCCGGGCGTCATCCCGTTCCTGGCTGATTCAATTTCATAGATGATTTCGGCGGCGCCCAACAAGGTACCGAGAATCGCACCGACTTCTCCCGCTACCGGGGTTTCATGGGCCTTCATTGCGGCGGAGGCGAGTGTTGTCGAGGTGCCCTTGAACGCTTTGAGTATATTGAGTTCAGTAGGGTTCCTGATTGCTTCGAAGGTCTTCAGGAGCTTTTGATAGCCGTAGGATCCCAGCGACGCGGTTTTGTATTCGCCTTTTTGCTCAACCCTTACCGGATCCATTTTTCCCGATTTAAGTGCGACTGAGGTCGACAAACTTGCGGCTGGACTGGGTGTGCAAACGACCGTTGGCCGGATCGTACGTCCATTGGCTGAGCACACCGTTGGCCGCCTGTTGCTCGGTGATCTGGTCGGCGGCGTTGTATTGCACGTCGAGTAAAACCGGCTGCCAGTCGGGCTGGCCCTTGATCCACAGTTGCACCTGCTTGAGTTGCCCGGCGAGGCCATAGCGTGACTGCTGCCGATGGCCGCCGGCATCGGTCTGTTCCAGCACGACGCCAAGCGGACTGAACACCCGTTGACTGGTGAAAGCTTCGTCATCGATGAAGGTACGGGTCTCGCTCAAGGGCTGGCCAGACAGGGCGAAGCTATTTGTGCGCAGCGTGCCTGAAGGGGCTTTCTGCTCCAGTAACGTTCCGCGCAGATTGTGCTCCGCGTCGGCGGTGGCGTCGGCGTAGGTAAAAACATCGACGTCGCGCTCGTCGTTCTCCTCGACCGCCACCACGCGCAACTGATTGTCGAAGGTCGTGTGCCAATGGCTGCCGCGCTCGTCCCAGCGCTGCAACGGTTCGCCGGCCGGCCCCGGCAGGTTCAGGCCCCAACCGGCGTCGACGCTGGCCGACTTCAGCACTGCGCGCCCCAAGCCATGAACGGTGGTCAGGCTGGGCACCTGCAGGCGCGGATCCCACTGCGCCACCAGCCGCCCAGCCACATCATATTGCTGACGTGACACGAGTGCTGTTGGTGTGTCGTCGGCCAGAGTGCGCAAGTAACTGACCTGACGGATCGGCGAGCCCCGGCTATCGATCACCGCCACCGTGGGAGTACGCCTATGAACGGGGTCGTATTTCATTTGAAATGATGGTTGGTGAAAGGCTTAACAAATTTCTGGAATTTCGACGCTGGTTTCGCTTGTTCGCGCAAAAATCTGTTGTCGGTCAGCAAGTCCTCTTTGTACCACTTCAGGGTGGTCTGGCTGCTTTCGATATATCCCAGGATCGTCCGGGTCTGCTCTCGCAAGGTACTGAGCCGAATGGTCTTGGCAGCCATCAAGCGGCTCTTGTCAGGTAGCACGTCAGCCGAATTGATCGTGTTTTGTCCTACGCTTCTGAAAGCTTTCTCAATATCGACCATTCGCGAAGTGAGGGCTTGTTGCCAGTCGGCGAGCATCGTTTCGATTTTTTCAATCTTGACCGGATCCAGACCCTGTTTAATGTCCTGCGCTTCCTGCACCCGCGAACCGATATTAAGCGCCGCGCCTACGCCTGGAAGATATGCTCCGACGCCGCGGGTCAGTAAGATGTTGGCTGCATCAGCCGGCGTGAAACTCGATGAACGCTCTGTGATGCCAACCTTTTGATCAATGGCTGCGACGCTCATTGCCGATGTTTGTGGAATCAATGGGGCTGTCAAATTTGCAAAGGAAGTGTATTTGCTGGCGATCGCCTCGGCGATATCGCCGCTGACGTGCATGGCAATCATCTCGGACAAGTAGCCGATGGCGGCGGGCATGCCGGTGGTAAGTGTTGGGCCTGCGAACCCGGCACCGAAATAACCAGCGAAGAAGCCGGCAGTGCCTATCAGTGATTCTGCAACAGCGTTCGCCAGCAGTTCGGCTCCATACAGCCCACTTGATACTTTCAGCATCTGGTCAAGCGTTGCGGCGGAGTAATCACCGAGAGTGGTCACGAAGTTTGAGAAATTGACGATATCGAATTTCTCTTGGCTGTTGCCATGCACATCCACAAAAGTTAACGGGTTGTTCCCGACGAATCCGTACAGATTCAGGCCATCCACATCCCCCGCGGGATCGGCACTGACCCAGCGCTGCAACCACGCTGCGTAATAGCGTGCGCCGTAGTAATACAACCCGCTGACGTCCATCTCCTTGCCTGAATAGCGGATGAAGCGGTACGTGGTTTCCGAATTCGGTGCCATCCACGCGGTTTCACCAAAGGGGTAATAGCCCTCCTGGCTGATCATCACGGCGTCTTGATCCAGTTCCATCACGCTGGAACCGAGATGGTCTTCGAGGTTGTAACGCATTTGGTCATTGGCGATTTCATCGGGTTTTTCCGCTGCCCAATGCAGGCAGCGGGCGTTGCCGAGGGTGATGACGTGCAGTTCTTCGCCGTTGTCGCGGGTGCGGATTTCCAGCCCCGGTAAATAGCGCACCTGATGAAAATGTTCGGCGTTGGCTGCGAAGGTTTCGTGGCGTTTGAACACGCGCATGCCCTGGCTGTAGCGGTAATGCTCGGCGTCACTGCGGGCGTTTTCGCGCGAAATCAGGGTCACTTTCTCCAGCTCATCGCGAGCGTTCCATTGCAGCGGCTGGCCTGGTTGCACCGACCGTTGATTGCCGTGCGGGTCGAACAGTTCGTCGAATACCGGCTCCGGCTCGCCCGGTGTCCAGCGCACCCCGCGATTGCTGTTCGGGTCGATGCGCATGTGCCGGGTCGAGTTGTTGCCCGCTCGTACATGACACAGTTCGATCAGGTTGCCACCGTTGTCGTACTGATAGGTCTGGGTGTAGTTGAGGCGATTGTTCGGATCGCCCGGCTGCGGCAGACCGGGAATGTCCGGCGGCGGTGCGTCGTCGTAGCCGGTGGCGCTGGTCATTCGGTAGCGCGAGTCGTAGCTGAAATCACGGTGGCCGTCGATCAGCTGGTTGGCGAAGTAGCGCGGCTGATAGGCGTGGTCTTCGATACGAGTGATATTGCCGACGCGATCGTAGAAGTATTCGAGATTTTGCAGGACAGCGCCGCCGTCCTTGCGGCTGGACTGGGCATGCAAACGACCATCCGCCGGGTTATGCGTCCACGTGCTGAGGACATGGTTGCCGGCCAGTTGCTCGATGATCTGATCGTTGGCGTTGTACTGAGCGTCCCGTAACACCGGTTGCCAGTCCGGCGTGCCGCTGATCAGCAGATCGACTTGCTTGAGCTGCCCGGCCAGACCGTAGCGCGAGCGTCGTTGATGGCCAGCGGCGTCGGTCTGTTCCAGAAGCGCACCCAATGGGCTGAAGACATGCAGGCTGGTGAACGCTTGGTCATCGTGGAAGGTGCGGGTTTCCTTCAGTGCCTGACCGGTCAGGGAAAATCTGTCCGTGAGCAACGAACCGGAACGATCCTTGTGCTCCAGCAACTGGCCGCGGCGGTTGTACTGCGCGTCGTCCGAGGCGTCGGCGTAGTGGAACACCTCCACACTGGCCTCGCTGTTTTCCTCGAGCGCGATTACCCGCAGTTGTTCATCGAAGGTGCTGCGCCAATGACTGCCCCGCGCGTCCCAGCGTTGCAGTGGCTCACCGGCCAGGCCGGGCAGGTTCAGGCGCCAGCCGGCATCGACACTGTCGGACTTGAGCGCGTCACCGTTCAGGCCGTAAACCGTGGTCAGGCAGGGCAGCGGCAGGCGTGAGTCCCATTGCGCGACCATACGCCCTTGCACATCGTGTTGCTGGCGGGTGGGCAGTGGTACTGGCGTGTCTTCGGCAACCGTGCGCAAGTAAGCGACTTGCCGAACCGGCAGACCGCGACTGTCGATTACCGCCAGCGCGGGTGTGCGCCAATCCACCGTGCTGTTCATGATCTCGCCGCCTTCGATGGCGATGGCTCGGCGGTGTCATTGAAGTCTTCGCTGGTGTGGTACCACGGGTGGTATGTCTCGCGGGAGAAGTCACCCTTGGCGTTGACCAGCCTGATCGCCCGGCCCAGCGGGTCATAAAACAATTGATCGAAGTAGCCGAGTTCGTGCAGGGAGTGATCGTTGACGTAGCGATGCACGTTGGCGAAAAACGGCCGGAACTGACGCACCGCCAAACCCTTGTTGTTGTATTCGATGCGCTCGCTGATGCGCCAGCGCGGGTCGGCATGGACCTCGACAAACTTGCCGTTCTCGACAATCAGTGAGCCGTCATCGGCCACCGCATACGCCATGCCGGGGTCAACCCGTTGCTGGGTTTGCAGCGTCCGGCCAAAGCCGTCAACGCAGACTTTGACGATCTGGATCTGCGCCGCAACCTCATCGTCGGGGTAGCGGTCGGCGCTCAGCACCACACTGTGGACCGGTTCGCGATGCGCCGCATCGATTGCCTCACGCAAGGTCTGTTCGGCGGGCGTCAGGTTGTTGGACAGGGCAAGCCGCCGGCGTGCGCTGGCGCGGATGTGGCCGCTGGGCAGCAGGTATCCGTCCGCCACCCACTGTGCTGTCGCCGCATTCGCGAGCGGGAGTTCCCCCATCCAGCTGAACAGGTCTTTGCGCAGGGTGCTGGCGGCTTTTTGCACAGCCTTGCCCGGATCATTGATGGCCGGGTCCGGGCGATGATCCTCCGGGCGCTCGTATTCACTCAGCGGTCTGAAGCCGGCGGCCACAGCGTTTTCGCTACCGTAAAAACTGCTGGCCAGCGGCTGCCCGGAAGGTTCGTAGATCGCCTCCTGGATATTGTCGTTAGCGTCGGTGATGCGCAGCGGTTGCAAGGCGTGATAGTCGTAAGCGATCTGCGTGGTGCAGCCGTCCGGCAACTCGACGCGGGTCACCGCCAGCCGATAGTCGTCGTATTCGGCGGTGGTGAAACCGTGGCTGAGGGTTTCGCGGTAGCGCTGCACTTTGTAGAAATCGCTGAGGCTGCCGTACTCGGCAAAGCCGAATGTTGCCGACCACAGGTTGGCTTCGGCGTCGGCCGGGGCGGGTGGTTCGAACTGGAGAGCCATCGGTTTATAACCGATCTTCGCCAGCTCTTCGCGAATGTCGAAGGGCGGCGGCAGCACGTCGTAGGCGTCCAGCGCGGTCTTGTCCAATTGCGCCAGTTCCAGCGGCCCGGCCAGTGCTTCGAACTCTGCAACACCGTCAGCCAGCGGGGTGCCGTCTTCTTTCACGTAGCGTTGTACGGACTGGGTTGTCAGGACCCGCTCGGTCTCCCAGTGTGAGGAATTCTGATGCTCCGTCAGTTGCCCGAAGGACACCTGCTCCGGGGACAGCCCGGTGGGCAGCGTACCTTTGGGCAGCACCAGCGCATTGCTGCGCTGTTGAAATGGCAAGCCGAGTCGCCAGTGCTGGGGATCCTTGTCCAGATCAATGAACTGACTGTGGGTCTCGCTCAGATAGAACGACTGTTGCGCCTCGTCATGAGCGTCGCGCCACCACTGTTGCTCATCGGGATCGGTAAACGGTGGTGTGTCCGTGTCGCTCAGGCGGCGCGCGTAGCTCACCGTCAGCGCATGGATCGACAGGCCGTAATCGTTCCAGCGCAGGTTGACCTCGTGCCGGCACAGCGGATCGTCGATGAAACGGTCGTACTGATAGCTGATTTTTTCCAGCACCAGCGGCAGTAGAACCGCAGCCGCATACGATCCTTTGCAACGTACTTCGCGCACCAGATAGCGAAATTCTTCCACCGCATAAGGCAGGGCAATGCCCGGTTCGTCGACCTCGGCATCGGCATAGGTTTCGACGCGGGTGACCGAGCCGACCAGCGCCCGGGCTATCTGGTATTGGCTGTCGGCGTCGTGCGGCGCGATCGGTTCGTCGACTTCGTCGGCGGGGTGATAACGGCTGAACACTGTTTTGCCCAGTGCAACCGCGCGTGCATCCTCATTGAAATAGGCCTCGCGGGAGCGGTCCAGCGATTGCCCGGTATGAAACCAGGTACAGACCCGCACCGGTGCGCTGAAACCGACGTCGTCATCACCCGCAGCGCTTTCACTGTCGGTTTGCTGCAAGTGGCCGAAACCGCGGAATTCACGCTCCCTGCCGTCGTAGACACCCTCACGCCAAGTGAACGACTGGGTCAGGCAATTGCCGGTGATTTCATCCCGTTGCTGCTGCTGTTTGACCACCGCCACCGGAAACGGCAAATGCGCGACCGGCAGACGTTTGAGTGTGAGCAAGCGGTGTTTTTCGTCCAGCCATTCCTGCGCCGAACTGCGATAGACCACGCTGGTGCTGCAACCCATGTTGTTATTGCTGGCCGTCAGCAACCAGGGTTTGGCCGAGACGAAATCGTAGCGCCAATGCTGCGGCTGCAGATGCGGCACGGTGAGGATCAGGCTGGCACAGCCCAGGCCTTGCAGGTCGGCGAAGCTCACCTGACACAAACGGTCAAAGCGCACGCCTTCGGGCCACGGCACCGTGACCGGAATTTGCTCCAGACCATTACCGCCGCGATTCAGATAGATCTCGAAGACATCGGATTGCAGATAGATCAGCGCCGGTGCCCCGGAGCCATCGAGGTCGGCCAGACGTACGCGCGAGGCATCGAATTGCTCATAGGTGAACGGCAGCTCGCTGATCTTGCGACCTTCACCGAACCGGCCGTGGCCCAGATTCGGCCAGCAGGTGATTTCGTTGTGGCGTATGCGGCACAGCTCGGGCATGTCGCTGCCCAGCAAGTGAGCGAGTACGACCAGTTCAGTGGCTGAGTTGCTGAACAGCGGCAAGCGGTCGTCGGCTGGCGTATGCGCCACGACTTCGGCCGCTGCGAAACCTTGTTCCCGTTGGTTGGCGTACAGACGTACCGAGTTCGGGCCGATCAGGGCAATCGAGCTGAGGCCGTCTCCGCTGAGGTCGCCCAGTTGCGACAGCGTGTTGAAAAACTCCAGCGGGAACGCGTCGAACGGCACGAAGTCGGCGAACTCGCGTTGCGCATTCAGCGTGCGCACACCGCTGAGGCCCGGTTGCGCGGTGATCCAGTCCAGACGTCCGTCACCGGTCAGGTCGGTGAGCAGTTGCTCGACCGGGCGGTGACGGGCGGCCACCGGGATCTTGTCCAGCGCCGTCCATGGCCCATAGCCGATCGCGTCACCGCCTGCGTCTGCGCGCAGCGGTTCGCGGTAATACCAGGCCTGATCGTGGCGGTAGAGAAACCCGGGAATGCCTTCACCATAAAGGTCGACGCATTGGTAGAACGCGCCGTCCTCGATGCCCGGTTGATGATCCGCTTCGAACAAACGCGCCGGGGTTTTGTTGATCTCGAAGGCTGAATAGTCGAATTCCACCGGCGGGGTGTTTTCGACTGCGCCGCTGGCATCGAAAGCCTGATAGTGGGCGGCGCTGATCTGGCTGTAGGACCACTGCGTGACGTTTTGCGGCGAGTGGTACTCCAGCAATAGACGACGCACCAGCACCGGTTTACCCGGCAGGCTGAGCGGGAAGTGATGAAACATCAGCACTTGCCGGCAGAGCCGACGGGTGCCCACTTCAAAACCCTGGCCATAGGTTGAAAAGGGATCCGGGCGAACGGGCCACGGCAGCAGGGTGTCGCCGTCATAGGCCGGGACTTCGGTCAGCGCCGTGGCGCGCTCGCCGTAGTCGAACACCAGCTGAAAATGCCAGTCCGGTTGCGCGGCATCCTCCGCCTCCCAGGCATAGAGCTTCTTGCTCGCGGTGAAATTGCCGTAGCACAGCCGCTGCAGATAGCGCTGGGCGCTGTAATCATGGACCAGGTCGGGATCCTGATCATCCGCCTGGTACTGATAACAGATATGTTCGCCGCGTGCGTTCATGCTTTCGCAAAGCAGCCAGACGCTGATGTGCTGTGGGTCGGCCGGATCGGCACGGCGTGAAGTGGCTGACTTGCCATACACATGCAACGAGCCGTCAGCGCCATGCACCAGCCAGAAGGGCGGCTCACCGGATTGCGCTTGCCACAGCTCGCGCAGGGCAAAGTCGCCTTCGACCCGTGGCCAGTAACGCACTACCGCGTGCGGTCCGACGTCATCGCCGTCATAAGCGGATTCAAGCCGCGACTTGAGGGTGCCGTCGTCCTCAAGCTCCGGCATCCACACCTCGCCGTCGGCGCCGATGATTTCGTCGTGCCCGGTATAGCGTGGCACGCCTTTGTTGGTGCGCCGGCTGATCTGACTGAGCCCCAGCCCCCAGCCAACCCCGAACGGGCCGTTGCCGGCCTGGCTGCTATAGGTCAGTGACAGCTGCGGATCCCAGCCACGCCCGGCGGACAGGGGGATTGGCAGCTCGAACGACGCGGCACCGGTCGGCCCGACGGCACCCCAACTTTTGCCAATGGTGGCAATCGACGAGCTTTTGGCAATGGAAGGTGTGGTGATGCTCAGTTCCTGATCGGCCATGGTCTTGTCCGTTGCACACGCGGGAGGCGAGGATGGACAGACGCTATCAAGAACCGGGCGGGGCGTAACCTGTCAGACCTGACAGGTGCGCAAGAACGATTTGTAAGCATTGGCGAGGTTTTTATCGCCAAAAATGAGATTGCCCGATCTTGTAGGAGCTGCCGAAGGTTCGGGCACAAAAAAAGGCCGGCCCGTCGCGTGACGGGCCGGCCTTCTTTTTACGGTTTAAGCGCTTACTGCACTTCTACCGCCAGGCTTTCGCTGATCTTCTGTTGCCAGATCGCCGGGCCGGTGATGTGCACCGACTCGCCTTTGCTATCGACTGCAACCGTCACCGGCATGTCCTTGACCTCGAACTCGTAGATCGCTTCCATGCCCAGCTCGGCGAACGCCAGTACCTTGGACTTCTTGATCGCTTGCGCCACCAGATAAGCGGCGCCGCCGACGGCCATCAGGTACACGGCCTTGTTGTCCTTGATCGCGTCGATTGCGGTCGGGCCGCGCTCGGACTTGCCGATCATGCCCAACAGGCCGGTCTGCTCGAGGATCTGCCGGGTGAACTTGTCCATCCGCGTTGCGGTGGTCGGGCCCGCCGGGCCAACCACTTCGTCACCGACCGGATCAACCGGGCCGACGTAGTAGATGAAGCGACCTTTGAGGTCCACCGGCAGGGTTTCGCCCTTGTTGAGCATCTCGACCATGCGCTTGTGCGCGGCGTCGCGACCGGTGAGCATTTTGCCGTTGAGCAGGACGGTTTCGCCCGGCTTCCAGCTCTGCACGTCTTCCGGGGTCAGGGTGTCGAGATTGACGCGGCGGGCCGACGGGCCGGCTTCCCAGACGATTTCCGGGTAGGCGTCCAGCGGTGGCGCTTCCAGCGAGGCCGGGCCGCTGCCGTCGAGCACGAAGTGCGCGTGACGGGTGGCGGCGCAGTTCGGGATCATGCACACCGGCAACGAAGCGGCGTGGGTCGGGTAGTCCATGATCTTCACGTCGAGCACGGTGGTCAGGCCACCGAGGCCCTGGGCGCCGATGCCCAACTGGTTGACCTTCTCGAACAGCTCCAGACGCATTTCTTCGATGCGGTTCTGCGGGCCACGGGCCTTCAGTTCGTGGATGTCGATGGATTCCATCAACACTTCCTTGGCCATGACGGCGGCTTTCTCGGCGGTGCCGCCGATGCCGATGCCGAGCATGCCCGGTGGGCACCAGCCGGCGCCCATGGTCGGAACGGTCTTCAGTACCCAGTCAACGATCGAGTCGGACGGGTTGAGCATGGCCATTTTCGACTTGTTCTCGGAACCGCCGCCCTTGGCCGCCACGTCCACTTCCACGGTGTTGCCCGGGACGATGGAGTAGTGGATGACCGCCGGGGTGTTGTCCTTGGTGTTTTTGCGAGCGCCCGCCGGGTCGGCGAGGATCGAGGCACGCAGGACGTTTTCCGGCAGGTTATAGGCGCGACGCACGCCTTCGTTGATCATGTCGTCCAGGCCCATGGTGGCGCCATCCCAACGTACGTCCATGCCGACGCGCACGAACACGGTGACGATGCCGGTGTCCTGGCAGATCGGGCGGTGGCCGGTGGCGCACATGCGCGAGTTGATCAGGATCTGCGCCATCGAGTCACGGGCCGCTGGCGATTCTTCGCGCAGGTAGGCTTCGTGCATCGCCTGGATGAAATCCACGGGGTGGTAATAGGAAATGAACTGCAGGGCGTCGGCAACGCTCTGAATCAGGTCGTCTTGCTTGATCACGGTCATGAGTCGCGCTCCTCTAAAAGACGGGAACATTCAATAAGGTGCCTGCGGCTTGGGTGTTTCGGTCGGTCGCAAGCACCTTTCAAGGCACGCCGGGGCTGCTGGCGCGACGCTAAAAAGGCGCGGCAGTATAACGCGCCTCGATGGGGCGTACACGCGCCGGCAGTCATTCGTTGGTCGCATGGGTGGGCGAATATCGGACATGGGGTTTGCTCTTCAAGAGCTACCCCCTCACCCCAGCCCTCTCCCCCAGGGGGGCGAGGGGGAAAGGGAGCCGATCTTGGTGCTGTTCAAAACCTGAGTTCGGCTGGGGGAAAGGGAGCCGATCTTGGTGCTGTTCAAAACCTGAGTTCGGCTGAGGAGAAGGGAGCTGATGTGCCGCTTCCAGGCCTGAGTCCGGCGCGATGTTTCAGGTCGGTGTACCTCGGATAAACAACACGGTCAGTCCCCTCTCCCTCTGGGAGAGGGCTAGGGTGAGGGGCTTTTGAGGCCACACTTTTGACGTCAAATTTCGAGCCCGAAAATCGGTGGTCATTTATCGACTACGCCACTAAAGTGGCAGCCGGTCTGTAGAGTAGGACACTCGGTCAGCCTCCAATCGCACGGTGAGTCAACGATTGACCCATAACGCCATTCAACGTCTTTTGCTCAAACGCTTTGCCCTCGCTGCAGCCACCTATGGATTGGCTTTGCTGCTGCTGTGGCTGGCGTTTTTCACCGGTCATTACGAGCAGTCCCTCAGTGCCATCGCCATCGGCAGCGCACTGGTGGTCATCAGTCAGGCCACCCTGTTCGCGCTGTTCTGGAGCGGGCGAAACCTGCGCTTTGCCGACCCCAGCCTGACCGAAGCACAAGTGCTGCTCGGCCTCGGCTGGCAGACCTGGCTGATCGCCCATCTGGATGAAGCGCGTGGCGCCTTTTTGGTGTTCTATGTGTTGATCCTGCTGTTCGGCCTGTTCCATCTCAGTCGGCGGGCGTTCGTCCGTTGCGCACTGTTGGTGTTTTTCAGTTTCTGCGCGATCACGCTGTGGGACGCTTACCACTTGCGCTTTCGCGAGCCTGCGCTTGCTGCCTTGCAGGTGTGCATTCTGGCGATGGTGCTGGCGTGGCTGGTGCTTTATGCACGCTTCGTACAGGTTTCGCGCCAACGCCAGCGGCAGCGCCGGTTTGCCTTGCAGGCGCATCAGGACACCCTGCGCGGGATGATGCGCCAGCTCGAAGATCTGGTCGCTACGGATGAGTTGACCGGCCTGTTCAATCGTCGGCACTTCCTGCGCCTGGCCTCGCGGGAGCTGAATGCCATGGACAGCGACGTGGTGCATGGCCTGGCGCTGATCGACCTCGACCACTTCAAACGCATCAACGACCTGCATGGTCACGCCGCCGGCGATCAGGTGCTGCAGGCGTTCGCCGCTGTCGCCCAGGCCTGCCTGCGCGACGGCGACGTGCTGGCGCGTTATGGTGGTGAGGAGTTCGTGGTGTTGCTGCCCGACTGCAACGCCGAACGCCTGACCGCGTGTTGCGAACGCCTGCGTATCGCCTTCACCGATGTCGAACTGATCGGCTTGAATGTGCGCAGTCTCAGCCTGTCGGCGGGCATGACTCTGCTGACCCTGGGCGATGATCTGGATGAGGCGTTGCAGCGTGCCGATCAGGCGCTTTATCGAGCCAAGCGTGACGGCCGCAATCGGTGTGCGGCCGCGTGGGAGAACGTCGATGCCTGAACTTCGTGTCGGTGAACGGCAATGGTCGGTGGCGGCGGGCAGCAACCTGCTCGACGCCCTCAACCAGAACGGCGTCGCCGTACCTTACAGTTGCCGCGCCGGCAGTTGCCATGCCTGCCTGGTGCAGTGCGTGCACGGCCTGCCGACGGACAATCGCCCGGATGCCTTGAGCGCCGAGCAGCGTCAGCAGGGCTGGCGCCTGGCGTGTCAGTGTCAGGTGATCGAAGATTTGCAGGTGCACACCTTCGACCCGCTCACCGACGGTCGCCCGGCGGTGGTCGCAGCGCTGGACTGGCTCAGCGCCAGCGTCCTGCGTCTGCGCCTGACCCCGCAACGGCCATTGCGCTACAGCGCCGGCCAGCATCTGGTGTTATGGATCGATCACATCGCGCGGCCTTATTCACTGGCCAGCCTGCCGGAAGAAGACCGCTTTCTGGAATTTCACCTCGACTGTCGTCAGCCCGGCGAATTCAGCGACGCCGCGCGGCGCTTGCAGATCGGCGACTCGATCCGTCTCGGCGAACTGCGCGGCGGCGCGCTGCATTACGACCCCGACTGGCACACCCGGCCGCTGTGGCTGCTGGCTGCCGGCACCGGGCTCGGCCCATTGTTCGGTGTGCTGCGTGAAGCCCTGCGGCAGGATCACCAAGGCGCTATCCGCGTCATTCACCTGGCCCATGACGCCAGCGAGCACTATCTGGCCAAACCCTTGGCGGCACTGGCCGCGCAGCGGGACAACCTGACGGTGGAGCTATGGACGGCGGCCGAGTCAGCCGCCGCTTTGGCGCAACTGCGCCTTGTTTCCCGGCAAACCCTGGCCTTAGTCTGCGGCTCGACGGCCAGTGTCGACGCCTTCGCCCGACGCCTGTACCTGGCCGGATTGCCGCGCAACCAACTGCTGGCTGATGTGTTTGTGAGCCGTGGTTGAGCGCTGATATTTCAGACGCGAGACACGCCATGACCGATGCCATCCTGCTGGAACGCGAACGCGGTTTGCTGACCCTGCGCCTCAACCGTCCAGACAAGAAAAACGCCCTGACCCGCGCCATGTACAGCCGTCTCGCCGAGGCGCTGAAGCAGGCCGATAGCGATCCTGAGATCAACGCCGTGCTGATCACCGGCAGCGCCGAGTGTTTCACCGCCGGCAACGACATCGCCGATTTCATCCAGCAACCGCCGAGCGATCTGGACAGCCCGGTGTTCCACTTCATGCGCGGCCTGCTCGAATGCCGCAAGCCGGTGATTGCGGCTGTGGCCGGTGCAGCAGTGGGCATCGGCACCACGTTGTTGCTGCACTGCGATCTGGTCTATGTGGCCCGCGATGCGCGGTTGCGCATGCCTTTCGTCAATCTTGGGTTATGTCCGGAATTCGGCTCCAGCCTGATCCTGCCGCGTTTGCTCGGGCAGGCCAAAGCGGCAGAGTTGCTGCTGCTCGGCGAAGGTTTCAGTGGAGAACAGGCCGCCCAGTGGGGCATCGCCACTGAAGCGTTGGGCAGTGGCGCAGCCGTGTTAGCCAAAGCGCGTGAAATGGCGTTGCGCTTCGATGAACTGCCACCGCAAGCCGTGCGCATCAGCAAGCAATTGATGAAAGCGCCGGATCGCCAGCAAATCCGCCAGGTGATCGAGGAGGAGGGCGCACTGTTCACCCAACGGCTGCGCTCGCCGGAAGCGTTGGCAGCGTTGAACGGTTTCATCAAACGCCATTGAAAGATCGCAGCCGAGGTGCTGCCGAAGGCTGCGTTTGATCTTCAACTCGGCACAAAGCCTCGCCCTCAACGCGGCGGGGCAATCAGACCCCGGGCAATGCACGGCATTGCCTGACCGTCGACTACGGTTGCGCCAAAAAACAGCACGCTGGCATCAGTGATGATGGCAGACGTCAGGCCGAAGGGATCGACACTGTATTGCAGCCAGCCTGTGCCGCCACCGAAGGTTTTATCCAGCGTGCCCGCATCGGTGAATTTTGCCACGACAGTTCGAGCGGGGTCATACAGATGTCCGTACACCAGAATACTGCCGTCCTGCTGGATAATCGCGTCGTGCCAACTGGTGATGCGCCCGTCGAGCTTCAGCAACAGAGGGTTGCCACGATTGAACTGGATGTTTTCACCGCCATCGGCTTCGCGACTGATCAGTAACCCGCAATCCTCCTGACCCAGGCCGTAACCGATGCCCAGAAGACGTTTGTTCGTCTGCGCCACAAGCCTGTCCAGGAGGTAGTTGGTGTCGCCTCGCGCCGATTCGATCAACAGATAACCGTTGCTGGCGAACGAGGTGTCGGTGATGCCGCTGGCATGCAGTCTGGTAAAGATTGCCCGGGCAGGCGGATCCCCGGGTTCATCGCAATGACCGGCCAGCACGTACTTCCCGTCGTCAGCCAGCAGAATGTCGGTGATTTCGGTATGCGCAAAGTCAGGATGAGCGACCCAGACAATGCCGGTCTGGTTGAAGTCGGGGTCGAGTACGCCGTCGGCTGTCAGTCGGATGATCGCGGTTTGTGTTTCCTCGAGGCCGTCGTAGACGGATTCATGCAAAAGGATTTTGCCGTCGGGCAGAAGATTGCTGCCGGCCGTTCGCGGCGTCGAGGAAACGTTCAGGCCATCGACACTGTCATCGTCAGTCCCGCTGATGCTGCCAAGCGCAATCAATAGTGTTCCATCCTCGCCGAAGGCTGGATCCGGCGTGCCATCGGGGTGTAAGCGGATCAGGCCTTTCCAGGTGTTGAAGGTGTCATCGTAGTAATTGCCGATCAGCAGTATTTTTCCGTTACTCAGTTCGATGACCTCGCTGACCCCCGAATAAGATATCCGGCCATTGTGTGGCGCAAACTCGCCGATGACATAACCTGCCTCGCCGAACGCCGGATCGACCGTCCCCTGTGCCGTCAGCCTCACGCAGTAATAGGCAAATCGATTTTCGCCGATGCGCAGCGCACCGCCGACATACACACGACCCGCAGCATCAACCCCGATGCCTTGGGGCAAGACGCTTTGCCCGGGTGCGCCGGGCGCCTGCAACACGACCCGGCCAGCGCTACCAAACGCCGGATCGAGCTGCCCTTCGTTACGCAAAACCGCTGCATCATTGCTCATGTTCTGGTTCCTTGAATGGTCCGGGCAATCGCCTGGGCGATGATCGTCCTGTTCAGCCACGGCCGTGGTAACGAAGCACCAGGCCTTGAAAATCAGCGGCGAGGGAACCTGCAATGACGATTTTGCCGTCGGTCTGCAGGGTGAGGGCGTCGAACGTACTCGACCGCTCCAACGGGGTGCTTGCCCAGCCGGCGCCGTTGAACGTCGGGTCCAGTGAGCCGTCGCTCAGCAGCCGGGCGACGGCCACTTCGCCTTGTTCTTTGGGCCGGTGGATCTTGCCCAGCATCACGATGCTTCCGTCTGGTTGCATGGCGCCGCGTTGCCAAAGGGTGTCGAGGTCATTCAGGCGGGTCAGCAACGGTTGGCCACGGTTGAACTGAATGTTCGGCTGCCCATCCGGTTCAAGGCTGATCAACAGGCCTTGCGCGGCGTCTGTCTCGCCGATCCCCAGCAGGCGTTTGTTGGGCTGGGCAATCACGGCATTGAGTTCGGCGCTCGCCTGTAGCGTGCTGACCAGGACAAACCCGGCATCACCGAAGCCCGCATCAAGGTTGCCATCGGCCTGGTAGCGGGCGAAGAGCGGTGCCGACGAGCCGGACTGAGCGGTCAGATTGCCGCACACGCTGATCTTGCCATCCGCGTCGAGCAACGCACTGCGCAGTCTCACGTTGGCGGGATCGGCACCGGGATAAACGACCGGTACGTAACCTTTCTGGTTGAACGAGGTGTCCAGTGCGCCCACGCTGTCGAGCAGGTAAATGAAGGCGCGGGTATCTGCCGAATGAGCGACGACGTAGTTGTGCACCAGCACAATCTTGCCGTTGGCCAAAGCCGTGGCGCTGACGCTCGAGAGCAGACCTGCACCTGCGGTTGCACGATGGGCCTGAACAGCCTCGGGGTGTTCGAGGACAACGTAGCCGTTGTTGCCGAATCCGAGATCCAGCGTGCCATCGGCAAAAAATCGGGCCAGCGCAGGAATTCCGTCGAGTCGCACCAGCCCGGTGAGGAGGATTTTGCCGTCGTCGAGCAGGCTGATGGATTTACCCAGCGAGGGGGCGCCCGGGCTAAACGAACCGCTGACGACGCCCCCCGTACCAAAACTGTTATCCAGCGTGCCGTCGGGCAGCAAGCGACCCAGCAGGTAAGGCCGGTTGGTGGTGCTTGAGCGTGCTTGCCCGGTGAAATAAAGGCGTTGCGGCGAATGCTCTGCCTCAACGCCGGTGATCAGTGTTTCAGGCGCCAGGTGGGGCAGGCTCAGACGAAAAATGCCGGCCTCGGCAAACTGTTCATCCAGCGTGCCGGCGGCTTGTAAGGATCGGATGGAGCTGTTCATGGAACTCTCCCTGAGTGGATGGTGCTCGACTCAAGTAGCTACCCATCAACCTGCCCCGTCTACTGTCAGGTTTGACAGTAGACGGGGCAGGCGGCTCTGTGATCTACGGTTGGCTGTTCTGGCCAATCAGAATGCAAAAAGCCCCGCCATTCACATGGCGGGGCTTTCGTTTTTCAGCAAGCGTTCACTCAGAACCAGGCAAAACCTGTGGGAGCGGGCATGCCCGCAAACAGGTCGGTGCAGGCACCGATACTCAGACCTGCGGGTCGCCCACGTGCAGGATCTTCATGCCGTTGGTGCCGCCGGTGGTGTGGTAGCTGTCGCCCTTGGTCAGGATGACCCAGTCGCCTTTTTCCACAACGCCGCGCTTGACCAGTTCGTCGATCGCCTTCTGGCTGACTTCGTGCGGTTCCAGCGAAGCCGGGTCGAACGGGATGGTGTACACGCCACGGAACATCGCTGCGCGCGCCTGGGTCTCGCGGTGTGGCGAGTAGGCGTAGATCGGCACCGAAGAACGGATACGCGACATGATCAGCGGGGTGTAGCCACTTTCGGTCAGGGCGATGATCGCTTTGACGCCCGGGAAGTGGTTGGCGGTGTACATGGTTGCCAGCGCGATGCTTTCGTCGCAGCGGGTGAATTCCTTGCCGATGCGGTGGCTGGAGGTCTTGCCGGTCGGGTGCTTTTCAGCGCCGACGCAGATACGCGCCATCGCTTGCACGGCTTCCAGCGGATACAGACCGGCAGCGGATTCAGCCGACAACATCACGGCGTCGGTGTAGTCGAGCACGGCGTTGGCCACGTCGGACACTTCGGCGCGGGTTGGCATCGGGTTCTGGATCATCGACTCCATCATCTGGGTCGCGACGATCACGGCCTTGTTGTGGCGGCGTGCGTGCAGAATGATTTTCTTCTGAATGCCCACAAGCTCCGCGTCGCCGATCTCCACACCGAGGTCACCACGGGCAACCATCACCGCGTCGGACGCCTGAATCAGGCCGTCGAGGGTTTCGTCGTCGGCCACGGCTTCGGCGCGTTCGATCTTCGCCACCAGCCAGGCAGTGCCGCCGGCCTCGTCGCGCAGTTGACGGGCGTAGTTCATGTCGGCGGCGTCGCGCGGGAAGGACACCGCGAGGTAGTCGACTTCCATTTCCGCAGCGAGCTTGATGTCGGCCTTGTCTTTTTCAGTCAGGGCCGGCGCGGTCAGGCCGCCACCGCGACGGTTGATGCCTTTGTGGTCGGACAGCGGGCCGCCGATGGTCACCACGCAGTGCAGTTCGGTGGCGGTGGCGGTTTCGACGCGCATCACCACGCGGCCGTCGTCGAGCAGCAGCTCGTCGCCCACGCCGCAGTCCTTGACCAGATCCGGGTAGTCGATGCCGACCACTTGCTGGTTGCCTTCGGTCAACGGATGGCTGGTGGAGAAGGTGAACTTGTCACCGATCTTCAGCTCGATCTTCTTGTTGGCGAATTTGGCGATACGGATTTTCGGGCCTTGCAGGTCGCCGAGCAGGGCGACGAAGCGGCCGTGCTTGGCTGCGAGGTCACGCACCAGCTTCGCGCGAGCCTTGTGCTCGTCGGGGGTGCCGTGGGAGAAGTTCAGACGGGCGACGTCCAGACCAGCCAGAATCAGCTGTTCGAGAACTTCCGGCGAGTTACTGGCCGGGCCAAGGGTAGCGACGATTTTGGTACGACGGACGGACATGCAAAGACTCCTGAGTTCAAGCGCTAGCGAAGGCTACTATGCTCTTGAGGTGTAGTCATTGTTCGAATGCACTACTTATTACTTTCTTTATTGAACACGACGATTGGCGCAAACACTTCTGAAGATTTCTCGGCAAGGGTCGATAAAGAGCACAAGACAGGAGAACCCTCATGCGATTCGTAACCATTGCCGCCCTTGCCCTCAGCGTCCTCGCCGTGACGGGCTGCACCCGTTGGTCGATGAACCATCATTTGAACAACGCCTACAGCGCCTATGATCGCGGCAATTGCGAGCAGGTGATGCTCGAACTGTCCAAGGTCGAACGCGCCAGCCGTGCCCGCCCGTACGTGTGGCCGGAAGTGTCGATGATGCGCGGCCAGTGCCTGGAACGGCAGAAGATGTTTGTCGATGCGGCGCAGACCTATCAGTTCATCATGGCCTCGTACCCGAACAGCGAATACGCCTACCGCGCCCGCGCGCGCCTGGAAACCTTGCAGAGTCTGGGCCATTACCCGACCCGCAGCGCTGCGGCCGTGGTACGTCCGACGCGCTTTTGATGGCAGTTGTCATACAAAAGCTGGCCGGTTGTACAGCCTGAGCTATAGTCGAATCAATCGGGTTTAGAGCCGAGTCTCTAATGTGCCCGTGCAACACCTGCGACTGGCAAGTTGTCAGGTGACGGCGATTTAGCGACCGTCACACCGGAAGCGGGGAGAGCGTGCCGGCGATACAGGCGCGTTCCGAAGCAAAGGTGCGGCTCTGTGAGAGAGCCATGCATGGCGAACTGCGCATGTTTACCGACCGCCGAATCGAACGGCACCAGTTGCCGTATTTTCTCAGGGTGTTCAACAGCGTCACCGACAAACCCATCGGTTTTCTCGGCAATGTCTCCGAGGACGGGCTGATGCTTATCAGCCAGTTGCCGATGATGACCGGGGTGGATTTCAATCTGCGCCTGAAAATCCCTGCTGACGATGGCTGCCAGCAGGTGATCGACCTCACCGCGTGTTGCCTGTGGTGTCACGAAGACGCGACGCCGCTGCATTACGACGCCGGCTTCAGCCTGCAACGACCGCCGCCGGAATACGGGCAACTGGTCGAGGTGCTGCGTCAGTACTTCAGTTTTCAGCCGTTGCCGGCTTCGGCCTGAACTGCAAAAACAAAAGCAAAAGCAAAAGATCGCAGCGTTCGGCAGCTCCTACAGGATTCACATAAATCCCCTGTAGGAGCTGCCGAAGGCGGCGATCTTTTGATCTTCAAACGCTTACGGCAATCGCCCGCTCGTTATCCAGCGCCTTCTCCGCCAGCATCAAGCCCATCTCGCTCAACTGATAGATCGCCATCGCCAGATGCCGCGGCTTGTGTTCCAGGCTGTCGGCCAGATCCAGCAGCAGAATGCTCACCGACGAAAACGTTTCGTAGGTCTGGATGGCCACGGCTTCGCGGTTGAGGTCGGGGACGACCATGAACATTTGCATACCGCGATCCACGGAGTTGCGTGAGGGGGTGGGCGAGGGGGCGGGTTTTAGGTAGTGGTCGAGGGCTTTTTCGGCGGCCTCGTGAAGCTTTTTCGAATCGGCTGATTGGTAGGGGGAAACCGAGTCGCTGGTTTCGGGGGGATTCGGAGTGTCTTTGATCATAGTGATAACCCTTAGTAATTGGGGCCGTCACCACTGCGCGACTAAACGAGGGGTGGCGGCTGGACGCAGGTTAGTCGACCGGGGGGTATCACCAAAAACCGGCGCGCCGAAGCGCCCTGCGAACAGCCACCATCGAGTGCGGGGATAGGGAATACCCGACTTGATGACGCTTATACACATTGGTGACACACCCCGGGCGACTAAACCCGACCACTGATTGGCAGCGGCACGGACCAAGTTACGGGGCATCAACAAAGCGCACAAGCCGGCGGATTCTGAGGGATGTGTAGGCAATGGCGCAAGGCAACGTAGCCGCATGTGGGCATCTGAAGGATGTCGCCAGATTACTGCGTAGGAAAGGTTACCGTTTGTCGGGACTGTCAGAACTGTCAGGTGTGGAAGCGGGCATTGCCGGGATTGAATGGCGCGAGACGTTTCCCTGCGCCATGCCGCCCTGAACAGCCCGGAGTCAAATCATGGACAAGAATGACGAAGTCGAAAATGGCCCGCTGGGTGAGCGTTCGGGGGAGTTGGCGGGGCAGGTCGAGCCAGTGTTACAGAGCCAGGCACCTGAAACGCTGGCGTTTCACGTATCACAAACCGGGGTGTGGGCAGAGTTCAAACTTATATATCAATGGATGAGCGACGGCTTGGGATTCTATTGTTATGGATTCGAATACCGTGCGAAAAAAAACGGTCACAATAAGGGCGACGTAGTTCTTCATATAGTGGGTTCAAAAATAGAGGAAAGAGAACTGACGAAGACCGCTATCCAGGATGGTGAGTGGCATAGTCTTGGCGGCCAGGTATTCGTACCATCGAATAGTCGGGTCAAAGTTACCTTCAAATATACCTATGACGTTAACGATGGACCGGATCCTATAATGGATGGGTCAAAAGAGGTTGGTTATCAGGCCAAACCCTCGACACCTACCATCGATCAGATTCAAACCTATGTAGGTTCAACACTCACTGTAACGGGCGGCGGCGGTATCGCCGGAGCCACGCTGGTTATTAGCAATGGTGTCACAACCATCGGATCGAGTGTCTTGTCCTCCAACGGGCGCTGGTCTACACAGGTCCCCGCAACTCAGTCGTCTTTGAAGGTTCAGGCCTATCAACAGGTTGGCGATAAACCCTCTGACCGGACCGGGTTTGTGACGGGATATCGGTTACAAATGACTTCGCCACAACAGTCCTCGCTGGTGACCAAAGAGTTGATTTTCAAGGGTACTGCTACCCCCGACGCCGTGATCCAGATAGTCAGTGATTTAAATCACAATGAAGAGTGGGGAAATCCCGTCCCCGCAGGATTCGCGGCGACTTGGCAGATGCCGATGACGAAAGCCCCCCGTAGTGGGCTTAATTCGATTACGGCCCGAGTCAGCCATCCAGTTTTTGGTCATCTTTATACCAATGCTGTTGATATTAATGTTGTAGGTGTTCCAACGATAACGAAGCCACAACCGTTATCCGTGCAGGAGCCGTCCTTAACCCTAGAGGGCAGCAACGGATTTCTTACGTCGCGGCTAGTGGTATTCCAGGATGGACGTGACGTTGCATTAGGCGTTGACACGGTGACCAAGGCCAATGGTGACTGGAACGTCTCTGTCACCGGGTTACCGCCAGGTCCCGTCGGCCTCGTTGTCGAACAGATTTTCGCTAACCTCCGATCCGGACGCAGTGAACCCCGCGCCTTCAAAATCCGTCCGCCAACCTTGGCATTGCCGAACATCAACTTCCCCACCGACAGCACGGCGGATTTCTACGGCGACGGTCATTTCGACGAACATTTCGCGACCCGTGTCCAGCTCACCCTCAAGGAAGGGCCGGGGACAGCCCCGCCCCATGCCTCGGTAGGCACGGACGGCAAGTGGCAGACAGCACCGACAAACTGGCCGTTGGGCATCAGCACCGTAGAAGTCATTCAGCAGATCGCCGACGGTGCCAATGGCTGGATCGACTCGCTGCCGTTGGCCTTCACGGTCAAACGGGCGTTGAGTAACGTCGAAGGCATCAATTTCACCCTGGAGTACCGGCCCGCCTTCAGTGGCAAAGGCTTTACCGGCGCGACGGTGAGGCTGGTTGAAGCAGACCTCGTTACGCCCATTGCCCCCGACGCGCCGGTGCAAAACGGCCAATGGTCGAGCAGGGCCATTGACGAATGGGGCCCCACGTTCGAGCGCAAAGTGTATTTCCGGCAGTTCAAGGACGAGCATGAATCACCGCACTGGATCGAGGTGCTGGTGAATATCCCACCCTTGGCACCGAAGGTCGAAGATCCGGTCGAGGATGGCCTCTCACCGAAGTTCAGCGGCACGTGCTGGCCGGGCGCCCGGGTCAACCTGGTGTTCAGTGATGACGGCACAGTCCATGAGGCGACGGTGACCGAGGGCAGTTGGACCTTTCAGCGCGCCGAGACGTTTGCCCCGGACATTACTCACACCGTGACGGTGACCCAGACGGCGGCGCAGCAGACATCCGCCCCGGCGTCCAGAACCTTCACCGTCGCTGCGCCGATGCGCAAACCGCAGATCACCCAACCGCAGGCGGGTTCCAAAGTCGGCCGCCCGGTCACCGTGGAGGGCAAGGACGGCATGGCGGGCGCGACCCTGCAGTTGCGCGATGCCCGTTTCGAGCGACCGCTTGGCGACCCCAAAGTACTGGCGCAGGACGGGGACTGGTCGATTGAACTCGACAATCTGGAGTTTGTGGAATACACCGTCGACGCGCAGCAAACCCTTGACGGGCGGCCGTCGGAACGCAGTGAGTTACACATTTTTAAAGTGGTGTTGCTGCCCCCGGAATTCGTCCAGCCAATGCCCGGCGGCACGCTGCCACGCACCGCGAAGCTTGAGGGGCGCGGCATGGCCAACGGCTATGTCGAAGTCTTTCTGGAGGGCGTCGCCGAGCCATTGCTGACGAATGTCCCGGTGGGCCGGGATGGCCGTTGGGAAGGCGAGGTGACATTGCCGGTGGGCAGCAAAACCCTGTGGGCCAGGCAAACATTCACCGATGAAAAAGGCCAGCTGCAGGCGTCGGACAAGACCGAGTCATTGCACTACGACGTCGTCCCGGCCGCCCCCTTTGTCGAAAGCCCGACCGAGGGCAAGCACATTGGCGGCCATGGCGTGGTCGCAGGCTTCGGTGTGCCGGGCGACACCGTTACGGTGTCGCTGACGGTCGCTGCGCGTTCGGTACAGGCAAGCACCATCGTGCAGGCCGATCGCACCTGGGTGGTGACGCAGGATTTCAGTTCGCTGGTGGGTGGCGCCTGCACGCTTGAGGTGGTGGCATCGCTGGCTGATTTCACTTCGCTCAAGGCACTGCGACCGGTGGTGTTGGGGACGTTCCTGCCGACCATTGACGAGCCGGCGGCTGGCCAGTGGGTGGTGAATCCGGTGACGCTTGCCGGCTCGGGCCGCACGGGTACAGGCGATGTCGAGAGCTGGTGGAACCCGGATCTGCGCTGGGCGTCGGCATTGCCGGTCACCGGTGGAAAGTGGCGCGGTTCGACACAAGCATTGCCCGCGACCGGCAACTGGTACCGATTCCAGCAGACCATCACGGACGGGGCGGATGGCGCGACGATGTCCGATCGGGTGACCAGTGCGCGTTTCGAAGTCGAACCGGCGGCAGATTCGAACGCCGGTACTTACGACGAACGGTCATAAAACCTGTCAGATCTGACAGTAGACCGTGATCGTTTTGAAGCGCCCAATCCTATCTGCTGAATGCGCAGCCTGACCACAACGTCAGGCTGCCCGGACCCCCTTGTTGCCTCAAGGAACACATCATGGTTGATTCGCGCCGTCCTGCCTTGCAACTGATCGATCAGTTGTTCGGCGAGGAACAACAAGTACAAAACATCGGGCTGGAGAACCTCAAGACTTATTTCGAGCAGGGTGGCTCGGTGTTTCCTTTGGTGGAGAAGGGCGTTCAAGGCCTGGTCAGGGAGCAACGGGTCACTGCACAGGAGGCGCAGCGATTTCTGCGCGCGGCCAACAGCATGGCCACGTATATACGTCGCCGGTTTATCGAGCAGACCCTGCGCGGTGACAAGCGCGCTGCAACCCGTAGCGCCGACGGCCTGTTGTCGATGGTGGACGGTCCCAATTATCACAACCTGATCGGCACCGACTTTGCGGCGCGGTGTCCGCCGGATGCACTGGAGTCGATCACGTCGCCGGTGGCGTATCTGATCGAGTTGTTGCGCTGGATCCGCGACCGTATCGAGTCGCAAGGCGATCAGGAAGAAAAATACAGGTTGCATGAGCGCCGCACGGATCTGTTACCGCTGGCTGTCGACTTTAATGCGGTGTATCGGTCGATCTCGTCGGTGGACATCATCGTCGCGGTGCTGGAGGCGTTCATCGCGGCGAATTCGCAACTGGAGAACGATGCGTCGATTGAAGATGCGTTGATCGAAGCTCGCTATCCCAATGGTCTGCCGTATTACCAACATTGGGTGACCATTGATGGTATTGCACAGATTCATGGCTTGTCGGTGGGGGATTTCGAGCATCGGGTCGATCTGGCTTACCCCTACTTTTTGCAAGCCAATGCGCGAGGTCCCAAAACCGGCGACGGTTTTGCCCACGCTTCCCGGCTCGGCCCTTACCAGCGGCAATTGCTGACCGAGGCCCGTGAGGAATTCGACAATCGCAAGGATTTTTACGATCGCAACTTTGGTACCAGTGATATTGATAACCAGGCAAATCTCAGTCAGGTGGTGTTTTTTGGTGAACGCACAAAGCTGACCAGCACGCAGATCGAAGCCTTGTTGTCGATCGGCGATTTCGCACCGGTGCGCTCGGCCAATGTGTCCTACCCGGATGAGGTGCCCGACTTCCCGGAAAGCGAGCGCGCAGGATCGGTCTACATCAATGACAACACCGCACCGGCGGTGCGCATTAGCGACGATTCAGTGCTTCGCCATCAATTGACAGCCAACCCCGCCGACATGACCGGTTTCAATCGCTATGACCGGATGAACCGGATGGTGCGCCTGGCCAACTGGACCGGGTTGCCTTTCGACCAGGTGGATGCGCTGCTGACCTCGGCCATCCGCGCAGTAAGGCTGGGTAATAAGCTTCCCGTCGAGGAGGAGATGAATATATCGAGCGGCGTGGTGCGTGCACTGGGCTTGTTTCAGACATTGCGCGAGCGTTACGAATGCACGGCAGCGGATTTTGCGCTGTTTGTCAGTGATGTGTCGGTCTACGGCCGCGGCGAAGCGCTCTCGCAGTTCGACCAGATCTTCAACGCTCAAGCGGGCTATCGCGAACCCCTCAGACTCGACAATCAGCCGTTCGACCTTGTGCCGGCGCCGGGTGTGGTTGATTTGACGATCAGTCAACTGTGCAGCGGGCTGGCCATTGACCTGCAGACGTATTACTACCTGGCGATGACGGTGGCCAAGGCCCAGGGGTTGACCGACCAGTTGACGCGCAGTCCGGCAATCATTTCCGCGTTTTGCCGCTTGGTAAGACTGCCGCGGCTGTTGAACATCACACCGGTCGAAGGTGTGCTGATGCTGTCGTTGCTCGGCGGGGATGACTGGGTCAAAGGCCTGGCAGGTGTTCCTCGTATCCTTACCATACAGCTCGGAACACCGGATGCGCTGGAGCTGATCGAGGCCATGCGAAGCTGCGTGCAGTGGTGTGTGCAGAGCAAGCTTGCGGTGCTGTGGGTATTGCAACATGCGGTCGCCAGCCCACCGGCGCTGGAACCGTCCGAGCAGGATCTGCAGTTTTTCGAGCAGGTCCGCAATCTGCTGCCGACGGCGCTGGTGTCCAATGGCGCTTTTCTGGCTGGGGGCGTGCCGTCTGCCGGGGCCGCTGACTGGCTGGAGTTCCTGGCGACACCGGCGGATGGTCTGGAGCCGATTGTCGACGTCCAGGGTCTGGTATTGCCACCGGCAGGGACATTCGAGCAGTACCTGGACACTGTCCGCGCAAAAATCACGTGGGCGGTCGACAGTGCCTTGGGAGTGATTGATCCACTCACGCGCCTGAACATCATCGATCTGATGACCAGTGTGCTGCTGCAGGTTCGCGATGCTCAGGTGTCGCTGGTGAAAGAGACGCTGGCGGTGTATGCCGGCGTCGGGGTGGAGCAGGCCATACCCACCCTGAACTGGGCAAACGCTACGGTTTATCAATTGCTGCAACAAGTGCTGGAAAGAGTCGGCGCAAGTTCCGAGGACCCGGGCCGCAGCCACCATCGCAATGCCGATCCGTTGCTTGATCTGCTGGCCGAGGTACGCCGCCGCAGTGAGGTGGTATCGACACTGGGCCTCAGCGCCACGCTGCTGCAGGACTATCTGGATTACGGTTACCGGGCCTGGCTCGCGCAGGACAACAAGCATGAGTTGTCGTTGCGCACGCTGTATTACCTGTCGACGCTCACCCGGGCGTTCGGCTTGAGCGAACAGCCGGAGCACAAGCTCCTGGATTACCTGCGCCAGGTCAATGAACTGCCCGACGTCACGGGTGATGCACTCAGGCTTGCGCAACAGGCTGCCGCCATCAAACTGGCCGATTTTTTTGGCTGGAGCGTGCAAGAGGTACGCGAGTGCGTCAGTCGCATCGATCCGACTGACTTAAAGGTGCTGAAGAATCTCATCCAGCTTGATCTGCTGATGCGCGTGCGAGAGTTGTCCACCGAGAGTGGAATGGAGGCGTTGACCATTTTCCTGATCGGCAATTTGCCCGAGACCGTCGACAAACAAGCTTATGCCGAGGCCGCCGAGCTTGCCCAGTTGGGTGAGGTCCGTGGGCGGGCGCCAATGGTGCAGGTGCCGGGCGACCTCAAGGCGCTGGTCACGATAACCCGCGAAGTCGTGGACAGCAGCACCGTGGTGGCCGGAAAGGCTGGCGAAAAAGTCACCTATAAGTTGACCCTCAAAGATGCCGAGGGGAAGTCGCTCAGCGGCGTCAACGTTTACTGGCGTGCCACGCTGGGCAGCATCGAATCGGGTGCGACCGAACTGGACGGGACGCTGCTGGCCACGTTTGTCCCGGGCAGCGTCATGGGCAGGGACACGCCCGTCTTCTGGCTGGACCTGTTTGAACCGGAGTACGCCCCTGCGGTGGAAATCGTCGCCGATTACTCAACACTGCATTTCCCGCTTGCCGAGCTGTCGCCAACACCGTTGAGGGAAGTGCCGAAAGGCGAGGAAGTCGAACTCTACGCCGTACTGGAGGACGACTACGGCAACCTGGGGCAGAACTCGATTGTGGAATGGTTTGCCGCGAGTGTCCCCCCCGCAACACTCGATGTCGCGACGATCCGGCCGGCACAGGGTTTCACCAATCAGCAGGGGCTGACGCGGGTCTTTGTGTCCAGTTCAACGGGAGGCACCTTCTCTCTCAGTGTTCGCACTCAGTCTGGCGATAAGGAAAGAATATTTGCCAACCCCATCGTTTTCGCCCGTTGAGTAGACACACCGGCTGAGCGGTAGCGCCTGGCGCACATTTGTCCCCGGGTACCCTCGCAAGGAGCAAGATCATGGCACTGAGTCACATTGGCGGGCTGCTGGAAAAACGTCGTTCGGCACTGCTCGAATACTGCATCGGACAAGTCGGCAGCGCGAAATACTCTTTTCTGAAAACGCCGGCAGATCTGTTCGAACTGCTGCGCATGGATCCGCTGGATACCTACGCGGTGCAGAGTTCCTGGGTGGCCGAAGCGACGAGCTGTGCGCAGCAGTATATTCATGCGGTGTATCGCAAGCTTGAACCCGGCTTCCAGGCGCAACAGTTCGACAAAGAACATTTGCTCCAATGGCAGCTCTACGACAATTACCCTGACTGGGCGGCGGTGCAGTTGATCTCGTGCTACCCGGAAAACTTCATCAATCCCTTCGTGCGTCAGCGCAAGACCAGCCTGTTCAAAAACCTGGAAAACAACCTCAACCAGGCGCGTTTGAGCGACGATTCCGTACAGGCGGCGCTGCAGGACTATCTGCAGTCATTCGAAAAGACCTGCGATCTGGATGTGCTCAGCTGCTATATGGACGGCACGACGCCAGCCAAAGCTGATTATTACTTTGTCGGGCGGCAGCGGGTGCAGCCGTTCCAGTACTACTGGCGCAAGGCCGGGATTGAACTCAACACCGCGAGTGTCGCGGTCAATCCGGCGGCCTGGAGTGAGTGGCAGGCCGTGGACATCCAGGCCGGCAACCCGGTGCTGGACATACGTCCGGTGGTCTGGAATGGCCGGCTGTGTCTGGTGTGGGCCGAATGGCGTGTCCGGGTCGACAGTAAAACTACGGGCGAATTCGTCCCCTATAAGCTCGACATCAATCTGGCATTCATGCGGCAGAACGGCGAATGGTCAGCTCCGCTGTGTTTGCGCAGTTCGGAGCATGATCACAACCTTTTGCCGGGTACCCGGCTGATTGCCAGTGTGCGCACCGATTACCTGGACCCCAAGGGCAAGCTGGGGATTTTGCTGACGGGCAAGTTTGTCGCTACCTCCGGCGAACCTGATCTGAGGGAGGCTGCGGTGTATGACGTGCTGATGCGCCGTGACACCCTGGACAGTGGGGCCTGGCTGGATCTGGCGCTGCAACAACGCTTCGTCAGCAATGAAACGGTACAGCATCCGCTGAGCAGTCAGGTGACGGTCGTTTCCCACGTCACCACAGCGGGTTCCATGACCCCGTATCTGGAGCTGAACGTCGTGGCGTTGCGCGCAGGTGACGACGATACACTGATGGTGCAGGGGGTCTGCCGGCCAGGGAGTATGGGGGGTGGCGTGGTTTCCATGAAACTGGAAATGCTCAATCCTTCAGCGGCGGATAAAACAATAGAAGGTGATTTTGCCAAGGCGGGGGGGGGGGTTACCGAACCGGGTTTCTTCAAACGAAGTAAAGGGGCATGGCCGAAGCCGACCACCTTTTCATTCTCCTCCACAAATGAAGGAATTGGCGTCAAAGCGTTTGACCTGACGATTGTCGACCTCATGGACTTCACCCCGCCGACCCTGCACAAAAATACCGTTGATGCCGCGCAGTTCCTTTCTTTCAACCAGGCCGAACTGGCCTTGAAATACGTCAGGCTCAACTCTTTGTTTGGCCCGGAACTGGCGCAGCGCGCGAATGATTCCGTGGATGACGTGCTGGACTGGGACTCCCAGTTTTTGCGCGAACCGCCGCCGCAGCCGTTGCCACCTGGCGCGCAATTCGAGGAAACCAATGGTGCCTTTGACGGTGCCAACGGCCTGTTTTTCTGGGAGCTGTTTTTTCATCTGCCACATTTGATGGCCACGCGCTTGCGTGATGAAGAACGCTTTCGCGAGGCACAGAACTGGCTGCATTATCTGTTCGATCCACAGGCCCCCGCCGACCCTGATGAGGTGCCCGTCAATCCCGATTCAAAACCGGCGTACTGGCGTTGCCGGCCCTTGGACACTCTCCAGGGCAACCCCGGCTGTGAAACCCAGAACCCCACGGACCCGGATGCGATTGGCTACGCGGCCCCCTGGCATTTGCAGATTCTGGTGTTCACCGACTATGTGAAAAACCTGATGGCCTGGGGCGACTGGTACTACCGGCAACTGACCCGCGACAGTCTGGTGGCGGCCAAGTTGTGCTATGTCCAGGCCGGATTTCTGATGGGCAAGGCACCCACGGCAAACACCAGCACCCGTTGGCAAACCGACACAGTCAAGAATCTTTTGGACAAGAGCGGGGCGCGGCCAGGGCTGGAAGCATTTGAGCAGTCGCTGGATTTCAGCCTGGCGGATTACCCCTCCGCTTCCGATACCCCGCCCATGCTCGGACTGCTGACGTGCGAGCCTTTCGAAATCCCGATCAATCAGTCGTTGCTGGACCTGTTTGCTGCGCCTGAGCAACGGATGCATAACCTGCGCAACAATCTCACCCTCGACGGTCAACCGATGGATATTTTGCTGTTCAGCCCACCGACCGATCCCAATCAATTGTTGCGTGACCTGGCGGCCGGTGGCGTGGCCGGACCAAGACCGATGGGCGGGCGCCTGGTGGTCAATGCGTTCCGCTGGCGCGTGACCTTCGAAGTCGCGTTGCGCGCCGTGCAGGCCTTGCAGGATTACGGCAGTCAGTTGCTTGGTTTGCTGGAGCGACGCGATCGCGCCGAGCAGGAAGAATTGCAGCAAAACCATTTGGTGGAACTGGGCCGCTACGCCGAAACGGTGCAGGAGCAGTCCATTGCCCAGTTGGAGGCCAATGTCACGGCGCTGCAGCAAAGCCGGGCAGTGGCGCAAGAGCGGGCCGATGCTTACGCAACGCGCTACAACGAAAACGTTTCGGCCATTGAATATGAGGTCATGGAGAGCCTGCAGCAGTCCAAGACGTACGCCCTGGTGGCCAAGTCGATCAAGCCGGCGGGGGCGGTACTGGCTTCGCTACCGAATATTTTCGGCTTTTCCAATGGTGGGCATCGCCTGGAAAAAGCGGCGGATGCGGTGGTTTTCGGTCTGGAAGTCGCCTCGTCCCTGCTGCAAATCGACGCCGACAGACAGGCGACCACCGAAGGCTACCGTCGCCGTCGCAACGAATGGGCGTTGCAACGCGATCAGGCGCTGGCCGAGGTGCTGGCCATCGATGCGCAGATCGTTGCCCAGGGGCACGCGGTCACGGCGGCCCGATCCAGCCTGGCGCAAACCCTCAGGGCCAACGCTCAGGCATTGGCGGTTTACAACTTCCTGAAAAAACGCGCGACCAACGCCGAGTTGTTCGGCTGGATGCTCGGCCAGCTCAAGGCGCTGCATTATCAGGCCTACGATGCTGTCATCAGCCTGTGCCTCAGCGCTCAGGCTTCGCTGGCGGCTGAAACCGGCGATTATGATGCACAGATCCCGTTACCCCAGGTCTGGCTCGATCATCGCCATGGTCTGACCGCCGGGGAACAACTGCGCGGGCATCTGCTGCGTATGGAGCGTGAATACCTGCAGCGCCGGGAGCGCCGGCTGGAGCTGATAAAAACCGTCTCCCTGCGGCAGTTGTTCGACGACGAGGTTGACCGTCAGGTCGGCATTGCGGACTGGACAGATGCATTGCAGCAACTGAAAGACACGGGCGTGCTGGAGTTCAGACTGACCCAGTTGCTGTTCGATCGTGATCATCCGGGCCACTTCTGCCGGCAGATCAGTTCGGTGGAAGTCGATCTGCCGGTACTCACCGGACCCTACGAAGATGTCCGGTCGACCTTGCTCCAGATCAGCAGCATGACGGCGACCCGGCCCACCGCGCAGTCGGTGCAGTACATGCACAATCCAAAGGGTATCGCACCATCGGATGTGGTGATCAACCTGCGCAGCGCTCAGCAAATCGCCTTGTCGGTGGGGCTGGCCGACAACGGTCTGAGCGCCATGAAACCCGATGAGGGGCTGCTCAACCCGTTTGAAAACACCGGCGCAGTCTCTCACTGGAAACTGAATTTCCCGTGGCCGGCAAAACAGCCGCAGGCTGCCATGCTCGACTCGTTGACCGACATCATTGTGCGCATCCGCTACACCGCCAAGTCTGGCGAGCCGACCTTCACCCAAAAAGTCGAAGACCTGGTCACCGCGGCTGAGAATGCCGCGCTGAGCAAACCTTCTGAAGGAGTCAGCCAACATGAATGAGCCGGTTATCCACGCGATGCAAAGTCTGGTGCGCAATGGTGACTTCAATGAGGGGCTGTCGGCGTGGACCCACAAGGGCGCGGTGGGTTTAGGGGCGGAATACTACGAAAACGTCTTCACCAATTATATGGAACTCGGGGTTGGCGGCTCAGCCACACAGGCTGTTGTAATGCCCCTGACGCCCGCAGCCAATGCCAGTTACGAACTGACGTTTCTTTGCGAGTTGCGTCCGGGAGGTTCATGGACGGGGGAGCCGGGCTGGTTGCGCATCGTCAAGGGCAGCGATGTGTTAATGAGCATTGAACTCAAGTACGCAGCTTCACGCCACCTGGAACAGGATCAAGCCCGTTTGGCGGCGGGCCAGCCGCTCGAACTCAAACCGATTGCCTATCAAGAATCACTGGATCAACTGGCGTTCGGCAGCGGTGAGACGCTGAGCTTCCAGGTCAGCGGTCCTGCGAGCGACCCTTCGGACAAACGCTCGGTTATCTGTATCACCCGCATCAACCTGCAACTGAAACTGGAGCCATTGAAGCTGCAGAATGTGTGTCTGGATGAAGAGGTTCTGTCGCCAGGCCAAACGTTGTATCTGTGCCTGGGGGCTTCATTTGGCGCAGCCCCGGGCAATCGCCCTTTGGACAGTGCGCACCAGTTGTCTTTTGTACCGGAGGCGGGCAATGCCTGGCTGGGTACCGGAATCGCCTTGACCAGCCCCGGCAACCCGCTGGAAGCGGTCAAGGCAGAGCCTGACTGGGGGGGCGTTCAAGCGCTGACCTCGTCATGGCTGCTCGACTGCCCCGTGATCGGTGAAGAGAAAAGTTACGATTTCTCGATCAACATGATCAACCAGTACCACGCCGAACCTTATTCGATTGACGTGTCGCTGGGGCACCATCGTCTGGATCTTCGCGAGGCGCAGGAAGCAGCGTATTACCCGGTGCTCGAATATGAGCAAGGTGTCCGTCTGGGTGTGCAAGTCATTTCGTTTTATACCGGGCAGGCGCTGGATGGCCGCACGGTGAACTGGACAACTCCCGGGCAAGGTGTGCTTGGCGCCGGCGTCACGGACGAGCAAGGCTGGGTTTACTTTGATTTCGCACCGAGTGCCGCGGGTGATGTGGTCATCACGGCTTCGGTCGACAGCCCTTATTACGCCAGCGGCGTGGTGACTCGCGAATTTGCCGTGAAGGTATTGGCCACGGATCCGTGGAAGGCGTTGCGAGCCGTCACCGAGACACAAGAAACCGCGTGGGAGGCGACGGGGTATCCCAATCGGGGCAGCGACCATCCCGTCATCGCGCGTTTGCCCGCCGACAGTCCCTTGCGCGGCACGGACCTGGCGCTGCACTGGCGCGGTCTCGGCCATGAACAGCTCGGGGTGACGGTCGATCCGTCGCTCGAAGAACCGCTGCCGTACGCGGGCGGCGATGTTGCCTGGACGCTGACCAGCGAAGATCGGCTCGACGGTCGCTTCGAACTGTCACTGGTCTGCTCGAAGCTGTTGTTGCCGTCGCCGGTCAAACCGATGTCACTGGCGCGTAACCGGGTCAGGATTGCCGACGTGCGTGAAGCCAACAAGTCTCCGGTGGTGGAGGACAAGGAAGAGGTGTTGTTGCGTCTGCAAGTGGTGCATGACACCAGCCGTGGCGAAGGTGATGGGGTCATCGACGCGCTGGTCGAATGGCAAACCCTTGATGGTCAGTTTTCGTCCCGTACCGGGGCCGGTGGCTGGGCAAGTCTGCTTTACCCGCCAACCCATGTTGGAGATCAGACCGTCACCGCCCGTGTCAGGGCACACGAAGGTGCGGTGGCAATCGAGCGCGAATTCGCGGTGAAGGCGATAGCAAGGAGTACCTGGAAGGATCAGGTCACGATCACGCTGGCTGACAACATGCCAGTCCATCAGTCGGGCATTGTGTGTTTTCGGGGTGAGTCGCACACGTTGCGGGTCGAGGCGTTGCCCGGCAGCACATTGATTGGCAAAAGTATCACGCTTGAATGGCGCAAGGCCGATCCTGGCATCGGGCTGGTGCCGGGCGATCTGGGCGTTCCCAAGGTTCTGCGCGAGGGCCAGATCCTGAGCTGGACGCTGGCGTCTGACCTCGCGCAAAGCACCAGTAGCATGTTCGAGCTTCGGCTGACCACCGCAGGGCTCGAGGACCGGGAGTTGTTCGGGCGTCTGCTAAGCCGTGATTTCAACGATGAAGTCTCCGTGGTGCTGGATCAGTTGCCGAGCTCGCGGGGGCAGGCACTCTATCCGTGTCTGGGGGCCATACATCGCTACATATTAAGACCTCATGCACTCAGTCCTCTGGTGGGCGATAGCGTGATTCTGCACTGGAATGGCGATCAACCGGGGAAGCTGGGTATCACGCTCGATCCCTCTGAGAATACCGTGCAGCGGCTGGGTGACGATGGTGCGACCTGGACCCTGGATTGTTCCCGCAGTACTGAACCTGGACATTTTCAGCTTTATGTTCGTTCGTTTTATGGTTCAACCGATGAAAACGCGGTTTCGCTGGCACACAACAAAGTCAGGATCAAAACGTCGCGCGAGTCGGCGGTAGATCCGGTCGTCGGACAGGATCCGGCGTGGATGTGGTTGCAGGTGGTCTCGCAATTCACCGGTCAGGCGGTGGGTCAGGTGCCGGTGAAATGGACAGTCGATGACATCACTGAGGTAGCGAACACCGCTGGCGATGGCTGGAGCGGTTTTCCCTACGTGCCCGCCACGGGGGGTGAGAAAACGGTAGAGGCTCGGGTCATCAGTGCGTATGACGGCTTTGAAGAGTTACGTTCTATGTTGGTCAAGGCATTGGCGAGCGATCCGTGGGACGGTCTGACGACCCTTCTGGACGGGCGAGCGATAGAAGAGAGCGCCGGCTTCCCGCGTCGCAAGGGGCAACACAGATTTAAAGTGTCTGCCGAGGCCGACAGTGCGTTGATCGGTCACGACCTGCTGCTGGGGATGACCGGTACCGGGCCAGGGGAATTGGGCATTCGTTTCGACCCGCCAGCACTTGGGCTGGCCAGACATTTCAGCGTGGAGGGGCTGAGCTATGATTTTGCGGTCGGCGATCTGCAGGACGGCAACTTCGGCTTCTGTTTTGCCTCGCCACGGCTGGCGAGGTTGTCGCCAGTACGCGCAATGTCGGTGGGGCAAGGTACGCAAGTGGTGAAAATCGCTGATCGTCAGCGTCTTCACCAGACCCTGCTCTGGGGCGACACGCTATCGGAGCAGATCACCGTGGTCTCGACGATCACCGGTAAACCGATGGTCGGCGTGACGGTGACCTGGCGCAGTGCCGATGTTGGCGTGAAGACATCGGTGAGCAATTTTTACGGGGTGGCGACGCTCGATTTTCTGCCGACTATCCCCGGTGCATTCGTGCTGACTGCGACGGTGGGGGATGAGTTGCATTCGGAGTCGCTGTCGTTGCCGTTTGTTGTGAATGAGCCGCGCCGGATCAAAGCATTGGTCAGCGAGCATCCAGTTGGCGATCCCGGGCAAGAGGTGAGTGCAGACGCCTGGGTGGTTTCTGCCATCACCGGTGAGCCTTTGGCGGGTGTCGAGGTGATGTGGGAATACGGCAACAAACGCTTGGCGCCAACCTCCACGGGTACCGATGGCAAGGCCACGGCTCGTTTTACGCTCGAAGCATCGGGCCAGGCATTGTTGCTGGCCTCGGTGAAAGGCGGATTGGCCGGATGGGATGTGCAGTCGTTGGCGTTCTCGGTGGTCGAGTCACGTCACGCGGCGGTCGAGTCGGTGGTTGCGTCGGTGAATCCGGTTCCGTTGGACTCGATTGTCACGATGACTGCACAGATCGTGGGCAGGGACTCCCGTGAGCCAATGGCAAACAGGAGCATTCTGGTTTCCATTCATGGAGGTCCATTTGTGGTTACCAGTACCGATTACAAGGGGCAATACTCTACCTATTGGAAAGCCATGGATTTGTCGGATGTCATTTCCCTTACCGTCAAGGTCGAGAACTCTGATGGCTCCTCGGACAGTGGCGCGGTATACGTCTCGGTAGAGCGCTGAGCGAAACCTTACAGCACGCCGCTTCTTTTCCAGCTCAGATACTGCGTCACCAGTTCGGCCCCCAGTTCGGCGGGCCGAACATCCACCACCGGCACGCCATGGGCGTGCAAACGCTCATGGAGTTCGGCCCGTTCATTCAGGTAACTCACTGTCCCGCAGTAGGCCAGCGCCTCCGGCAAAGTCTGCACTGGCACATGGCGCAACGTGTCCAGGGTTGTTTCGCGCAGGCTCGCCAGCAGCACGCGGTGCTGCTGGCTCAGACGTTTGACGGCCCCCAGCAATTGGTCATCGTCTTCGTCGCGAAGATTGGTCACCAACACCACCAGCGCCCGGCGTTTTTGTCGGGCCAGTAACTGGTTGATGGCCGCCTGGTAATCGGCGGGGCGCTGGCTGCTGTCGAGGTCGTACACCGCGTTGAGCAGCACGTTCAGTTGGCCGCTGCCCTTGACCGGCGCGAGGTAGCGCGGTTGATCACTGGCAAACGTACTCAGGCCAACAGCATCGCCCTGGCGCAGTGCCACGTAACTGAGCAACAGACAGGCATTGAGCGCGTGGTCGAAATGCGACAGCTCATCGTCCTGACTGCGCATGCGTCGGCCGCCATCGAGCAGGAAGATGATCTGCTGATCGCGCTCGTCCTGATACTCGCGGGCAATCGGCGTGCGTTGGCGGGCGGTGGCTTTCCAGTCGATCTGGCGCAGGCTGTCGCCTTCGCGGAATTCTCTTAACTGATGAAACTCCAGACCCTGGCCACGTCGTTGCCGCTGGCGCACGCCTAGCTGGCTGAGCCAGTTGTCCACGGCCAACAGTTCACCGCCATAGAGGCGGGCGAAATCCGGGTAGACGCGGGTGCTGTCGATCACCTCGAGCACGCGTTTACCTGACCATAATCCCAGCGGGCTCGGCAGGTTCACTTCGCAATGAGCGAAACTGAAATGGCCGCGTTTGAGCGGGCGCACGCGGTAGCTGATCTGGCTGTTCTGGCCGGGCTGCAATTCGACGTCCAGCGGCAGGTTTTCGAAGCTCAGGCCATCGGGGACGTAGTCAAAAATCCGAATGTGCAGCGGTGCGGCAAAGTCGTGTGCAACCTTGAGCTGCACATCGCCCCAGCGCCCAAGCGCGAGACTGCCGGGCATCTGTCGTTTGACCCGCACGGCAGGCAGTCGCCTGAGACGCAGCGCATCGAGCGTCGCCAGTGCCAACAGGGCCAGCAACAAACCCCAGTTGATCGACAGCAGACTGGCCGGGATGTCGATCTGCAATGCCTGCAAAGTGCCCAGCACGATGCCGATGGCCAGCAGCATAACCAGCCAGATCAGCAGCAGACGCGAAGGTTTCATGGCGACGCAATCCCCTGTAGGCGCTGCCGAAGGCTGCGATCTTTTGGCCTCATTACAAATCTCACAAGCGTGGCGCCGGAATCTGGTCGAGCAATTGCTGGAGCACCTGATCGACTTGTAACCCTTCGATGTCCAGCTCCGGGGCAATGCGCACCCGGTGGCGCAGCACCGCCAGCGCGCAACCCTTGATGTCGTCGGGAATCACGAACTCGCCGCCGCGCAGCAACGCCCGGGCACGGGCACACCGCACCAGCGCAATCGAGGCTCTGGGGCCTGCACCCAGCGTCAGCCCCGGCCAGGTGCGGGTGCTGCGCGCCAGACGCACGGCGTAATCGAGCACCTGATCGTCGAGCGGCAAATCACTGGCGATGCGTTGCAACGCCTGCACGTCCTTGGCTTGCAACACGGTGCGCAGCGGTTGCACGTCGAGCATGTCGGCGCGGGTCGAGCGGCTGACCTGACGCACCATGTTCAACTCCTGCTCGGCATCCGGGTAATCCATGCGCACCTTGAGCATGAAGCGGTCGAGTTCGGCTTCCGGCAGCGGATAAGTGCCTTCCTGTTCGATCGGGTTCTGCGTCGCCAGCACCATGAACGGCTGAGCGATCGGCAAGGCTCGTCCCTCAAGCGTGACCTGACGTTCCTGCATCGCTTCAAGCAACGCCGCCTGGGTTTTTGCCGGGGCGCGGTTGATCTCGTCGGCCAGCAAAAGGTTGGTGAACAACGGGCCTTTGCGCAGCTTGAACTGTTCGGTCTGCAGGTCATACACGGCGTGGCCGGTGACGTCGCTGGGCATCAGGTCGGGGGTGAACTGAATACGCGCGAACTCGCCGCCGAAGCAGCGCGCCAGCGCGCGCACCAGCAACGTTTTGCCCAGCCCGGGAACGCCCTCGAGCAACACGTGACCGCCGGCAATCAGCGCGGTGAGCACGTCGTCGATCACCGCGCTCTGACCGATCACGGCTTTGTGCAATTCGCTGCGCACCGCCTGCGCCAGTTGACTGGCACGCTGGCGTTGCTGGGCGGCGTGGCTGGCGCTGCCGGGCTCGATCTGTTCAGTCATAGCGTGTTCCTCAAGGTTTGCAGGTGGGCGACCTGGCGGCTGAATTCAGCGCTCGACAGGCGCTTGTCCGGCACCGGGCTCAGGGCCTGGCTGATGGCGCGGGTGGGTTGCCGGGTCAGGCGCGACAACGCCAGCCATTGTTCGGCAACGTTCAATTGATCGAAACCGGGATGGCGGCGCCGTGCGCGGCGTAAAACGTCCTGTTGCAGAGCCTGCAACAGCCTCTGCTGACCGTTGTGGCGCAGTATGAAATCGGCACTCGCACGCAGGTGCTCCTGTAACCGTCGACGCCCACTCGGGGCCGGTGCCTGAAGCGGGCCATGGCGGACGCTGGCCTGCCACAACCACAGGCCGATCAACGCGAGCAGGGCGACGATGGCTTGCGGGAAGTAGCGCCAGAGCAGCGTCAGCAGGTCATCGTGTTCGGTGTTGTAGATCAGCGTGACATCGGTATCTGCACTCAGATACCAGAGCAGCCAGGCGTTGTCGTAGTCGCTGATCGCCGTGGTTTTCCACAGCTCGGCATCGGTGACCACGGTGATCGAACCGAGGCTGTAGGGCAGTTGCATCATGTGCGTGGCCCTGGCGCTGTTGGCCCAGGCTTGCGCAAGGTTTTTCGGGTCGTCGAGGTGAAAGTCGGTGTCGAATCCGGCGTAGGCCGGTGCGTCTTCGTCCTCCAGATACAGTTTGGTCAACTTGGGGTAAGGGTCTTGCTCAAGGTCAGCGGGCGGATCCTTGAGATCCTTGCTCAAGGACTGATGCAGTTGCACCCGATCCAGCAGCAGGTCGTTGCTTTGTCTGGTCTGCTCATCCCAGATCGACTCGGCGACGAACACCAGTCGCCCGCCGGCTCGCGTCCAGTTCAGTACCTGATCGACCTGACGCGGCGTCATCCGCGAACGTTCGCCGAACAGCAGCAACGTATGCCCGCGCGGATCGATACCCGACAGCACAGCCAGATTTTCGGCATGGCTGACATTGAGGCCGCGCTCACGCAAAAACATTTCCGCCGCCAGATACGGATTGGCCTGCGCCGCCGGTGAAGGCCCGTGATCGATGTCTTGCTGATAAGGCTTGGCAGTGAGGTACAGAAAAACGCTCAACGCACCCGCCAGCGTGATGATCAACGCGCCGACCCACCACAGTGTGCGCCGGCTCAACGGGAGGCACCGGGGCCGAACAAGGCACGCCAGCCATCGCACAACTGTTGTTGCAGATGTGCCGCCGGTACGCGATGCCCGTAAGCCATGTTTTGCCAATGCGCGGTCAGGTTGCGGCTGAAGGCGAGGAGTTCCGGATGTTGCAATTGTTCGATCCGCAGCAGGACCTGATTTTCCGTGTCGGCGGGTTTCAGTGGCAGATCGAAGTCATGCAGCAAATGACTGAGAAGTCCACGATAGAGCAAGCTCAGCGCCGCCCGTGGTTGCCTCGACCAAAGCTGTTCGGCTTGGGCGGCGATGTCGGCGGGCAGGGTGTCGCGGTTCAGATCCAGACCGAAAACTCGCTGCGGCAGCGGCCTCTTGGCCCGGGCGGGCAGCGTCGGGCGGCGGCTGACGAAGGCTTGCAGGAGATCGCGATAGCGCCAGATCAACCAGCCAAGTCCGGCAATCAATGCGCTCCACAACAACACTTCAATCAAGGTGGCCAAGGCATTGAAGTGGCGTGCGTTCAGCCAGTCGAGCAAGGTTTTCAGCCAGGTCGGCGCTTCACCCGGTTGCGCGGATCTGGCCGGGTCGGCCGGGTCGTCGCCAAAACGGTAACGGGTGACGGACTCCTTGTTCTTGAACGGCGGATGTTCGAGCAGTGCCTTGATGCTCTCGCGTGAGGCCTGACTGGTCAGCGGCTGATTCAATAAACGCGGGGTATCCGGGCTGCTGTCGGGTTCGGCCGCCCAGACCGGGGGCACATTCGGCAGCAGCAGGCACACCGCCAGCAAGACGCCGAGCACGCTGCTGTTGAGGCGTTGGCGCAAGCGGCGGAACACCAGTTCAATGTCCCACGCCTCCAGTTGCGTGCGCCGGTTCAGATAGAGGCTGAAACCGCAGGCCACGTAAACCGGTTCCCACACCACCAGCACCAGCGCATAAAAGGCATTGGTCAGGTGCTCGAGCCAGCGCCAGTCGTGATCCGCCGCAAGGATCAGCGACTGCCAGTCCCAATCGGTTTCGATCTGCTGCGGCAACAACAGGTAGAACACCACCATCAGGCCGATCCACAGCGCCGTTTCCAGGTGTACGCCAATAATGGTCAGCCATTGCGCCGCGCCGGCATTGCGCTGCAGCAGCACCTGCAAGCGTTGTTGTCTTGCGTTGCCGTCCAGCCCTTCGAGTTGCACCACGGGTAGCAGGAAACTGCGGCTCAGACTCAGGCGCCGCCAGGTGAGACTGGCCAGCAGTTGCGGTTTGAGCAGACGTGGCCATTCGCGCAGGGCTTGCCCGAGCGTTGGCGTTTCGCCAAACAGGGTTTTGGACAGGATGTACAGCGGCAGGCGTTCATACGCCGGTTTCAGCCACCAGAAGATAAACACCGCCAGCGACGGCGAATCCCACAGCAACAGGCTCAGCAGCGTGAACAGCGGCAGGGTGATGATCGCCCAACTGGTCATCAACAAGCGCCGATGCTGCTGACTCATGAGCACACCGAGGTCCATGGCTTCCCAGGTCGTGCGCGGTCGGATAACCACCGTTGCGTCACTCAGGCGCATGGCGGGTCCTTCCGGCGAACAGCAGATAGCTCGCCACGAAAATCCACAGACCGCCACCGACCCAGTATTTGATGTGCGGGGCGACGCTGGTTTTTGACGACCAATAGGCTTCGATAAACGCGGCAATCAGCAGGAACAACATCACGCCGCACACCAGCAGCACACTTTTGCGCGCCGCCTGTTTCAGTGCTTCGCTGCGGGTCAGACGTGCGGGTGCGATCAACGCCCAGCCGAGTTCCAGGCCGGCCGCGCCGGCGAGGGCAATGGCGGTGAGTTCAAAGGCGCCGTGGGCGATGACGAATGACCAGAAGGTCTGGCCGAAACCGATCTCGCTCAGGTGCCCGGCCACCGCGCCGATGACCATGCCGTTGTAGAACAGAAAGAACGCACTGCCCACGCCCATCAGCAAACCGCTGGCAAAGGTCTGAAAGGCGATGCCGATGTTGTGCATCACGTAGTAACCGAACATCACCCAGTCTTCGCTGGCCGCGCGTTCGGCGGGGCGCCCGAGGTGGCCGGCGACCGGGTCGTACATGCCCTGCATTTCGCGCACCTGATCGGCGGGGATCAGGTTGTAGACCAGTTCGGGAAACACATACACCAGCATGCCGAAGCCAATCAGGCTGCCAAAGAACAGCAGGCTGGCCACCAGTACAAAGGGCCATTCGGCGCGCACCAGGCGTGGAAAGTCGGCGAGGATGAAACTCAGCAGATTGGCGCCGAGCCGACTGCGGTGGCGGTATAGCTGTTGATGCCCGCGCAGCACTTGTTGTTGCAAGGAATCAATGAGGAAACTGCTGTAGCCGCGCTCCTGTGCCAGCGCGAGATGCTGGCAAAGCGTGCGATAAGCCTTGGGGAAACCGGCGACTTGTGAGGTGTCCTTGCCCTGTTCAAGGCGTTCGAGGGCCAGGGCAAAACGCTCCCATTCGTCCTTGTGGCGACTTTCGAAAAGGCTTTGCTTCATGTCGGGCCCAACAAGCCGCGAGCGATGCCGTTGAGTTCAGCGACAGCCTTGGGCGCAGAAATATGCAGGGGCTGGGCGAGCAGGGCCGCCAGTTCATTGACCCGCGCTGGCGATAACTCTCCCTGGCGCTCGGCGAAGCCAAGCACGGCGCGTTGTTCGCTGAGGGTGAGTTGCACGGGTGAGCGCCGCGGTTCGGCGTCCGGCAATTGTGGACGGCTGAGCGGGCGTTCGCTGTAGATCACCAGCGTACCGGCAGCCATGTCACCGAGGCGTTTGAAGGTCGGGTGTTGCAGGCAACTGAGGGTGCCGAGAAAGTAGCCGAAGGGCAGCAGATCGACAAAGCGCAGCAGGTTGCGCAGCAGCGAGGCCGACCAGCCGATCGGTGTGCCGTCGTCGTGCACCACGCGCAGGCCCATCCACTGTTTACCCGGCGAGCGGCCCTGACGCAGCACTTCGAACAGCACCATGTACCACCAACTGATCGCAAACAGCAGCAGCGAACCAAGACCCATGCCGAGCTTGCCGAGAAACGCCAGGGCGATGAACAGCACACCCATGATCACGCCGCGAATAACCAGATCGACCGCAAACGCTACGGCCCTGACCATCAACCCGGCGGGACGCAACGGCAGGTCGATGCCTTCCGGCGTTTCGACCTGATGCCGCGTATCCAGCGGCGGGGCCAGCGGTGCTTTCCTTGGCGGTGCTGTGGGCTCGAGCATGGGCTACCTGATGTTCGCCTGTTCGGGGTGCGAGTGAGGCCGATGCTAGCAGCCTCTCGGGGGAAAACGACATAACTATGTATTGCACAGCGATAGCTGCAAGGTGTTTGAATGTTTCAAGGCTGGCCGCGACGGCCGTCGAGCGCCTAGACTTCGCCGATCTTCAGTTCAGGAACCGCCCGTGACTTCAATCTTCTGGTACGACTACGAAACCACTGGCATCAATCCGCGTAACGATCGGCCGTTGCAGGTGGCCGGGATTCGCACCGACCACGACCTCAACGAGATCGACGAGCCGGTCAATCTCTACTGCCAGCCCAGCGAAGACATTCTGCCGCATCCGGCGGCCTGCGCGATCACCGGCATCACCCCGAGTCAGCTCGCCGAAAAGGGTTTGAGCGAAGCTGACTTCATGACGCGGGTGCATGCCCAGCTGGCGGCCCCCGGGACCTGTGGCGCCGGCTACAACACACTGCGTTTCGACGACGAGATGACCCGCTACAGCCTGTATCGCAATTTCTTCGACCCTTACGCCCGGGAGTGGCAGGGTGGCAACAGTCGCTGGGATCTGATCGATGTGGTACGCGCCGCCTATGCGTTGCGTCCTGACGGCCTGGTCTGGCCGACCGACGACGAAGGCCGGGTGACCCTAAAGCTCGAACGCCTGACGGTCGCGAACAATATTGATCACGGGCATGCCCATGAAGCGTTGTCAGACGTACGCGCGACCATCGCACTGGCGCGGTTGATCCGCGAAAAACAGCCAAAACTGTATGACTGGCTGTTCCAGTTGCGCAGCAAGCAAAAGGTCATGGATCAGATTCGCCTGTTGCAGCCGCTGGTGCATATTTCCGGGCGTTTCTCGGCAGCGCGCAGTTATGTCGGCGTGGTGCTGCCGCTGGCCTGGCACCCGAAAAACCGGAATGCCCTGATCGTCTGCGACCTGCACCTTGACCCGCAGGGGTTGCTCGATCTGGACGCGCAAACGCTACGCCAGCGTTTGTACACGCGCCGCGATGATTTGCTGGAAGGCGAGTTGCCGGTGCCGCTCAAGCTGATTCACATCAACCGTTGCCCGGTGGTGGCGCCGCTTTCGGTTCTGCGCGTGCAGGATCAGCAACGGCTGGGGTTGGACATGGCCCTCTATCAACAGCGAGCACTGCGGCTAACTGACGCACAACAAGTTTGGAAAGATAAAGTTGCCGAGATTTATGTCAGTGAAGATTTCACGCCGAGCGAGGATCCGGAACAACAGTTGTACGACGGATTTATCGGCGACCGCGACCGGCGTCTATGTGAGCAAGTGAGGAGCGCCGACCCCGCACAACTAGCGCAAGAGCAATGGCCTTTCGATGACGAACGTTTGCCCGAATTACTCTTTCGATATCGCGCACGCAACTTTCCCCAGACGTTGAATTTCGAAGAGCAAGAGCGCTGGAGAATATTTTGTCAGCAGCGTTTGTCCGCACCTGAATGGGGCGCGCCGAATACCTTGAAGTCTTTTACAGAAGCGGCAGAGCAGTGGGCGGTTAATGCCACGCCGATGCAGAGTGAGGTGCTCAATGAATGGCAGAATTATGTCCAGGCATTGCGCAAACGTTTGAATCTTTGAAATCGAACATGACCGGGCTTAAATGCCGGGCATAAAAAAACGCCAGCATTCGCTGGCGTTTATTTTTTTCGCTGATCGCTCTGCGAAGGCGTTGCGGCTTAGCCCAGCAGGGTAGCCCAGCCTTCAACCACGTCACCGCCCCACTTGGCTTTCCACTCTTTCAGCGTTTTGTGATTGCCACCTTTGGTTTCGATGACTTCACCGTTGTGCGGGTTTTTGTATTGTTTAACTTTGCGAGCACGCTTGGTGCCGGTAGTTTTTACTGCGCCGCCGCGTACTGCTTTGGTTTTTGCTTCTGGGTCCAGCAGCGCGATGATGTCACGCAGGGATTTGGAGTATTCGCCCATCAGGGTGCGCAGTTTGCCTTCGAATTCCAGCTCGGCTTGCAGTTTGTCGTCTTGCGACAGGTTCTTCAAACGGGCTTGTAGCTCTTTGATAGCTTCTTCGGTGGCGCGATATTCGTTGATCAAGGACATGATTACTACCTTAGTAGAGTGCGGGATGACAGGGACACAGTGCCGCAATAATAGTCAGGCTGTTTCATCAAGTAAACATTTAACCGGGGTTTTTATTTAAATTAGTTACGAGAAACTGCCCTCTATTGAATATTCAGTTAAATAGTGTGATCGAGTCATCACAGATATTCACAGTTGTCTGATCAAACGTTGCCGCAGGATCAGCCCCAGGCGACGATGACTCCATCAAGCATTCGTAGGGCGGGGCCTGGCGCGGGTGCGTGCTGATCAATACTGCAGTTTTCCTGCGCAGCCGCTAGAATAGCGGCCTTTGCGAAGTTCTGGAGTTTCCCCCTCATGCGCACTTTTCGGCTGGTGATTTCTTGCCCGGACCGCGTTGGCATTGTTGCCAAAGTCAGTAATTTTCTGGCAGCCCATAACGGCTGGATCACCGAAGCGAGCCACCACTCGGACAATCAAGTGGGCTGGTTCTTTATGCGTCACGAAATTCGTGCCGATTCGCTGCCTTTCGGTATTGAAGTGCTGCGCGAGAAGTTTGCGCCGATCGCCGAAGAGTTCTCGATGGACTGGCGCATCACCGACACCGAGCAGAAAAAACGCGTTGTGCTGATGGCCAGCCGCGAGTCTCACTGCCTCGCCGACTTGCTGCACCGCTGGCACAGCGATGAACTGGACTGCGAGATCTCCTGCGTGATTTCCAATCACGACGACCTGCGCAGCATGGTCGAGTGGCACGGCATTCCTTATTACCACGTCCCGGTCAACCCGCAGGACAAGCAACCGGCCTTCGACGAAGTATCGCGCCTGGTCAAACAGCACGACGCCGAAGTGGTGGTGCTGGCGCGTTACATGCAAATCCTGCCGCCGGACATGTGCCGCGAATACGCGCACAAGGTCATCAACATTCACCACAGCTTCCTGCCGTCGTTCGTCGGCGCCAAGCCGTACCACCAGGCTTCCCTGCGTGGCGTGAAGCTGATCGGCGCGACCTGCCACTACGTGACCGAAGAGCTGGACGCCGGCCCGATCATCGAGCAGGACGTGGTCCGCGTCAGCCACAGTGACAGCATCGAAGACATGGTGCGTTTCGGCCGTGACGTCGAGAAGATGGTGTTGGCGCGCGGTCTGCGTTATCACCTTGAAGATCGCGTGCTGGTGCACGGTAACAAGACTGTGGTGTTCTGATTCAAATCACGCAGGCTTGAAAAACGAAGGGTCTGGGCGTTCAATCGCCCAGACCCTTTGTCATTTCAGCCCCGAGGAAACCTTCATGAGTGATCCACTGGACAAAGCCACTTCCAAAGCGCCGGCGACTTTGGGCGAGGGCTGTTTGAGCCGATATGATCCCGACGATATGAGCCCGGAGGATGGCACCGAGTTTCCCGGCGCTGCCGAGTTGTGGGAGCAGGTGAAGCCAGAGTCGGACGATGAACCCGGCGATCTTTAAGCTTGACGCACTTTCATGATTTTCCTTAGCAAAGGCCGACCCAGCATCAACAGAAACACCGGGCCACCGACCACCAGATAGAAGTAAAACGTCACCACCCGCCAAATCAGAATTGCCGCCGCTGCGGTGGATTTACCCACCATCGGCGCCAACAGCGCCGCCGAAGTCAGCTCTGCCGCCCCCGCACCGCCCGGCAGCAGGCTGAATTGCCCGGCGCCCAGCGACAGCATCTGCACCAGAAAGCTCCAGGCCCATTGCAAGTCTGCGCCGAGGCCGCGCAAAGCCAGATACAACACGCTGTAACGCAGCAGCCAATGCACACATGTCAGGGCGAAGACTTTGCTCAGCGTCTGCCAGGGCAACTTCAGCGTATCGGTGAACGCGGCGAGAAAGTGCAGCAACTTGCGCGCCCAGCGGCGTCGGGTGCTGGCCTCGACGTTCATCCGGGCTAACAGGCGCCCGCTCAGGCGAATCAATGCGCGGTGATAACGCGCGAGCAATACACAACTGAACAAGCCACCGAACAACGAAACGGCGCTGACCATCAGCAGCCACTCCAGCCGATCGCTGAGGTGTTGAAACAACGCATAAATCAGGATGCCGCTGAGGGCACAGAGAAAGAACAGCAAATCGCTGAGCTGATCCATGGCAAACACCGCACTGCCGCGCGCCGGGCGTACGCCGCTGCGCGCCAGCAAGGCCATGATGGTCAATGGCCCGCCGCTGCCACCGGGTGTCGCGCAATAGGCGAATTCGGCGGCCATGACCACGCCAAGACTGTTCATCGGCGTGACGCGATCGCACTGATCGCCGAGCAACAAGCGTAAACGCAGGGTATTGATGCCCCAGCACAGCAGGATCATGCCGAACATCACCAACAGCCAGTGCAGCGGAAAGCTTTGCAGGCGCGCCCAGGTTTCGCTGCCGCCGAGCACAACCGGAATCAGCACCGCCGCGAGCAGGCCGATCAGCAACAGAATGCCGCGACTCATGCGGCGCGCTCCAATTGCCTGCGCTGTTGCGCCAGCCAGTCGATTTTAGTCATCGGTACGCGTCCTTCCGCCAGCAGTTGTTCAAGAGTGTGCAGCCAGTAATCGCGGGAAAAGCGGTGGCGCATGTCCACAGGGTGCAAGCCTAGCCGAATCACCGGCGCCTGCCGCCAGCGCTGTTGGCGTTGATCGCTGACAAGCTTCGACAGGCCTCGGCGCCAGCCGCTGCGGGCGCTCCAGACCAGACCCGGGGCATCAATCGCGGTGAAATCCGGCAAACGATAAAGATGCTGCGGATCACTGGTGTAACTCAGGGGCAATTCGCGCAGGGCTTGGCGGGTGCCGTCGCTCATCAACCATGCCGGGGCAACGAAACCGTGCAGTGGCCAGTCGTGGCGTTGGAACACTTCGATGCCGGCGCGCAGGCGGGCGAGGGCGGACTCGCGGGACAAACGATAGAACTCGCCTTCATGGGTGTAGACCCGGCGCATGAACCAGTCGCGCGGGGTTGTCGGGCCGGGTTCTTGGTCATCGTGGAAGTAACCATGCAACGCCAACTCATCGCCACGGGCGACACGCTCACCGAGCATCCGACAAAACGCCGGGTGAGCGTCGAGGGCGTTGTGCCGGTGGAAGTCCGGCACGACCAGCCACGTCATCGGCACGTTGCCCAATGTGGCGACGGCCTCGACAAACGGCTGGTAATCCGCCCACGTCGACGGTGCCACGTCGTGCAGCACCAACAAGACGGCGGGGTTATTCATCGATTCAACCATTGGCCACCCGTGGCAGTGTATGCCCGAGAACGGCGTGATAGTGGCCCAACAGGCTGTCGACCACCGTGTCCCACGCATAGTGTGTTTCGACATGCTGGCGCGCCTGTGCGCCGAGTTTCATACAGCCGCGACTGAACAATTCACGCACGGCATTGGCCATCGCCTGCGGGTTATTCGGTGCGCAGAGCAGGCCGCAGGACTCATTGACGATCTCTTCGAAAGCCCCGGCGGCCACTGCCACTACGGGAATGCCGCAGGCCATGGCTTCGAGGATCACCAGACCAAAGGTTTCCTGATCACCGGCATGCAGCAATGCATCCGCACTGGCCATCAACTGCGCAACGCGTGGCGCCGGGCAGAACTCATTGATCACGCTGACGTTGTCCGGCACCACGGCCGGCATCGACGAACCGACCAACAACAAGTGATAGCGCGGCCCCAGGCGTTGCATGCATTTGAGCAGCACTGGCAGGTTTTTCTCTTTCGAGCCGCGCCCGGCAAAAATCAGCAGCCGGGTATCTTCGGCGATGCCCAGTTCGGCACGCAGTTGCGGGTTGCGGGCAGCGGGGTGAAAGGTGTGCAGATCGACGCCCAGCGGTTGCACGAAGACATTGCGCACACCGAGGCCAGTGAGTTTGTCGGCCATGACCTGACTGGGTGCGAGCACCCGGTCGAAGTTGCCGTACAGCTTGGTGACATACGCCTCGATATTCGGCGTGACCCAATGGCCCATGCGATTGCCGACCAGCAGCGGCAAGTCCGAGTGATAAAAGCCGATCACCGGCACATCCAGCTGCCGCCGGGCATCCAGTGCCGCCCAGGCGGTCAGGTAAGGATCGCCGACTTCGATCAGATCGGGCTGCAAACCTTGCAGGACATTTCGCCAAGGTGCGAGTCGTAGAGGGAAGCGATAACCTTTGCCGAAGGGCAGGGCGGGGGCGGGAACCGTGTAAATGCCGTCGTGTTCGCCGAAGTGGGCACCGGGAATCAACAGGCTGTGGCGAATGCCGGGTTTGACGCTCAACCGGCGGTGTTTGGCGTCCAGATAAGTGCGCACGCCGCCGCTGGCCGGGGCGTAGAACATGGTGATGTCGGCGATATGCACGGTGATCAACCCTCCGCTGCGTGGTTCTCCCTTGGTTGACCCTTATCAAGAATAGATGTTCGGTCGGGATTGCGCGGTATAGCTGAAGAGCGCCCTCACCCTAGCCCTCTCCCGGAGGGAGAGGGGACTGACCGAAGTGGATGTTGGAAATACGCCGACCTGAGAGACCTGAGTCGAACTCGGATTTTGAAAGGCTTGAAGATCGGCTCCCTGGCCATCTCCCGGAGGGAGAGGGGACTGACCGAGGTGGATGCTGGAGATACGCCGACCTGAGAGACCTGAGTCGAACTCGGATTTTGAAAGGCTTGAAGATCGGCTCCCTTTCCCCCTCGCCCCCCCTGGGGGAGAGGGCTGGGGTGAGGGGGTGGCTTTTGATCTTAAATGCGGAAACTGCCAACCAGTTGTTTCAGACGCGAAGCCTGTTGCTCCAGATCCGAACACGCTCGCAACGTCGCCTGCAAGTTCTCCACGCCTTCCTGGTTCAGCGTGTTGATCTCGGTGATATCGACGTTGATCGACTCAACAACAGCAGTCTGCTCCTCGGTCGCAGTGGCCACCGACTGGTTCATCCCGTCGATCTCGCCAATACGCTGCGTCACGCTGTTCAGGCGCTCCCCGGCGAGGTTGGCAATCTCCACGCTGTCCTGGCTGTGGCGCTGGCTGTCGCTCATGGTGCTTACCGATTCACGAGCGCCGACCTGCAGTTCCTCGATCATGGTCTGCACCTGTTGCGCCGACTCCTGGGTGCGATGCGCCAGATTACGCACTTCATCGGCCACCACGGCAAAACCACGGCCGGCCTCACCGGCACGCGCCGCTTCAATGGCCGCGTTGAGTGCCAGCAGGTTGGTTTGCTGGGAAATGCTGGTGATCACTTCGAGAATCTGGCCGATGTTCACGGTCTTGCTGTTCAGCGACTCGATGTTGCTGCTCGACGCGCTGAGCATGCTCGACAGTTGATTCATCGCCTTGATGCTGCGATCCACCACTTGCTGGCCGTCTTCAGCCAGACCGCGAGCGTCGCTGGCCTGATTCGAGGCCTGGGCGGCGTTGCGGGCGATTTCCTGCGCGGCGGCGCCGAGCTGGTTAATCGCTGCGGCGACACTGCTGGTGCGCGAGGCTTGCTGGTCGGAGTTGTACATCGATGAGTTCGACGCAGCGACTACACGCAGGGCGACCTCGTTCACCTGGCCGGTCGCCGACGACACTTCGCGGATCGAACCGTGAATGCGCTCGACGAATCGGTTGAATGCGGTCCCCAAGATGCCGAATTCATCGTTATTGACGATGGTCAGGCGTTTGGTCAGGTCGCCTTCACCGTCGGCGATGTCTTCCATGGCGCGGGTCATGACGTGCAACGGCTGGATCAGAATGCGGATCAGCATGCCGAGCAACGCGATGATGATCGCCACCGCGATCACCGTGGCAATCACCGCAGAAGTGCGGAACTGGCTAAGCATGGCGAAAGCCTGGTCTTTATCCACCGACAGACCGATGTACCAGTTCACCGATGGCAGACCTTTGATCGGCGCGAAGGTGACGATGCGGGTCTTGCCATCGACGGTGACTTCGCTGAAGTCGCTGCTGATGCGTGGGGTGTCCTGCGGATAGGCTTCTTTCAGTGATTTCATCACCAAGGCCTTGTCCGGGTGCACGAGGATCTTGCCGTCGGCGCTGACCAGGAACACATAACCCATGCCGTCGAAATCCCGGGCGGCGAGGGTGTCGACCAGCGATTGCAGGCTCAGGTCACCGCCGACCACACCCACGCTCTGACCGGCTTTTTTCGAGGCGGTGGCGATGGAAATGATCAACTGGCCGGTGGCGGCGTCGATGTACGGCTCGGTCAGGGTCGAGGTGCTGCTGCTCTCGGCACCTTTATACCAAGGACGCACGCGCGGATCGAAACCGTCCGGCATCTTCGTGTCCGGGCGGATCGTGAAGTGCCCGGTGGCATCGCCCAGATAGGTGGCCATGAACGTCGAAGTCAGGGTTTTCTGTTCCAGCAGACTGGCGACGTTGGCGGGCTCGGGGTTGATGGCGATGTTCTGGGCGGCATTCTCGACCAGCAGAATGCGGCCACTGAGCCAGGTCTGGATATTGCCGGCAGTGACCTCGCCCATCTCGTTGAGATAGTTGTTCAGGTCATCGCGGATCGCATTGCGCTGCAACCAGTCGTTGTACGCCGTAAAGGAGGCGAAGGCAGCGATGACGATGAGGGCGGCGGCAAGCAAAATTTTATGGCTGAAGCGCAGATTTTTGTTCATGGCTTGGGGTTCCGCTAAGGTCTTAATGTCCAGGGCGTGCTTTTATAGAAGCGCGCAAAATGGGCAAGGGTGAAAACAAGCTGATATTTCCGTCTCTCCTTAGGGAAATGTCCGGCCTGACTTGTGGTCGGGGGCTCTCACTCCTCTTTATCGGCCATGCGCAATCAAAGATTAACCATTGGGTGACAAAATGCCTGACTCCTCGCAACTCGTAATCGGCGCCGACCTCGCAGGCCAGCAGATTGCTCAGGCCATGCGTCTGGCAAACCGCCACGGACTGGTCGCCGGCGCCACCGGTACCGGGAAAACCGTCACCTTGCAGCGTTTGGCCGAGGCGTTCAGCGACGCCGGGGTCGCGGTGTTTGCCGCTGACATCAAGGGCGATCTGTGTGGCCTCGGTGCTGCCGGTAACCCGCAAGGCAAGGTCGCCGAGCGTATTGCCGGGATGCCGTGGCTCAACTACACGCCGCAGGCGTATCCGGTGACGTTGTGGGACATTCACGGCGAGTCCGGCCATCCGTTGCGCACCACGCTGAGCGAAATGGGCCCGCTGCTGATCGGCAGCCTGCTGGAACTGACCGACAGTCAGCAGTCCGCGCTCTATGCAGCCTTCAAGGTCGCCGATCGCGAAGGCCTGTTGCTGCTGGATCTGAAAGATCTGAAAGCGCTGCTCAATCACCTCAAGGACAATCCGCAACTGCTGGGCGAAGATGCGGCGTTGATGACCACCGGTTCCAGTCAGGCGCTGTTGCGCCGCCTGGCGATCCTTGAGCAGCAGGGCGCCGAAGCCTTGTTTGGCGAACCGGCATTGCAACTCGAAGACATTCTGCAACCGACTGCCGATGGCCGCGGGCGCATTCACTTGCTCGATGCCAGTCGTCTGGTGCACGAGGCGCCGAAGGTTTATGCGACGTTCCTGTTGTGGCTGCTGGCCGAGCTGTTCGAGCAGTTGCCGGAGCGCGGCGATGCCGACAAACCACTGCTGGCGTTGTTTTTTGATGAGGCGCATTTGTTGTTCGGCGATACGCCCAAGGCCTTGCAGGAGCGCCTCGAGCAAGTGGTGCGCCTGATCCGTTCCAAAGGCGTTGGCGTGTATTTCGTCACGCAGTCGCCGGCGGACTTGCCCGATGATGTGCTCGCGCAACTTGGCCTGCGCATCCAGCATGGCTTGCGTGCATTCACCGCTAAAGAACAGAAATCCCTGCGTGCGGTGGCGGACGGCTTCCGGCCGAATCCGGCGTTCGATAGCCTGTCGGTGTTGACTGAACTGGGGATTGGCGAGGCGCTGGTCGGCACGCTGACCGAGAAAGGCACGCCGGAAATGGTTCAGCGCGTGCTGGTCGCGCCGCCGCAATCGCGGATCGGGCCGTTGACCGAAACCGAGCGCACGGTGTTGATTGCCGGTTCGCCGTTCAAGGGGCGCTATGACAAACCGATCGATCGGGAGTCGGCGTATGAAATTCTGATGGGACGCAAAGGGCTGGCGCCGGAGGCCGAAGCACCGGCAGGGAAGCCTGCGGCTGAGGAGCCAAGCCTGGCCGACAGGGCAGGAGAGTTTCTCGGTACGGCGGCGGGGCAGGCGCTGAAATCGGCCATGCGCCAGGCTGCCAACAACCTGGGCAAACAATTGGTGCGTGGCCTGATGGGCTCCTTGCTCGGCGGCAGCAAGCGCCGCTAAAAGCAAAGATCGCAGCCTTCGGCAGCTCCTACAGTTGGGATGCATTTCTCCTGTAGGAGCTGCCGCAGGCTGCGATCTTTTGACTTTGCTTTCAGGATTTGTCTTTCGCGTGCGCGGCCAGGCGCTCAAGCGCCGCGCGCAACCCAGGATCAGTGATTCCGTCCGCCGTGGCCTGAATGGTCGCCGCTGCATCCGTCGACAAATCCATCGTATGCCCGGTCGCGCCGCGCTGCACCGTCGGCGGCTGCACCTTGAACAGAATCCGCGTCAGACTGGCGAACTCATCAAACATCTGCAATTGCCGCTGCAAGCGTTTTTGCTGGTAACGCAGACGCGTGGCCCAGTGGCCGTCGGTGACGATCAGCAACAAACTGCCCTCACGCCACGACGCTACATGGCAATGTTCGCGGGCGGCGGGCTGCAATTGGCTTTCGAGCAGGCGTTGTAAATGGCCCAGGCGCTGGGCATGGCCGAGGATGGCTTTGAGCGGCTTGGCTTCGCGCAAGAGAACGGCGGGTGCTTTGGCCGTAAGAGGGCGAAATGCCATGATCGAACACCTGAAGTAACAGAATCGCCATGGTAGCAGAAAGGCCAAACTCACTCGCCCATTGCTTTTGCCCCCGCTTTACCCATTAAATCAACGACTAACTTCTGCCTTGTATGACTTGAAGTTGAGCAAAACGCCCCTATTTTAAGTGAGCCCCGTCAAAGCGCAGTGCCAGCATCGTGGAATATCGCCACTTTCCTCACTTCCGTTTCCGGGTAGAATGCTCGTTCGCATGCGGCCATGAGGGCTGCACGGGCGACGCTCACGGGGCCGCCCTCCATCCCTTTAGTGTGGAAGATCCTGCCGATATGTTTGCGCCTTTGTTAAAGAAACTTTTTGGAAGCAAGAACGAGCGTGAAGTCAAACGCATGCTCAAGACGGTGCAGCTCGTCAATGCCTTCGAAGAGCAAATGGTGGCCCTTTCGGACGATCAATTGCGCGCCAAGACCAATGAGTTCAAGGCCCGCATCGCCAAAGGGGAAACCCTCGACAAGCTGCTGCCAGAAGCCTTTGCGGTCGCCCGCGAAGCCGGCAAGCGCATCATGGGTATGCGCCACTTCGACGTGCAGCTCGTCGGTGGCATGACCTTGCACGAAGGCAAGATCGCCGAAATGCGCACCGGTGAGGGTAAAACCCTCGTAGCGACCCTGGGCGTTTACCTCAACGCACTGTCCGGCAAGGGCGTGCACGTTGTGACGGTGAACGACTACCTGGCGCGTCGTGACGCCAACTGGATGCGCCCGCTGTACGAATTCCTCGGCCTGACCGTCGGCGTCGTGACGCCGTTCCAGCCGCCGGAAGAGAAACGTCTGGCGTACGCCGCCGACATCACCTACGGCACCAACAACGAATTCGGTTTCGACTACCTGCGCGACAACATGGCGTTCAGCATGGAAGAAAAATTCCAGCGCGAACTCAACTTTGCCGTGATCGACGAAGTCGACTCCATCCTCATCGACGAAGCGCGTACCCCGCTGATCATCTCCGGTCAGGCCGAGGACAGCTCCAAGCTGTACATGGAGATCAATAAACTGATCCCGCAGCTGGAACTGCACGTTGAAGAAGTCGAAGGCGAAGTCACCAAGGCTGGCCACTACACCGTTGACGAGAAGACCCGTCAGGTCGAACTCAACGAAGCCGGTCACCAGTTCATCGAAGACATGCTCACCCGCGTCGGCCTGCTGGCTGAAGGCGAGAGCCTGTACTCGGCACATAACCTGGGCCTGCTGACCCACGTGTATGCCGGGCTGCGTGCGCACAAGCTGTTCAATCGCAACATCGAATACATCGTGCAGGACGGCCAGGTCGTACTGGTCGACGAACACACCGGTCGTACCATGCCGGGTCGTCGTCTGTCCGAAGGCCTGCACCAGGCCATCGAAGCCAAAGAAGGCCTGAACATCCAGGCCGAGAGCCAGACCCTGGCCTCGACCACGTTCCAGAACTACTTCCGTCTGTACACCAAGCTGTCCGGCATGACCGGTACCGCTGACACCGAAGCGTTCGAATTCCACCAGATCTATGGTCTGGAAGTGATGGTCATTCCGCCGAACAAACCGTTGGCGCGTAAAGACTTCAACGACCTGGTGTTCCTGACCGCCGAAGAGAAATACGCGGCGATCGTTGCGGACATCAAGGAAAGCATGGCGGCCGGTCGTCCGGTGCTGGTGGGTACTGCCACCATCGAAACCTCCGAGCACATGTCCGCATTGCTCGTGAAAGAAGGCATCGAGCACAAGGTTCTGAACGCCAAGTTCCACGAAAAAGAAGCCGAGATCATCGCGCAGGCCGGTCGTCCGGGCGCCCTGACCATCGCCACCAACATGGCCGGTCGTGGTACCGACATCCTGTTGGGCGGTAACTGGGAAGTGGAAGTTGCGTCGCTGGAAGACCCTACCCCTGAGCAAATCGCCCAGATCAAGGCCGACTGGCAGAAGCGTCACCAGCAAGTGCTGGAATCCGGCGGTTTGCAGGTGATCGCGTCCGAGCGTCACGAATCCCGTCGTATCGACAACCAGCTGCGTGGCCGTGCCGGCCGTCAGGGTGATGCCGGTTCGAGCCGCTTCTACCTGTCGCTGGAAGACAGCCTGATGCGCATTTTCGCCTCTGACCGGGTGAAGAACTTCATGAAAGCCCTGGGCATGCAGCCGGGCGAAGCGATCGAGCACCGCATGGTGACCAACGCGATCGAGAAGGCGCAGCGCAAGGTTGAAGGCCGTAACTTCGACATTCGCAAGCAACTGCTCGAGTTCGACGACGTCAACAACGAACAGCGTAAAGTGATCTATCACATGCGTAACACGTTGCTGGCCGCTGACAACATCGGTGAAACCATCGCCGATTTCCGTCAAGACGTGCTCAACGCCACCGTCAGCGCGCACATTCCGCCGCAATCGCTGCCTGAGCAGTGGGACGTAGCCGGTCTGGAAGCGTCGATTGCCAGCGACTTCGGCGTGAAACTGCCGATCCAGCAATGGCTCGACGAAGACGATCACCTGTACGAAGAAACCCTGCGCGAGAAGCTCATGACCGAGCTGATGGCGGCGTACAACGAGAAAGAAGATCAGGCCGGTGCCGACGCACTGCGCTCCTTCGAGAAACAAATCGTGCTGCGCGTGCTGGACGATCTGTGGAAAGACCACCTGTCGACCATGGATCACCTGCGTCACGGTATCCACTTGCGTGGCTACGCTCAGAAGAACCCGAAGCAGGAATACAAGCGCGAGTCGTTCACGTTGTTCTCCGAACTGCTCGATTCGATCAAGCGCGACTCGATCCGTGTGCTGTCGCACGTTCAGGTGCGCCGCGAAGATCCGGAAGCCGAGGAGCAACGTCTGCGTCAGGAAGCTGAAGCTTTGGCCGCCCGCATGCAGTTCGAACACGCCGAAGCGCCAGGTCTCGAGCAACCGGAAATACTCGGTGAAGAGGTCGATGTGGCCCTCGCCACCGCGCCGGTTCGCAACGAGCAGAAGCTGGGCCGCAACGAACTGTGCTACTGCGGTTCGGGCAAGAAATTCAAGCATTGCCACGGGCAGATCCAGTAAAACCCGTTTCAATCGCTGAAATACCCGCGCCGCGACCGGCTTCTGCCGTCGCGGCGTTTTGCCATTTAAACCACCGTCGCTGCGCGTGGCGGTGCTGACATCATTGAGTAAGGAGCGCATTCATGGCTGTTGGTCTTGGTCCTTTGCCAACGTTGCACCCGGTTGCCGGTTTTGAACTCGGTATCGCCTCGGCCGGCATCAAGCGCCCCGGGCGCAAAGATGTCGTTGTGATGCGCTGCGCCGAAGGTTCGACCGTGGCGGGCGTGTTCACCTTGAACGCCTTTTGCGCTGCGCCGGTGATTCTGGCCAAGAAGCGTGTACAGAACGCCGTGCGTTATCTGCTGACCAATACCGGCAATGCCAACGCGGGCACTGGCGAGCCGGGCCTGGCCGCTGCCGAACGCACTACCGCCAAACTGGCTGAGCTGACCGGCGTCGATGCCAGTCAGATCCTGCCGTACTCCACCGGTGTGATCGGCGAGCCGCTGCCCGTCGAGAAGATCGAAGGCGCACTGCAAGCGGCGCTGGATGATCTGTCGGAAAACAACTGGGAAGCCGCAGCCACCGGCATCATGACCACCGACACCCTGCCGAAGGGCGCCAGCCGCCAGTTCGAGCATGACGGTGTGACGATCACCGTCACCGGCATCAGCAAAGGCGCGGGCATGATCCGCCCGAACATGGCGACCATGCTCGGCTACATCGCCACTGACGCCAAAGTCTCCCGCGACGTGCTGCACAATTTGATGCTCGACGGCGCCAATAAATCGTTCAACCGCATCACCATCGACGGCGACACCTCGACCAACGACTGCTGCATGTTGATCGCCACGGGCAAGGCTGCACTGCCGGAAATCACCCGCGCTGAAGGCGAGTTGTTCGCCAAACTGAAGCAAGCGGTGTTCGAAGTGTGCATGGACGTGGCCCAGGCCATCGTGCGTGACGGCGAAGGTGCGACCAAGTTCGTCACCGTTGAAGTCAATGGCGGCGGCAATCATCAGGAATGCCTCGACGTCGGCTACACCGTGGCGCACTCGCCGCTGATCAAGACCGCGCTGTTCGCCTCCGATCCGAACTGGGGCCGCATCCTCGCCGCTGTCGGCCGTGCCGGCGTGCCGGATCTGGACGTGAGCAAGATCGACGTGTTCCTTGGCGACGTGTGCATTGCCAGCCGTGGCGCCCGCGCAGCGACCTACACTGAAGCCCAGGGCTCGGCGGTGATGCAGCAGGAAGAGATCACCATCCGTATCGAGTTGGGTCGCGGCGACTGCAGCGAAACCATCTGGACCACCGACCTGTCGCATGAGTATGTGAAGATCAACGCTGAGTACCGCACTTGATCTAACCTGAGACCGAGTCGATGCCATCGCGAGCAGGCTCACTCCTACAGGAGTTTTGTGAACGCCACAGATCCCTTGTAGGAGTGAGCCTGCTCGCGATGACGACCCATCAGGCACCAGGAATTCTGGCCTGATTCTCCTGACGAAAAGGCGCCACATTTATGTCCCTGCACCTGATCATCGGCGACAAACTGCTGTCCTCCTGGTCCCTGCGCGCCGCCCTGGCCGTTGAGCTGACCGGTGCGCCCTACACCGAAGAGCTGATCAAACTCGGCAGGCCCGACACCCGCGAACTGATGCTCAAACATTCGCCGACCGCCAAGGTGCCGCTACTGCAAACCGCACGCGGGACCATTGCCGACTCGCTGGCCATCGCCGAGTACCTCGCCGAGCAGTTCCCGTCCGAGCAGCTCTGGCCGACGGATATATTCGCCCGCGCCCAGGCCCGATCCGCCTGCGCACAAATGCACAGCGGCTTCTTCGCCATGCGCAATCACATGCCGTTCAACCTCAACCATGACGCGCCACTGAATCCGGTTCCGCCGGAGGTCAAGGTTGATATCGAGCGCATGCTCGCGCTGTGGGCCGAGTGCCGTGCCGCTGCCACCGAAAGCGGCCCCTACCTGTTTGGCCGTGTGAGTCTGGCCGACGCCTTCTTCGCGCCGATTGCCGTGCGTCTGCGCACTTATCAGGTGAAGCTGCCGGCCGCCGATGAAGCCTATGTTGAAACCGTCTACCAATGGCCTGCCTTCAAGGCGTGGCAAAAGGCTGGACTGGAGGAGTTGAATCCGTGAAACGTGTACACGTCGCCGCTGCTGTCATTCGTGACGACAGCGGCAAAATCCTCATCGCCCGCCGCGCCGACACCCAGCATCAGGGTGGTCTGTGGGAGTTCCCCGGCGGTAAGGTCGAGGCCGACGAGTCGGTCGAAAGTGCACTGGCCCGTGAGCTGCACGAAGAGTTGGGCATCGTCGTTGGAGCCGCCCGACCGCTGATCAAAGTGCGTCACGATTACCCCGACAAACAGGTGTTGCTGGATGTCTGGGAAGTGTCGACCTTCACCGGTGAACCCCACGGTGCCGAAGGGCAGCCGTTGGTCTGGGTCACGGCGAAAGAACTGGCGAACTACGAGTTCCCGGCCGCCAACCAGCCCATCGTCGCAGCAGCGCGTCTGCCGGCGGAGTACCTGATCACCCCTGAGGACCTGGAAACCCCGGCGTTGCTGCGCGGTATCCAGAAGGCGATTGCCGGCGGGATCAAGTTGATTCAGCTGCGTGCGCCGAATGGTTATGACCCCAAGTATCGCGACCTGGCGGTCGATGCGGCCGGCCTGTGTGCGGGCAAGGCGCAGTTGATGATCAAGGGGCCATTCGAATGGCTTGGCGATTTCCCGTCTGCCGGCTGGCACATCACTGCCGCGCAACTGCGCAAATATGCGGCGGCCGGGCGCCCGCTGCCGGCGGAACGCTGGTTGGCGGCTTCATGCCACAACGCTGAAGAGTTGGCGCTGGCCGAGCAGATGGGCGTGGATTTCGTCACGCTGTCGCCGGTGCAACCAACCTTGACTCACCCGGATGCGCAGCCCTTGGGCTGGGAGCAGGCTGAGGCGTTGATCGAGGGCTTCAGTAAGCCGGTGTTTCTGTTGGGCGGGGTTGGTCCGGCGGAGCGGGAGAAGGCCTGGAATCATGGCGCTCAAGGTGTAGCCGGGATTCGCGCCTTCTGGCCTGAATCACTGTAAAGGCTGCTGGCCTCTTCGCGAGCAAGCTCGCTCCCACATTCGACTGCATTCAAGCTGAAGGAACGCAATCCACTGTGGGAGCGAGCTTGCTCGCGAAGGCGGCCTGTCAGACGCTACTTTTCTGCGGGCCTGGCCGCCGGTTGCCAGAGAATCTCCGCAACCCCCTGCCGCCGCGCAATCAAGCGCGCCGCGACAAACAACAAATCCGACAACCGATTGATATACGCTAGCCCAACGCCTGCCAACGGCTCAAGTGCATTCAAATGCTGACAACGCCGCTCGGCACTGCGCGCCAGACTGCGACACACATGCGCTTGGGCAATCAACATCGACCCGCCCGGCAAAATGAAATTCTCCAGCGGCCCCAACTCTTCATTCCACACATCGATCGCCGTTTCCAGCCGCTCGATTTCCGCCGCGTTCAACGCCTGATATTCCGGCATCGCCAGCTCACCACCGAGATCGAACAACCGATGCTGACAAGGCGCCAGCACCTCGATCAGTTCATTCAGTCCCGGATAGGCCTCACGCTCGGCAATCAACCCGGCCAATAGCACGCCGACCTGACTGTTCAGCGTATCGACCTCACCAATCGCTTCGATGCGTGGGTGGTCCTTGGGGACGCGGCGGCCATCGCCCAGGCCGGTTTCGCCTTTGTCACCGGTGCGGGTATAGATTTTCGACAGGCGAAAGCCCATGGGTTACCTCGATAATGGATTGGTTTCGGCAGCGATGGGCAGCGGTTGCGTCAGCGGCAGGCGCAAGGTGAAACACGTACCCTGGCCCGGTGCTGACTGCACCTCCATCTGCCCTTTGTGATTGTTGGTAATGATGAAGTACGACACCGACAAGCCAAGCCCGGTGCCCTGGCCGATTTCCTTGGTGGTGAAGAACGGCTCGAAGGTGCGCTTGCGCACGTTCTCGCTCATGCCGATGCCATTGTCCTCGACCTGAATTTCGGCCCAGGGCGGATTGAGCCGGGTGCGCAGGATTATCCGCCCCGGTTCGCGGCTATCTTCGCGCTGGTGGATCGCTTGCGCGGCGTTCTTCAGCAGATTGAGCAGCACCTGTTCCAGTTCATTGGCAGTGCCCGGCACCGGGCCGAGCGCCGGGTCGAACTGGCGGATGATCGCTTGCCCCTTGAAGTCGAAACCGATGGCCAGATCGAAGTCGTTGCCGGCGATTTCCACGGCTTGATCGATCAGCGCCGGCAGATCGCACGGCGCCATTTGTCGGGTGCTGCGACGGCTGAAGCTGAGCATGTGCGTGACAATTTTCGCCGCGCGGGCGCCGGCCTGTTGAATGCCATCGAGCAGTTGCGGCACTTCCCGGCCCTGCAGGTAGCGGTTCACGGTGTCCAGTTCGATGCCCAGTTGCTCGGCGGTTTCGAGGTTCTTCGGCAGATCGGCGGACAGGCGCCGCCGGATGTTCTGCACGTTGTGCAGGATCGCGCCTAGCGGGTTGTTGATTTCGTGGGCCATGCCGGCGGCAAGACCGCCGACCGAGAGCATTTTCTCCGACTGCACCATCATTTCTTCCAGCGACAGACGCTGGGTGATGTCATCGATGCGGATCACCACGCCACGCCCGGCACCGCCCATCAGCGGATAAAACGTCAGCGCGTAATGCTTGGGCTCGTCGTCTTTGAGCCAGGTTACTCGCTCGATTTTCGCCACGGTGTGCTGCTCGACGGTCTGCTTGAGCTGCGGCAGAAACGGCTTGAGTGGTTCGAAGGCAAGGAAAATTGGCTGGTTCAGCGCCTCGTCGAGTCGCGTGCCGGAGAGGGCGCTGGCTTCCTGGTTCCACTGGGTGACGTAGAGTTGCTCGTCGAGGGCAATCAGCGCCGAGGGCATCGAGTCGATGATGCTGTTGAGGTAGTTCTGGAAACCGGTGAGCTTCTTCTCGATCTTGCTGCGCACCTGGACTTCCAGTTCCAGCTTGCGGTTGGTGTGGCGGGTTTCCTCGGCCAGACCCTGCGCCTGATCATAAGCGGCTTGCGAGTCATCGCGGGCGCGCTTGAGCTGCTGCTCGCGGGCTTCGATGCGCGACAGCATGGTGTTGAACGCTTCGGCGAGGCTGCCGATTTCGTCATGGTTGCCGCGCGAAGCGCGCAGGGCGTAGTTCTCCTCGCGGGTCACCTGGCGCGACAATTCCTCGAGTTGATGAATCGGCCGGGTGATCAGGCGTTTGATCTGCCGGGCAATCACCAGCCACAACAGCACGCTGAAAATCAGGATGCCGAGGCTCGCCGTCAGGGTGCCGGTGTAGAACGCCATCGGCAGTTCGCTACTGGCCACCAGCAACAGATGGCCCGGCGCGGTGCCGGGGCGGGGCAGGGTGATCAACTGGTTGCTGCGAAATTCAGTCAGTTGCCAGGCTTCAATGTGCCGATAGCGCTCCGGCAGGTTGAGCTTCTCGCCACGCTGGACTTGCGCCAGCCGTTCGCCCTTGCCGTCATACAGCGCGGCGGCGCGCAGCGGCGAGTAACTGTCGAGTTCCTTGAGCAGACGCTCGGCGCTTTGCGGTGATTGCAGGGCTTCGCTGACCAGGCTCGGGTTGGAAATCAGCCGGCCGATAGTTTGCAAGGCCTGCGGGGCCATGCTTTCCTGAGAGATGTAATAGGCGGCGCTGATAAAGGTCAGGTTGGCGACCAGCAGAACAGTGGTCAACAGCACCAACAGGGCGGCCAGCAGTTTCTGGCCGACCGGCAGGTTTTCGAGACGCTGGCGCAATGGCATCAGGTTTATCGCAACAAAGGAACAAGTGGCCAGCGTAGCCGCTGCTCAGTCGCTGGGCAATCCGCGGCTGTGCAGATGAGTGACCAGGCGCTGCTGCAATTGATTGAGGTGCGGCAGGTTCAACTGGTGGCGCGCGGCGACTTTGCAGGCATAGCCCAATAAATAGCTGATCTCGGTGCGGCGTTGATTGGCGACGTCCTGATACATCGACGAGTAGTTGGCGGCGGTCGCGTGGATCACCCGTTCGACTTCCTGTTGCAGATTGTCGGCGGCGGCCGGCTGGCCGCAACGCTCCAGCAGCTCGGCCAGTTCGCCGCACAGCGTGGCGACTTCGCAGTGATGTTCCTGCAATCCGCCGTTGCGGCAGTTATGCACTACCGTCAACGGATTGATCGCACAGTTGAGCGCCAGTTTGCGCCACAGCCGCGTGAGGATATCGGTGCTCCATTCATGGGGGATTTTCGCGGCATCCAGATCGTCCAGCCAGATCGGCGCGACGGGATGGCCAGCGTCGCCGAGCCAGGTGAAGCCGTGGCCGGCAAACACCACACGCCAGTCGCCATCGCGAAACGCACCCTCAGTACTGGAGGCGCTGATGCAGCGCACCTGTGGCACTCGCGTGGCCACGGCGTCCTGACTGCCGAGGCCATTTTGCAACAGGATCACCTCGGCGTCGGCGCTCAGGCGCGGGGCGAGGCGTGCGACGGCGCTTTCGGCGTCGTAGGCCTTGCACGCGACCAGTAAACGGCGAATCGGCTCGGGGCTGTCCGGTGTCTCGCCCGGCACCGCATAGGTGCTGGCCTGCCCTTGTTCGACCAGGGTCAATCCGCCCGCCGCCTCATAGCTGCGCAAGCGCTCGGTGTCACGCACGATCAGTCTGACCGGCAAACCGCCCCGGGCCAGACGTGTGGCCCAAAGCGTGCCGAGGCTGCCGGCGCCCAATACATGCCAGGGAGTGGACATCAGTTTTTTGCTCGATTGCGTACAGGCATGTGCGGCTCGCCGTATCGGTGGGAAAAGACCCGTTATAATGAGCCCGATTTTAACCGCAAGCCAAGCGCGCTCCATCCACATCGAGCGCGCCTTTTTATTGGAGAGATTACATGCCGTCGTTCGACGTGGTATCCGAACTGGACAAACACGAACTCACCAACGCGGTCGAGAACGCCGTGAAGGAACTCGATCGTCGTTATGACCTGAAAGGCAAAGGCAGCTTCGAGTTCAAGGAAAAGGACCTGACCGTCAGCCTGACTGCCGAAGCCGGGTTCCAGCTGGAAGCGATGATCGAAATCCTCAAGCTGGCGCTGGTCAAGCGCAAGATCGACGTGCAGTGCCTTGAAGTCAAAGATGCGTACGCTTCGGGCAAGCTGATGAAGCAGGACGCCATCCTCAAGGAAGGCATCGACAAGGAGCTGGCGAAGAAGATCGTCGGCCACATCAAAGACGCCAAACTCAAAGTGCAGGCCGCCATTCAGGGCGAGCAAGTGCGTGTGACCGGCAAGAAGCGTGATGACTTGCAAGAGGCCATCGCTGCCCTGCGGGCCAAAGAGTTCGGCATGCCACTGCAGTTCAACAACTTCCGCGACTAAGCTTTCCGGTCGGGGAACCTCTCGGCGTTTTCAGCGTCCGAGGCCCAAGCAACGGCAGAAACGATTGAGCCCCAGTGGGTTCGGTCTTTCTGCCGCTGATTTTTTACAGCCCGGGAAGCCGGAAATCAGGAGATAGAACATGGATTTGAATGCTGAGGTGGACAACCTGGTCAAGGCATCCCAGGCGTGGATCCCGATGATCATGGAATACGGCAGCCGCGTGCTGCTGGCAGTGATTACCCTGGCCATCGGCTGGTGGCTGATCAACAAGGTCACGCAAAAACTCGGTGGTCTGCTGGCCCTGCGTAACGCCGATCTGGCGCTGCAAGGTTTTATCAGCAGCCTGGCGAACATCATTCTCAAAGTGCTGCTGATCGTCAGCGTCGCTTCGATGATCGGTGTCGAAACCACTTCGTTCGTTGCCGCGATCGGTGCTGCCGGTCTGGCCATCGGTCTGGCCTTGCAGGGCAGCCTGGCGAACTTCGCCGGTGGCGTGCTGATTCTGCTGTTCCGTCCGTTCCGGATCGGCGACTGGATCGAAGCGCAAGGTGTGTCGGGTACGGTCGACAGCATTCAGATTTTCCACACCGTGCTGCGTACCGGCGACAACAAAACCATCATCGTGCCAAACGGCAACCTGTCGAACGGCATCATTACCAACACCAACCGTCAGCCGACTCGCAAGGTTGTGTTTGATGTCGGCGTGGATTACGAGGCCGATCTGCAAAAGGCCCGTCAGGTGTTGCTGGATTTGGCCAAGGATGAACGCGTGCTGCAGGACCCGGCGCCACAGGCCGTGATTTCGACCTTGGGCGACAGTTCGATCACTGTTTCGCTGCGTGTGTGGGTTAAAACTGCAGATTACTGGGACGTGATGTTCATGTTTAACGAACAGTCGCGTGATCGTTTAAAGACTGCCGGCATTGATATTCCTTTTCCGCAACGCGTGATTCGTGTGGTGCAGGATTCGGTAACACAATGATAGGTTGCTAATTAATTGCCTGACTTGTCGGTCAGGCAACTATTGCAAGTGACAGGCAATAAAAAAGGCCCATCGCAAGATGGGCCTTTTTTTATGCTTCCAAACTAACCACTGACGATTACAAGATGTTCAGTGGGTATTCGGTGATCAGGCGGAACTCTTTGACATCTCCTTCGCCTTCGTCAGCGTTAGCAGTGTGCCACGCTTGGCGAATGCGGAAAGACAGGTCTTTTGCCGGACCGCTTTGAACAACGTACTTGGCTTCAAAGTTGGTTTCGTGATGTTTGCCGTCTTCGCCGTAAGCGCCGGTATAAGAGCTGACGGTCGGAGTGTTGGTGCCGTCGATGTTCCAGCCATTGACGTAACGGACCATGAAGCTCAGGCCAGGAACGCCGTATTCGGCCATTTTCAG